>NZ_CP084269.1 GCF_022879595.1 Caballeronia sp. Lep1P3 | reverse complement strand
TGCTGTCTTCCGACCAGCGGTATCTGAAAGGACTTCATTCATATGCAGCGCTTTATCGCTGACGTCTCGCGAGTTGTTCTAGGTGCGGCCCTCTCCGTTCTCGTGCCGATCAACGCACCTGCAGACGAAAAGATCATCGTGCTCGACTCCGGCGAGGCCAAGGTGAGCTTGATCGACCAAGAGACACACAAGGTCATTGAGAGCTTCTCGACTGGGAAAGAGCCTCATCACCTGATGACCACACCTGATGGCTCTTCCCTGATTGTGGCGGATTCAGTGTCGAACGACCTAATGTATCTTGATCCGCGCTCAGGGCAGATCCAGCGTCGTGTCGCGAACATTGACGATCCGTACCAGCTTGGATTTTCCCCGGACCGAAAGTGGTTCATCACTGCGGCGCTACGCCTAAATCGCGTTGACATTTACAGGTACGATGGAAAGGACGTCTCGCTGGTCAAGCGCGTGCCGTTGTCACAGACGCCGAGCCATCTGACCTTCAGCTCCGATAGCAGCACGGTTTTCGTGACGGTGCAAGAAACTGGGGAGCTTGCTGCCATCGACCTTGCTTCTCAAACGGTGAAGTGGAAGATGAAGGTCGGCAAGGTGCCGGCCGGTCTTTGGATGACGCCCGGGGACCGTTACCTGCTCATCGGCATGACGGGCGAAGACTACGTGGCCGTCGTTGATTGGAGAAAGCAGCAGGTTGTCAAGACCATCAAGACCGGCCGTGGCGCTCACAATTTTCGTAACTTGGGCGACGGTCGGCACATCGCGGTTTCGAATCGTGTCGAAAGCACCATCAGCATTCTCGACTACAACGACCTGAGCAAGGTTAGCGATATCAGCGGGCTGATGCCCGGGCCGGACGACATGGAGCTGTCGGCCGATCGTCGATATTTATGGGTCACGTTTCGATTCGCGCGGCACGTCGGCGTGATCGATCTGACGACCCACAAGTTGGTGGACACGATCGCGGTTGGCCGCTCGCCACACGGTCTGTTTTTCGCAAATCGTGCGCCGGTAAATCCGCCGAACCCGGACTAAGGGGTCTGCACCGTTAAAGAGTCGGATCTACCGACATGCACGCGCCGGAGCCACAGTGTGTCTGGCGCAGGAAAGAAAGCAACGAGGCCGACTATGTTCCGATAGGCAAGACTGGACCTATATCGGATTTTCCTTGAGCCCTGCTAGTGTAGTGCTTCTGAATTAGTGGAACCAATGGGTTTTGTCGTCGTCGTACTCTTTGTTTGAACGAGGGAGCGAGTCATGAAGACGGCGAAACCGGTTGAATTGAGCAGCGAACAACGCATCAGGCTTGAAGCGATGGTGAGATCGCAAACCCTCGAGGTAAGAGCCGTTCGGCGAGCGCAGATCGTCTTGCTGGCAGCCGATGGTATGGGCAATCGGGAGATTGCTGCGGCATTGGGAATCGGACGGGTGCAGGTGGGACGTTGGCGCGAGCGCTTTGTTCAGGGCGGCGTCGTAGCGATCGAAGATGACTTGCCGCGCAGTGGGCGCAAGCCTCGCATCGATCGAGCCGAGATCGTACGGTTGACGACGCAGAGCACGCCCGAAGCAGCGACTCACTGGAGCACGCGCACCCTCGCCCGGAAAGCCGGCGTGAGCGACACCACGGTGCTGCGAATCTGGCAGGCCAACGGACTCAAACCTCACCTGGTCGAGAGCTTCAAAGTCTCGCGGGATCCGAAGTTCGCCGAGAAGCTCGAGGACATTGTGGGCCTGTACATGTCCCCGCCCGAGCATGCGCTGGTCCTGTGCTGCGATGAGAAGAGCCAAGTGCAGGCACTCGACCGTACCCAGCCCGGACTGCCTTTGAAGAGAGGCCGTGCGGCCACCCAGACGCATGACTACAAACGTCATGGCACCACGACCCTGTTCGCAGCGCTCAATACCCTCGATGGTTCTGTCATCGCCCGCTGCGATCAGCGCCACCGTCACAGCGAATGGCTCGCCTTCCTGCGCCAGATTGAGCGCGAGACTCCAAAGGGCAAGGAGCTGCATCTGATCTGCGATAACTATGCCACCCACAAGCACCCGAAGGTCAAGGAGTGGCTCGCGAAACATCCTCGCTTTACTGTGCATTTCACACCAACCTCCGCATCGTGGCTGAATATGGTAGAGCGCTTCTTTCGCGATATCACGACCGAACGTTTGCGCCGTGGCGTGTTCCGCTGCGTGCCGGATCTGATCGTCGCTATCAAGGACTACATCGCCGTGCATAACCAGGATCCCAAACCATTCGTGTGGACTGCTAAGGCCAATGACATCTTGCAGAAAGTCATTCGCGCCAATCGCCGCCTTGGTTCCAAGAAAAACGAAGCACTACACTAGCGTTCAAACGCTCGAGGCGATGCTGTTTGGAGGCGCTGGTACGGATTCCCGTGTTCGATGCGACTGCGCCGAGCCAGCACTTGCAGCGAGAGGGTGTTCAGGCTGAGTGGCGCAACGAACCCGCATGTACAGTTTCTAGCCCAGATGGGTCGTGCGCGGCCTCGGCGAGATCGCGTCCATCGATGTCAAGCCTTGGACGATTCCGCAAGCCTCGACGGCTGCCTCGCCGCCGCATCGCTGTCTCAATTCGGTTAAATGCTTGCGCAGATGCGCTAATTCCTCGATCCGCTCATCGACGTGTGCAATGTGCTCATCCACGAGCGCGTTCACGCTCTCGCAACCACCGGAGGGGACGTCAGATGCGGCCAGCAGCGCCCGCACTTCGTCGTGCGTCATGTCCAGCGCGCGACAATTCCGGATAAAACGAAGGCGGTCGACGTGGCTACCGGTGTAACTACGGTAGTTTGCGCCGTCTCGCTCCGGGGGAGGAAGCAACGCCTCCTTCTCGTAGAAGCGTATGGTCTCGGTCGTGCAATTTGCCAGCTTCGCTAGTTCTCCGATTCTCATGTTAGCGTCCGCCTCTCAAAAAATCCTTGACCTTGAAGCTACTTCAAGGTGTGTACTGCGAGAATACATCAGAACAAGGACACAAGCATGGCACACGGTGGGAACAGGGCGACCGCGCAGGAGCTCGCTACATTGTCAAAACAACAAATAGGGACTGAAGAAGCCGCTGGATGCGGCGACACCGCTTGCTGCGGCGCGCCCGGACAGTTGCCGCTTGACTTGCAGGAGCAAAGTCCGCACGCGCAGGGGAAGCACGACCACCAAGCCGACCATCAGCACGGCCACGACCATTCCCACGGTGGCGGTCGTCCGCACGCTCACGCCCATACCAACGCAGATGAGCATCTCCACGCGGCTCACGACCATGGCGACTCGTGCTGCAGTGCTGCACCCACCTCCTTCCAGGCTCTTGCAGGAACGGTTGCCGCTGGCGACTCAATCCGCACCCAGATGCGCATTTTGCAAATGGACTGCCCGACCGAGGAAGCGCTCATCCGCAAAAAGTTGGGCGGGATGGCTGAGGTTGCCGAGTTGCAATTCAATTTGATGCAGCGTGTGTTGACGGTGGTTCACCGGCCGGACGGTCTAGATGCCATCGTCAAGGCACTCGGCACGCTTGGTTTCAAGCCCGAACTTGCGGGCGCAACTGACGATCTCGGCACGTCGCCAGACGCATCCGAGATCCGCAAACCGTGGTGGCCGCTGGCGGTTGCGGGCGTGGCTGCCGTCGGCTCTGAGGCGGCCAGTTGGGCGGGCTCACCTGTCTGGATCGTCGCAGCGCTTGCGCTCTTGGCCGTCGGCTGTTCCGGTCTCGGAACCTACAAAAAAGGCTGGATCGCCCTTCGGAACTGCAACCTCAATATCAATGCGCTGATGAGCATTGCGGTGACGGGCGCGCTGATGCTGCGGCAGTGGCCGGAGGCCGCGATGGTGATGGTGCTTTTCACCGTTGCGGAACTCATCGAGGCAAAATCGCTCGACCGCGCGCGTAATGCCATTCAAGGCTTGATGCGCCTTGCTCCTGACAAGGCGACGGTGAAACAGGCGGACGGCTCGTGGGCGGAGGTTGTGGCCTCGCAGGTCACGCTCGGTTCAATCGTTCGCGTAAAGCCGGGCGAGCGAATCGGGCTCGACGGCGAGCTGGTCAGTGGCCGCTCGACCGTAAATCAGGCGCCGATTACCGGCGAGAGCCTGCCGGTCGACAAGGCGCAAGGCGATGCCGTGTTCGCTGGCACGATCAACGAGGCCGGTTCGTTTGAATATCGGGTGACAGCAGCGGCTAACAACACGACACTCGCGCGCATCATTCACGCGGTCGAGGAGGCGCAGGGAGCCAAGGCGCCGACGCAACGCTTTGTCGATCAGTTCGCACGCGTGTACACGCCGATCGTGTTCGCGATGGCGATAGGCGTTGCCGTCATACCGCCTCTGCTCTTCGCGGGCGCATGGTTTGACTCGATCTATAAGGCGCTCGTACTACTCGTAATCGCCTGCCCCTGCGCGTTGGTGATTTCCACCCCGGTCACCATTGTCAGCGGCCTCGCCGCTGCGGCGCGCCACGGGATTCTGGTGAAGGGCGGCACGTATCTCGAACGGGGTCGCAAGCTTGCCTGGCTCGCGCTCGACAAGACCGGCACGATTACGCACGGCAAGCCGGTTGAGACCGAATTCGAACTTCGCGCGGCCGATATCGACAGCGCGACGGTTCGCTCGATCGCCGCGAGTCTTGCGGGTCGCTCGGATCATCCCGTCTCATTGGCAGTCGCGCAAGCCAGCGACGCGCAAGGCGTCGCTCGACTGGACGTCGATGCGTTCGAGGCCATTCCTGGCCGGGGTGTCGCAGGCGTCGTGAACGGACAGCGCTACTCGCTGGGTAATCACCGGCTCGTCGAGGAGCTCGGTCGCTGCTCGACCGAACTCGAAACCCGGTTGGACGCGCTCGAGCGCGACGGTAAAACGGTCGTGATGCTGATCGACGAGAAACGCGTACTCGGACTGTTCGCGGTGGCCGATACCGTAAAGGACAGCAGCAAGGGCGCCATATCCGAGCTCCATGCGCTGGGCGTTCGAACGGCGATGCTCACTGGCGACAACCCCCACACGGCTGCGGCGATTGCGACCCAGGTCGGCATCGATCGTGCGGAAGGCAATCAGCTCCCGGAGGACAAGCTGGAGATCGTGAAGAGCCTCTCGCACGGCGGCTCGATGGTGGGCATGGTCGGCGATGGCATTAACGATGCTCCGGCGCTTGCGCAAGCCGATATCGGCTTTGCGATGGGGGCAATGGGAACGGATACGGCGATCGAGACGGCGGACGTCGCCCTGATGGATGACGATCTGCGCAAGATTTCTACGTTCATTCGACTTTCAAGGTCGACGCACAGCATTCTCGTTCAGAACATCACGCTGGCACTCGGGATCAAGGCTGTCTTCCTTGCGCTGACCATCGGCGGCTTAGGTGCGATGTGGATGGCGGTGTTTGCCGACGTCGGGGCGAGCTTGCTGGTGGTGGGGAACGGACTGCGACTGCTTCGCAAATAAAGGGCTTCAAGGATTCAACCGAAACTGGAGATAAATCGTGAGCTGGCTTGAAAGAATGTTCGGAGGCCGTGATGTTGGCCACAACCGCGGGGAACACGACCGCGGACGCGGCGGGTCCCATGGTAATTCGCATGACAACCGACACGGCCATCACGGAAATAGCCACGGCAATTATGCCGGGCACACCGACGAACGCAGTCGCGCTTCCAACGAAGGGTGGGGTAAAACCCCGGGCGCTGCTCCGGCGCCCGCGCCGGCACAGCTCGGCGTGACCTGCCCGCAATGCGGCGCGGGCAATTCGGAAGGCGCTCGCTTTTGTAGCCGGTGCGCGACTTCACTCCAGCCGCAAGCCTGTGCGAAATGCAATCAGCCATTGGCGCAAGGCGCGAAGTTTTGTAGCCAGTGCGGCGCGCCGGTGAGCACGTGACGCCCGCGGTTAAACTTGCACTGCTCACGCTACCACCTGTTCTCGCCGCTGCCGCCGGCGCGGTCATCGCTTCGGTGCGCAAGCCCGGCGAGCGCACCACCAGCGTCATCCAGCACTTCGCGGCGGGCATCGTGTTCGCCGCTGCGGCGCTCGAGTTGCTGCCCGAAGACCGCAAGCATGCCCTATGGCCGGTCGTGATCGGTTTCGCACTCGGCTTGGGGTTGATGTTGGGCATCAAGACGGTCTGCAATCGACTCGAAGCGCAACTTGAAGGGTCCGCGTTGCCGACCGGTCTCGTGGTCGTCACTGCAGTCGACCTGATTATTGACGGCCTGGTGTTGGGCATCGCCTTCGCGGCGGGCGAGCAAACCGGCGTGATCCTTACCATTGCGCTCACGCTTGAGGTGCTTTTTCTAGCGCTCTCTGTCAGTGCAGCGCTGAGCGCTTCAGGAGTACGGAGCCTCTGGGCAATTGTTGTCCCGATCTCGCTCGCTGCGTTGCTGTCGCTATCGGCCGTAGCAGCTCACGGGGTACTTGCCAACATGCCGCAGGTCTACTATGCAGCGTTGCTTGGGCTGGGCACAGTTGCGCTCATCTATCTGGTGACCGAAGAGCTTCTCGTTGAAGCGCACGAAGTTGCCGAGACTGCGCTGGCTACCACCGCATTCTTTGTCGGTTTTATCGTCTTCTTCGTGATTGAGGCGACGGTCAAGAACGGATGAGCGGGCTGAACGCAAGATGACTTTCTTATCATCTTGCCGTCATTGAGACGCACCGTCGGTGCTTCACACTGAACCGAGCTGTATGCGGCTAAGTGATTGTGGAGCTCACCGATGAAATCGATTGTTGGAATTGCAGCCGCCCTGCTGCTGGCCGGCCTCGCACAAGCTCACGAAGGTCCTTTCGACGAGGGAAAGACGCGGGCGCAAGCGCGTCAGGACCTCGAGCAAGCCTACAGAGATGGTGTACTGCCCTTCAGGCGCAGCGAATACCCGCCCACCGCAGCGTCGAAGAAAAAAAACCGTGACGCATACCTGCGAGCGCACCCTGAAGATGCTGCCGGGCCCACGGCCTCGGATCCCTATTCAAGCCGACAAATGACCGCGCCCTAGAGTTTCCGGCCGCAAATGCTTCCGCCTAATGCGCGGCTCGCTGCTCGACGAGCTGCGTGCGTTCGCACACCTAGAAGGAAGCAAGGAGTTGAGCGTCCTGAGCCGGATCTGCCGGTTAGTTCTGCCCAAAAATGACAAAAATATCATGTTCGTCTCACCTTCACACCGCGACAGGACCGTAGCATCGCACCACTCCTATCCTTGAATGTCGCACATGCTCACGCGAACCCTTACAGCCTTGACGCTCTCGGCGGCCACAACATTAACCTACGCACAGACGTCCCCCCTTCAGCCCATTGCCGATGAGGGCGCATTACAGGAGCCCACAAGGGCTTCGTCAACGACCCTGCCCCAAGTCTCGTTAATCGAAGTGCTCGGGCTTGCTGCGCGAAGCAACCCGCTCCTGCGAGGTGCGAGGGCGGATTCGGATGCATCGGCCGGCGCGTTGATGCAGGCTGGCGTCAGGCCGAATCCCGAGTTGTCGTTTTTGCAGGAAGGATTTGGCGGCACCGAGCGCACGAGCACGGCAACGGTGAACCAGCGCATCGAACTTGGTGGCAAACGACAGGCGCGGCTTGACGTCGCGTCTTACGGACGCGAGGTCGCGCTTGCCGCGCTCGACGGACGAGGCTCAGCACTGCGGGCAGACGTCATCTCCGCGTTCTATGAAGAACTCGCCGCGCAGCGGCAAGAGCAAGTCGCGCGCGAGTCCGCCGACATCGCCGCCCGCTCCGCCGATCTTGCGGAGAAGCGTTCTCGTGCGGGTAAGGTCTCGCCGGTCGAAGCCACCAAGGCGCGCATTGCGGCAAGCGCGGTGCACATCGAAGTGACAAATGCGGCCGCGCGTGTCATGACCGCTCGTGAGCGCCTGGCATCCGTCACCGGCAATTCCCAAGTGCGGGGCAGTGCAGCCGGCGGCGATATCGAGTCGGTGCCTAGTCTCCAGCCGCTCTCGGTACTGGTCAGCCAGTTGAACGACAGCCCTGGGTCGCGCGTGGCCCGTGCTGAGATGCTGCGTTCGGACGCCGCGATTTCCGTTGAGCGGGCCAAGCGCATTCCGGATATCACGGTAAGCGCCGGTATGAAGCGTGTCATCACGGGTGGCGTTTCTGACAATCAGGCAGTTATCGGCGTATCCATTCCGCTGCCGCTTTTCGACACCAACAAAGGCGCTCTGCTGGAGGCTGCACATAAAGCCGAGAAAGCCAGTGCCGATTTCGATAACGAACGCTTGCGGCTGCAATTGGAATTGACCCGTGCTTATGCGAACTACGAAACATCGGTTCAGGCGGCTCGCAGGCTCAAGGACGATGTGTTGCCGGCCTCCAAAGACGCATTGAACGCCATGTCGCGAGGATTTGAACTCGGGAAGTTCGCCTTTCTCGATGTGCTTGATGCACAACGCACGCTGTTTCAGGCGCAATCGCAATATGTCCAGGCGCTGACGGAGGCCCACCTCGCCTATGCGGAAGTGGGGCGCCTCGTCGGCACGCCGCTTCCTGCCGTTTCGCTGTCGACGAACACTTTACCCTGAAGGAATCCCCATGCCGCGCCGCAGAACCTATTTCATCGTGGCCGCTCTCGGTGGGATCGGCATCATCCTTGCCGCCTACGCGATGACGCAAAAAAAGGAAGCGCCTGCGCCCGAGCCTACCGCTGCCGAGGCTCAACATGACAACGCCAATGCCGGTGCCGGTCAGCACGGCGGCGTCCTTCTGAAGAACGGTCCGCTCACGCTCGAAGTCGTGCTTGCGGAGAAGCCCGGCGACGCGCGTCTTATCGTCATTCCCACCAGCGATGGCAAGCCGCTGTCGAAGGACGTGGTGGTATCGGCGGGTGTGACTAAATACGACGGGCAAAAGCAGATGTTGCAGTTTCAGCAATCCGGGCAGAAGTACACCTCGACCGCGGCCATTGCAAAACCGCACGTGTTCGATGCGATTCTCAACGTCAAAGGAGGCGGTCACAACGCGTCATTCGAATTCTCCCGCACCGATGGCGCGATAGCGCTGTCCGAGGAGCAACTGAAGACTTCCAAGATAGACCTGGCCCGAGTCGGTCCGGCGCAGATCGCAACCTCATTCCAGTTGCCTGGCGAGATCAAGTTCAATGAGGACCGAACGGCTCACGTCGTTCCCCGCGTCGCGGGCATCGTGGAACGCGTGGATGTGTCCATCGGGCAGAACGTGAAGAAGGGCCAGGTGCTTGCCTTAATCGCGAGCACGAGTCTGGCGGACCTTCGTAGCGAACTGTTGACGGCTGAGCGCCGTCTGTCGGCCGCACGCACAACCTACGCTCGGGAGCAGACGCTCTGGAAAGAACGCGTCTCCGCCGAGCAGGACTTCCTGCAGGCGCAAGTGCAATTGCGCGAAGCGGAGATCGCGGCGCAGAACGCTCGACAGAAGCTCGCCGCAATCAACGCTCCCGCGAGCGGCGCTAGCCTGAACCAATATGAGCTGCGCGCGCCGTTTGCAGGCACCGTGGTCGAGAAGCACGCAACCCCGGGCGAGGCCATCGCCGCGGACGCCAACGTCTTTGTTATCTCGGACCTCTCCAGCGTATGGGCGGAAATGGCCGTGCCTGCACAGCGGCTCAACGACGTTCGCGTCGGACGCGAAGCGACTGTGAGCGCTGCTGCGTTTGAATCCACTTCGCGCGGCCCAGTCGCCTACGTCGGCGCATTGTTGGGCGAGCAGACTCGCACCGCGCCCGCGCGGGTCGTCCTTCCCAATCCTGATGGCGCCTGGCGACCGGGCATGTTCGTCAATGTCTCGGTCAATGCCGGTACGCAGGACGTGCCGATCGCGGTCGCGAGCGATGCCCTTCAGCAGGTTGATGGGGCGCCTTCCGTGTTTGTCCAATCGGCCAGGGGATTCGTCGCTCAGGCGGTCGAGACCGGTCGGCGTGATGAACGGGTCATCGAAGTCCTCAGGGGCTTGACGCCTGGCCAGCAGTATGTCGCAGCGAACAGCTTCGTTTTGAAGGCAGAGCTCGGAAAAGGCAGCGCCGAAGAAGAGTGAACAACGCAACCCGCTGCATACGGACGCGGCCCCTGGCGCCGCGCGCTTCCTGCTGCACCAGAGGACCATCCCATGTTTGAGCGATTGATTCGCTTTGCGATCGCGCACCGCTGGCTTGTCATGCTTGCGGTCGCGGCAGTTGCCGCCTTCGGCGTGTACAGCTATCAGAAGTTGCCGATCGATGCCGTGCCCGACATCACTAACGTACAGGTACAGATCAACACTTCCGCAGCGGGCTATTCGCCCCTCGAGGCCGAGCAACGCATCACCTATCCCGTCGAGACGGCGATGGCGGGCCTGCCGAACTTGGAGGAAACGCGTTCGATCTCGCGCTACGGCTTGTCTCAAGTGACCGTCATCTTCAAGGACGGCACCGACATCTACTTCGCCCGCCAACTCGTCAACGAACGAATTCAGGAAGCGAAGGACAAGCTGCCGCCCGGCGCGACGCCTGCCATGGGTCCAACGTCGACCGGACTTGGCGAGATTTACCTGTGGACCGTGGAAGCCGATCCTTCGGCGCGCAAGCCAGACGGGACGCGGTACACGCCTTCGGATCTGCGGGAGCTACAGGACTGGGTCGTGAAGCCTCAGCTTCGCAATGTGCCGGGTGTCACCGAGGTGAATTCCATCGGCGGATACGTCAAGGAGTTCCGGATTGCGCCGAACCCCACCAAGCTCATGTCTTATGGCTTGACCCTTGCGGACGTCGTGCGTGCTGTCGAGCGCAACAACGACAACGTTGGTGCAGGGTATATTGAGAAGCGCGGCGAGCAATACCTGGTGCGCGTACCGGGGCAGGCGCGCTCAGCAGAGGACCTTGCCAACGTCGTGTTGACGAACGTGGGCGGTGTGCCCGTTCGCGTCAAGGACATCGCGCAGGTCGACACCGGGCGCGAGTTGCGTACGGGCGCGGCCACGTCCAACGGCGAAGAAGTGGTGCTCGGCACGGTATTCATGCTGATGGGCGAGAACAGCCGCGCGGTCTCGAAAGCCGTGGCGCTTAAGATGAACGACGTCAACCGTTCGCTGCCCAACGGCGTGCGCGCTATCCCTGTCTACGACCGGACCAATCTGGTCGAGAAGGCTGTGGACACGGTCAAGAAGAATTTGCTGGAAGGCGCGGTGTTAGTCATCGTGATTCTGTTTCTCTTCCTGGGCAATATGCGGGCAGCCATCATCACGGCGCTCGTCATTCCGTTGTCGATGCTGATGACTTTCACCGGCATGGTGAACGCGAAGGTAAGTGCGAACCTGATGAGTCTTGGCGCCCTCGACTTCGGCATCATCGTCGATGGTGCGGTGGTGATCGTCGAGAACTGTGTGCGACGGCTCGCGCACGCGCAAACGCTGCTTGGCAGGCCGCTGACCCGCGAGGAACGCTTCAGCGAGGTATTCGGCGCATCCCAGGAGGCGAGACGGGCGCTGATCTTCGGGCAGCTCATCATTATGGTGGTGTATCTGCCGATCTTCACGCTCACCGGCGTGGAAGGCAAGATGTTCCATCCGATGGCTGTCACGGTTGTAATGGCATTGGCTGCGGCCATGGTGCTGACGGTGACGTTCATCCCGGCGGCCGTTGCGCTGTTCATTGGTGAACACGTGGAGGAAAAGGAAAATCGCATCATGGGCTGGGCACGGCGCGCTTATGAGCCAGTCCTGACCCGTTTCATGAAGCAACCAAAGCGCGTCTTGGCGGGCGCGGCGATCATCGTGGCGCTCACCCTCGGACTCGCGACCCGACTCGGCAGCGAATTCATTCCAAGCCTCAACGAAGGTGATCTCGCCGTGGCCGCGCTGCGGATTCCCGGCACGAGCCTGTCGCAGTCGCTCGAGATGCAGAAAACGATCGAAAAGACACTCAAGCAGCGATTCCCCGAGATCGACCGCGTATTCGCACGCACCGGCACCGCTGAAATCGCGGCCGATCCCATGCCACCGAACCTTTCTGACGGCTATGTGATGCTGAAGCCGACGAAGGAATGGCCGGATCCCGACAAGTCGCGTGACGATCTCATTAAGGAAATAGAAACGGTGCTTGCGGAGTTGCCCGGCAATGCCTATGAGTTCTCGCAACCGATCCAGCTTCGCTTCAACGAACTGATTTCCGGCGTGCGTAGCGACGTGGCTGTCAAGATCTTCGGCGACGATATGTCGGTGCTCAATGGCACCGGTGAAAAGATTGCGGCGGCGCTGAACAAGGTGCCGGGCGCATCGGAAGTGAAGGTGGAGCAGACAACTGGCCTTCCGGTGCTCACCATCAACCTCGAGCGCGAGAAACTCGCCCGGTATGGCGTCACGGTTGCCGATATTCAGGATGCGATCGCCGCGGCAGTCGGTGGACAGAAAGCCGGCACGTTGTTCCAAGGTGATCGCCGCTTCGACATCGTGGTGCGCCTGCCCGACGAGCTCCGCTCGGATATCGAGGCGATCAAGCGGCTGCCGATCGCGCTGCCTGCCTTGGCGGTCTCCCCCGCTAGCGGACCAGTCGTGCAGGCCCCTTACGTGCCGTTGGCAGAACTGGCGACCGTCGAGGTGGGTCCAGGTCCGAACCAGATCAGCCGCGAAGACGGAAAGCGGCGCGTGGTCGTTAGCGCGAATGTACGAGGGCGCGACGTCGGATCGTTCGTTGCCGACGCACGCCAGCAAATCCAGCAAGATGTCCAAATCCCCGCCGGGTATTGGGTGTCGTGGGGCGGTCAGTTCGAACAACTGCAAAGCGCGAGCGAACGGCTGAAGCTTGTTGTACCTCTGGCACTGTTCATGGTGTTCGTGCTGCTCTTCGTGATGTTCAACAACGTCAAAGACGGTTTGCTGGTCTTCACAGGCATCCCGTTTGCATTGAGCGGCGGCGTTGTGTCGCTGTGGCTGCGCGGCATTCCGTTGTCAATTACAGCTGCGATCGGCTTCATCGCCCTGTCGGGCGTCGCGGTGCTCAATGGCCTCGTGATGATATCGTTCATCCGAAGCCTGCGAGAAGACGGGGCGGAGCTCAATGCCGCGGTCCGCGAAGGTGCACTGACCCGTCTGAGGCCCGTACTGATGACGGCGCTCGTCGCCTCCCTCGGTTTCCTACCCATGGCCTTCGCAACCGGCACGGGCTCCGAGGTGCAGCGTCCGCTGGCAACCGTTGTGATCGGTGGAATCCTGTCGTCCACCGCCCTAACGTTGCTTGTTTTACCGGTGCTGTACCGGATGAGCCACTCGACGTCGATGCGTTTGATGTTTGAGCAGCGCTTCGGCTTTCTTACGCCGAGTTGGCTTCAGCGGCGCCTGCGTCACTCGAGAGGTAATGTGTAATGCGGATTCTGATTGTGGAAGACGAGGCGAAGATGGGCCTCTACCTGAAACGGGGACTCGCCGAGGCAGGTTACACCGTCGATTGGGTCGAGGACGGCTTATCTGGCCAGTATCAAGCTGAAACCGAGCACTACGACCTTCTCATATTGGACGTCATGCTGCCAGGTCAGGACGGGTGGTCGGTGCTGCAGAACCTGCGCCGCACAAAGAAGACGCCCGTCCTGTTCCTTACCGCGCGAGATGATGTCGGGGACCGGGTCAAAGGACTCGAGCTCGGCGCCGATGATTACCTCTCGAAGCCATTTGATTTCGTGGAGCTTACCGCCCGGATCAGGGTCATTCTCAGGCGAGGCCAGCCCAGCGATTCGAACACGATTCGCGTGGCCGACCTGGAGCTCGACCTGACCAAGCGTAAAGCTTTCAGACAAGGCAACGGAATACTCTTGACCGCAAAGGAGTTCGCCCTGCTGTGGCTACTCATGCGACGTGAGGGAGAGATTCTGCCGCGCGCGACCATTGCTTCACAAGTGTGGGACATGAACTTCAGCAGCGATACCAATGTGGTCGATTCGTCGATCAGACGCTTGCGTTCGAAGGTCGACGATGCTTACGAGCCCAAGCTCATTCACACCGTTCGCGGCATGGGCTATGTGCTCGAAGTGAGAGACGACATCGGCGCGCGATGAAGCGATTTTTTCCACGGACTCTGCGGGCGAGACTGACCGTCCTTATCGTGGTCTCGACCTCAACGGTCCTGGCCCTTAGCGGCCTCGCGCTTTATGAGGCGCTGCGGAGCCGGATTGAGTCGACTGCGTCGGAGCAGATGACCAGCATCATGGTCGCGCTGCAGGGCCATTTCGACGCCGCCAAGCTCGCCGATGATATCGCACGCAATCCAGAGATGTGGTCGGATCAACTGCACGACCATCCGAACATGGCTATGGCGATCTACGATCGCAACGGCAGGCGCTTGCTGGGAACACCCGGGTTTCAGCCCTACGGTCCGGCGCGCAGTGATCCAGCACCGCCGGCTGGGCTCAGCATCGCGCGACCGGGATCGAAGCTGCGCTATCTCGCCGCCTCGGCGTCGCTTAACGCCTCGCCGGAAGAAAGTGTGCGCGTGGTCTTGCAGTACGACGGCAAAAACGATGCGGCCTTACTTCGAGCCTATGCTTACACGATCGTCGTGATCGAAGTGCTGGGCGTCATGCTGGCCTCTGCCTTGGCATATGGCATCGCAAAGTTTGGTCTGAAGCCGCTGCGCCAGCTTGTCGCACGAGCAGAACAGATGTCCACGGCTAGGCTCGCTCATCCGTTGCCGTCACTGGACACGTCGGGCGAGCTCAAAGAGCTTGAGCTCGCTTTCAACGGCATGGTTGAGCGGCTCAACGAGTCGTTCACACGACTGAGCGAGTTTTCGTCAAACCTTGCTCACGATATGCGAACGCCGCTTACGAACTTGCAGGCAGCCGCTCAAGTGGCGCTGTCTCAAGAGCGGAGCGCGGACCAGTACAAGGACGTCATCGAATCGAGCATCGATGAGTTTCAACGTCTTTCGCGCATGATTGAGGACATGCTCTTCATCGCGCGATCGGAGCGGGCGGACGCTTTGCTCAAGATTCGACGGCTCGACGCGGCGCAAGAGGCGGAGCGTGTGGCTGGCTTTTACGAATCCTTGGCGGAAGAAGCGGGCGTCACGATTCGCGTTTCCGGGCAGGCGCGCGTCGATGCGGACCTTCTCCTTTTCCAGCGCGCGCTAAGCAATCTTATTTCCAATTCGATCGCTCATGCGCCAAGAGGTAGCGTGATTAACGTCAAGTGTGAAGAGCGCGCTGATCGGGTCACGGTCAGCGTGTCGGATGCCGGCGGTGGAATCGAGTCGCCGCACGTAGACCGAATATTCGACCGGTTCTATCGAGTGGACCCTTCGCGGCACAGCCAATCATCGAGTTCAGGGCTCGGCTTGGCAATCGTGAGGTCCATCATGGACAGTCACGACGGAAGCTGCGGAGTCGAGAGTCGGCCCAACGAAGAGACGAAGTTCTGGTTGACCTTTCCGCGTCGCGCGATCGAACCGGCCCACCGGTCGTTCTGATCGCGCGACGAGCGCAAAGGCTTGAGGCCTGGTGGGCGTCGCACCTTGTGCAGCCGCGCAGCCTTAGCGAGCCGCGACGCTGTCGTGATGGTCGATCTCCGGTGTTGCCTCGCCGGCGTGCCTTGTCGCCGCGTGCGTCTCCTTGTTGCGCGCGACCAGAGCGTCGCTCGGGGGATAGTGCGTCTTGCTGGTTGGAACGAGTCCGGCGTGTTGCGCCTGAACCAGCTCCTGACGAACCTGCTCACGTGTCTTTGCTTGCGCCACAGCCGTTTGGGACACCGCGCCTAGCGCGATTGTGGAGGTAACCAGCAGGGCTGCAAACTTGATCGCTTTCATCTATTTCTCCTTTCATTGCGACCGCCGTTCGGCGCGTCTGAGGAACAGTATCGTCGACGGCCCATGCGTCATCGTGACGGGAAGATGAGAAACGTGTCAGGGATCGAAGACGACTCGATTCAACGCGAATGTCGAAGGGAATGACCTAGACTCGGGTACTGGGTGCAGTCCGTCTCGCGAACATCGCCCGAGTCCCCAGGGAAGAGCGCATCCCTTCATCGCACGACCGCTGCATCTACGCCACTTCGCCTTGCTCACCGGAGCTCCGCCGGTTGTTTGCCCCCTCGCACTGCTCGGCAGCGTCTGATGGACAGTTTGCGTTCTTTGATTCGCGATTTACGCTCGCGCTCTCTTCCGACCCACGCTCGCCTCATGCAGTTGTGCTTCACTTTACCGGCCGTGGCCAGCTCATCGACTAACCCAACACCCGAAGGAGTGGCGAGCATGCTGGGCCCGCAAAGAAAAAGTCCGGGCGAAATCGCCCGGACTAAAGCACGGCCAGAGTTGCGTTCTGCCGTGCGCGTGGCCTGATCGCAAACCAAGCAACCGCATCCAAAAATTGGTGTTTTTGGTGGCTTCTCGCTTACAGACGCGACTCGCTTCTACGCAATTTGCAATACGGAGCACGGGGGTACGCGCGTCAACCCGGAATCATATGAAACCAACGAATCGTACCGATGACCTATCGATGACAAATCTTTCATCTTGCATGCTTTCCTTCAAGCGATAAGCATGCGCGACTGGTTGGGAGTTGTTAGCGCCCGGGGTGCCAGACCCTACTTATGCCTTTCCATTCACGGCCCCGGGTGTCTGACCGTGTTC
Organism: Caballeronia sp. Lep1P3; assembly: GCF_022879595.1. Taxonomy (NCBI): domain Bacteria; kingdom Pseudomonadati; phylum Pseudomonadota; class Betaproteobacteria; order Burkholderiales; family Burkholderiaceae; genus Caballeronia; species Caballeronia sp. Lep1P3. The sequence continues at coordinate 242,640 of NZ_CP084269.1, read as the reverse complement.
AGCCCGTGGCGTGCGCCGGCGGGCAGCGGAAGGCCCGTCCCGTAACCGCGCCTGACGTCCGCAATAGCGCAAAGAACGCCGCGGGCGCACTCTATGCTGGCCGGTTCATAGAAACCGCGAAGTCAGGCGTGAATGAAACACACGCAAACCTCCGAAGAACTCGCATGACCGACAAGCTGATCTCTGACTTGTGCGCCGAGGTGGCGGCTGCACTTGAGGAGCTCGATGCCCTCATGATTACCGTTGACTTCAACAGCAAAGATCCCGATAGCGTCGAAGCTGCCATTCGTACGGTCGAAGCAATAATCGATAGGACTGTAGCGCCCTATCGTGCCCATCCTTTCATCGAATCGACCGTCGCTAACCTGAAGGCCGAGTGCAGGGAAGGCATCTATGAACACGCCAAGCATGCTGCTTTGGTTACGCCGGGCATCACGTCAAAGCCGACATTGCACTAGCGGCCCCGCGCCCCGGTTGCAAGCGTCTCGCGACTGGACAAGCCAATTAGACTTGCGACAGCACAGCGGCCACCGCTCGATAATGACCGACGGCCACCTTCTTCTGCTCATCCGAATAGCACCGGCCTTGAACGGACATCGCCAGCCTCTAGATCATGGCACGGCTCATTCTACGGTTGGTGTCCGATGTGCCTTCATGATTCGCGGCGTGATTGCTGAGGAGTCTGCCGTTGCTCAAGCGGCAAGGTAGATGCATGCCAAACTCAGCATCGCAATGCCCGTCCATCACTACGCACCGTTTGTCACCACTCAGGGCACACTTGGGCGGTTAGCGCCCCGCCAGCTGATCATGCTGGTCCGGGCCTGGCGCCTTCTCACCGCCGTGCGTCACCGCCGCGTGAATTTCTTTGTTTCGTGCAATCGACGCTTCCGACGGCGGATACTGCGTCCTGCCGGCAGGCGTATATCCTTCATGCTGCGCCAGCGCTAGTTCCTCACGAACCTGGCCACGAGACTTTTGCGCCAAGGCGGACGGCGAAATCAGGCCAATCGAGACGCCCGTGATTGCGAACACAACCGCAATTTTTGCTGCTTTCATTTCTGTTCTCCAAGTTTCGACCGCCTAGTTGGCGCGCCATGGAAACAGTATGTAGAGCAGATAGTGCGTGAACGTGATCCGAAGATGAGAAATATGTCAGACGGAGTAGATTAAAAATCTCCTCGTGAGGTGTGCTGCACCTGGCGATACGTCGCAGGTTCAGATGCGCATAACCTTCAACCGGCGTAAGAAAAAAATCTAGTGGCAGAAGGCAGTGTCATTAGTTGAGCGTGGCCGCTGTGCTGCCGCAAGTTTGAGGGCTTCGGCTTGTCAGTCGCGAGACGCTTCCAACCGGGATCGAAGAACTGTGTCGATGTTCTCAAACGCACTTGCTGTCGGACAACTTGCCCGCCCGAGGAACTTCCCTGGCCGCAGCACGGCACTAACGGCCCATGAGCGACGTTGCCACCACGGCTTTGGCATGGTTCGGCCATGGTGGGCTCCGACTGACGCGTACCCAACGGACAGCGTGTTTCTGGGCAATGTTCCCGGCGCACGAACCGTGCGTTCCCAAGCGCGGAACAGGGCGCACTGACGATGCCACAGTTTGTCTCACATGTGGACAGGCTGCCCCGGCCCGACGAAGGCCACCGCGCATCCGCGACTGGCGCGGGTTATGCGTTCCATGCCCAGGAGCGCACGGACCACGCATTTTGCTCATCCGTGCTCGCCTCATTACACCAACCATGGCAACGGAAAGCAAACTTCAAGACTGGCGCAGCGACGCCCTCAAGATGGAAGCCGCCGTAGGGCATACCGTCGTCGGCCAAGCCGAAACGATTCATCTAATTAACGTTGCGCTGTATGCGCGGGGACACGTCTTACTGGAAGGCGGCGTAGGCGTCGGCAAGACCACCGTACTCCGCGCATTCGGGCGAGCGACGGGGGGCGATTTCGAGCGCATCGAAGGTACCATCGACCTCATGCCTGGCGATCTGATTTATCACACCTTCGTCGATGCGCAGGGCAAGCCGCGTATCGATCCTGGTCCGTTGCTGCGCCACGGCGAAAAACTGACCACGTTCTTTTTCAATGAGATCAACCGATCGCGTCCACAGGTTCAGTCACTGTTGCTGCGCGCGATGGCCGAACGCTCAGTCTCCGCTTTCGACCGCGAATATCGCTTCCCGCACCTGACGGTCTTCGCCGACCGCAACAAGGTCGAGAAGGAAGAGACCTTCGAACTGGCTTCCGCCGCACGCGATCGCTTCCTCTTCGAACTCAACATGCCGACGCCTTCGGCTCGTGAAGTGCGCCGCGCGCTGGTTTTCGATCCGGCCTTCCATGATGTCGATACGCTCCTGCAAAGCGTGCCCGAGGCCGTGATCGATGCAGCGCGGCTCAACGACATTGGCGCGATGATCCAGCGCAGCGTGACCCTGAGTCCGAGCATCGAGAAGTATGTGCTTGACATCTGGCAAGCGACGGAAACGCCGCAGCGCTTTGGCATCGAACTCGATGGCGTCGATATGGAGCGGCTGATTCTTGCCGGCGCAAGTGCGCGTGGCATGAGCGCGCTGGTCCGCGCGGTGCGCGTCAACGCATGGTTGGACGGACGGCTCGATGTGCTGCCCGAAGATGTGCATCGCGTGCTCTTGCCGGCGCTCGGTCATCGGGTGTTCTTCACACCAGTGTATGAAATGCGGCGCCATGAACTCTCCGAGGCATTGATCGCGATGATCGTGCAGAGGGTCGCGGTACCTTAAGTCATGAAAGATCCAGTCGAATTCCACTACCGGCTGCCGGGACGAGCGAAAGGCTTCCGACCCGGCTCCCATCCCGGAACAAGCTTCGGCGCAGGGCAGGAGTTTGCCATGCACGCGCGCCTGTTCGATCATCCCGATCCACGCCGTCTGGATCTGCGCGCAAGCCTGCGCGCGGTGCCGCAGCAATGGCTCGTGCGCCTTCATCTGCAGCGCGTCGCTGTGCCGGTGCAGGTGGTCGTAGACGTGTCCATTTCGATGCGCTTCGGCACCGGCGGCACGAAACTCGATCTCGCCGCTGACTTTGTCCAGGCGTTGGGGTACAGCGCATTCAGGGCGGGCGATCAAGTTGGCATGCTGGCGTTCGATCACGATGCGCGGGAGGACCTGTTCGTGCCAGCGAGGCATGGCCGTGTGGTCGGCGACGAAATGGCGGCGCTGTTGCGCCAATGCATCGAGTTGCCGCAAACAATGCGTGGCGATGCGGCTGTTGCGTGCACGCTCGACCGTCTTGCGGGTAGTCGCGGCCTCGTCTTCTTTGTATCGGACTTCCACTGGCCCCTTACCCGGCTGGATGCGGCCATGGAACGCTTGGTCCGCGCCCGAGTCGTGCCGATTGTCATCTGGCACAAGGCCGAAATCGAGCCGCCGGTCGCCGGCAGGTTTCTGCCAGTGTGCGACATGGAGACCGGCAGCCAGCGCGCGCTGTGGTTGCGTCCGCGCTTGGCGCAACAGTGGCAAGAGAACGTCGCCAGACGCCGCGCGGAACTGAAAGCCGCATTTGGCAGAAGCGGGGCATATCCCTTTTTTGTCGAGGGCGCGTTCGATGCGGAGGCGCTATCCCGCCACTTCTTGGAAACCACCCCATGAGAGCGGGCCGGCTGCGAGCGTTGAGCGTGGCCTTTGTCCTAATGACGGTCGCGCTTGCGCGGCCATGCCAGGCTCAGCCGCAACCATCCGCCGACGCCACCGTCCAGCAACCTCGCGCGTTCGGCCATGTGCTGGGCGACGTGTTGACTCAACGCGTGCTGCTTTCCATTGACGGCCACGAAGTGCGCGACATTCCCCCGCCATCGACGGGACGCGTCAGCGTGTGGCTCGAACGCCGTCAGCCTCACATTGAGAAGGACGCGCAGGGCCGCCCATGGATGGTCATCGACTATCAGATCATCAACGCCGCCGAGAGGCTCACGCAGGCCGAGGTGCCCGCGTTCGATCTCAGGGCGACAACAGGAGGCACGTTGCGGGTGGCCGCATGGCCCATCAGCATCGGCACTTTGACGCCGCCTGCGTCGTTCCGCGCGGGCGATCTTCAGCCGCTGAGACCGGACCGTATCGTCACGCCTCAGAACCAGGTGGAGACACGGCACCGGATCATGGCGATGCTGGCGCTTTTGTTGGTCACCCTGCTGAGCTGGATGGCGTGGTGGTCGTGGCGCACACGCGAGGACGCGCGACGGCTTCCCTTCGCCCGCGCATGGCAGGCCGTATGCACACTGAATACGGATGATATCGACACGAACGACCAGGCTTGGCGCGCCTTGCATCACGCGTTCAATGAGACCGCCGGAGAGGTGGTGCATGCGGCTTCGCTCTATCCGCTCCTTGTACGCGCACCTTGGCTTGAAAAGTTCAAAACTGAGCTTGAGGTATTTTATTCAAGTTCGCAGCAGCGCTTCTTCGTCCACGATAGCGCTCCGGCGCGCTTTCCGTTGCGCGAATTCGCACGGACCCTGTATCGCGCCGAAAGGAAGCAATGACCGCCATGTCTGTCGACTTTCTCCGTCCCTGGCTCCTGATTCTTTTACCGCTCTCCTTCTTGCCCTTGATGTCGAATCGGTCTGAGGCGTTTGCTTATTCTTTTATCGACTGGCTGCCGCACGACACGTTAGGCACGCTGATCGAACGGCTCCGCCGCTTGTGCGCGATGTTGTCGATGCTTGCGATCATTGCGGGGCTTGCCGGTCCCGGTCGCATGAACGTGCATGTCGTGCGAATCAGCACAGCGTCCGAGATCCTCATTCTGATGGACCGTAGCGCGAGCATGGACGCCGTCATGTCGAAGACGCCCGTTATCGAGTCGAGCGGCCAGTCCAAGAACGCGGTGGCGCGCCATTCGCTTGAACGCTTCGTCGCCGAACGGCGAGACGACCGTCTTGCGTTCATGATGTTCGGCATCAGCCCAATCCTTGCCGTGCCCTTCACGGCGAATCATCGGATCATCGACGCCGCGCTTGCTGGCACCGGGATCGGCCGAGGCACGCCTGACACCCGGCTCGACCGAGGGCTTATCGCCGCGACTCGACAATTCGATGGCGATAGTCGCTATGTCGGCCGCCGCGCCATCGTGCTGGTCTCCGATGGCGGCGCACATCTTGATGCTGACGCGCGCGCAGCGATCGCCAGTGGGCTGGCGCGCAATCGCATCGCGCTGTACTTCGTGTATCTGCGAAGCGGCCTGTACAGTCCCGACCTCACAAAGCGCTCACCCGCCGATGACCGATCCGAAGAAGCAGAGTTGCATCGCTATTTTCTGGGACTCGCATCGCCGTACCGGCTCTATCAGGCGGAAGACGCGACGGCAATGGCCGCCGCGATGGCGGAGATCGACAAACAGCACAATTCGCTCATTTCATTTGAGGAACGCCTGCCACGGCAGGACTTAAGCGCGGCTTGCTTCGCCGTCGCCTTGATAGCCTGCGCGGCTCTGCTTGGGCTGCGGTTCGTTCAGGTACGGAGCTGGTGATGAAGCGCAACGCGGTTCACTTCGCCTTTGCAGCGGCGACTTGCTTCTTTGCCGCGATGGCGTGTTATGACTGGGCGATGCTTCGACACGCGCAAGCGATTGCCTCGGCGGTGAGAGCCGCGAAACCCGAAGGATCGACTACGCAAGATGATGCGCTTGAAGTACGGCTCGCGCAGGCGGTGTCGCTTTCGAAGGCGGGGCGACCGAACGATGCACAACGTATCTTTGATCCTCTCATCACCCAAGAAGACGACCGGGTAATACAGGCCGTCGCACTGTTCGATCTGGGCAACATGGACCTGCGCGAAGCGGCCGGCCCCGACGCTGCAGGCCCGATTCGCTCGTTGCCTTTGCTCGAACAAGCCAAGGAGCGCTATCGCGCGGCGCTACGGCTGGCACCGGAAGACTGGGACGCGCGCTACAACCTCGAGCGCGCGCTGTGGCTCGCGCCCGAATCGCCTGGCGATCAGGAGGATCTCGATGTGAAGAAGCGATCTGCCGTGAAGGTGCGTGGCGCGCAAAGCGACGACCTGCCATGAGTACTGCCGCAGCGATGCGCGCGTTCCTGCTATGGCGAAACTGGGCGGTCGTTGCCGCCGTGCCCTTGCTCGCCGCTGCAGTCTGGATGCCGGGTGTGATGTTCCAGCGCAACGTATTTAGCTACATCGTCACATTCGACATCACGCAGAGCATGGATGTCGAGGACGTCGGCATCGGAAGCGCTCCGGTCAGCAGGCTTGAGTTTGCGCGCGCGGCCGTGCGGGAGGGCCTACAGCGCTTGCCGTGCGGATCGAAGCTCGGCTGGAGCATCTTCACCGGGCAGAGCACCTTGCTTCTCGTCCCGCCCATAGAAGTCTGCGGCAACTTCGATGCGTTGCTCGCTTCGCTGAACCGTATAGGCGGCGACATGCGCTGGACCAATTGGAGCCGCGTGGCCGAAGGCGGCGTCTACTCAGCCGTGCGCACCGCGACGAGCGTGGGGCATGACGCGAGCGTTCTATTTTTCACGGACGGACAGGAAGCGCCGCCTGTTTTGCCCGGGGATCAGCGTGTGCGCGATATCCCGCGCGAACAAGTGAAAGGGTGGCTCATCGGCGTCGGCGGCGATCAGCCCGTGCCCATTCCGCGGACTGACCGGAATGGCAAACCCATCGGCTACTGGCGTGCCGACGAAGTAATTCAAGTGCCCGCGCAATCCCGTGCGCGCGGCGTCGGCGAAAGTCACGAAGAGCTGTCCGAGTTACGTGGGCAGTATCTATCATCGGTCGCGAAGCAAGTCGGATTCGAGTATTGCCGCTTGCGTGCTCCCCAGGATCTGATCGCGGCTATGATGGATAAGCGCTATGCACATCGCGAACGCGTACCGACTAGTCTGAACTGGATTCCTGCTGTGCTCGCGCTCGTCCTTCTCGTATGGCGCTTCCTGCCGCGTACGCACTGACAACGTCCCTACTGGGAAGCGCCTGCTTGACCAATCTCAATTCGCCACTGGCGCTAAAACGCTGGTCCATACCCGGCCGCGCCCGATATCTATTCGGGCACTGCCCTCGTAGAAATACTTGAAGCTTGAAGTCCGGGCATATAGCCGGTACCAGTCTTCGGCGAGGCGGTGCCGGTCGAAGGAATCGGCGGGTACGGCGCGATATCCAAGCCTCGCGTCAGGGTTCCGATCACCGCTCTTATTCCTTTTTTTTGTTTGGTTGAAGGGGGCGGCCAACAATGACGGCCGGCCCGATAATGCAGAGGATTCTTAACGAAGTACAGACGGCGCAAAGGATTCGCATTGGCACGACGTGCCGGCCGTCTGTGCTTCGTTAAGAATTCTTTGAGCTAAGCCGCTCCGCAGACGGTGGCGCTATGGGTATTGAATCGAAGTGCGGATGCGATGTTTACGACTACAGTATTCGCAGCGTCCGGGACGAACGGTTCTCGGCCGTGTTTGGGAAAGGGAAATCCGAACAACGCAAGCGATGAACACGCGACGCGGGGTGCCTCAGGCGACGGTGGGCGACGTCTGGCCGAGCGAGTCCAGCGGCTTCGGCGGGACGCGCGGGAACCGGCGTTGGAGGTGAGCGGGTCGAGATTCATCGGGGATTCGCCGGCGGTGCTCGCGGTGGTGCGCCGGGTAACAAGCGCTCGATGCACAGCATGCGCCCGCGCGAACACACAGGACAGTCATGGAGCGAGCGACCTGTGAGTTTCGCGTAGCGGTCGCGATAGTCGGGTTCGGGCGCGCTGCAAGTGTCGCTGGTGGGCTCGACGTTAAGCAGATGGCGGCACACGCTCAACCGGGACTCACGCAGGCGATTGCAGAGCAACCCATAGTGACGGATGCGTTGTAACCCGCGAGGTAACACATGCAGCAAGAAGCGTCGGATGAATTCGTGGGCGTCCAGGCGCATCAAGCGTGGCCGGCCCGGATGACGATAGTCCTTCCAGCGGAACGTGACGTGTCCGTCGGTCAAACCAACGAGGCGGTTGTTGGAGATCGCCACGCGGTGAGTGTAGCGGCCGAGATAATCGAGGACCTGCTCCGGGCCGCCAAACGGCTCCTTCGCGTAGACCACCCATTCGGCGTGCCGCGCACCGGCAAGATAGTGAGCAAATTCGCCGCGTTCGGCGAGGGGCGCGAGCGAGGAGAAGAACCGCAGCTCGCCCATGTCGAAAGCATGCTCCAACCGCTCGAGAAATAGTCGCCGAAACAGACGCGAAAGCACTCGCACGGGTAAGAAGAAACCCGGCTTGCACGCCACCCAGCGGCTGCCGTCGGGAGCGAGGCCACCGCCCGGGACGACACAGTGCAGATGGGGATGATGCACAAGATTCTGCCCCCACGTGTGCAGGATCGCGATGAAACCAATCGTCGCGCCAAGATGGTGTGGGTCGGCTGCGATCGTGTGCAACGTTTCGGCGGTAGCCTGGAATAGGAGATCGTAGACCACCCGCTTGTTCTGGAAGGCGATCGACGCAATCTTCTCCGGAAGCGTGAAGACGACGTGGAAGTACGGCACGGGCAGCACGTCAGCCTGGCGGTCCTCAAGCCATTGCGCGCGGGCGAGCGACTGACACTTCGGACAGTGCCGGTTACCGCAAGAGTTATAGGCGATGCGTTGATGACCGCAGCTGTCGCATTGTTCAACGTGACCACCCAACGCGGCGGTACGACATTGCTCGATCGCGGTCATGACGCGATACTGCTCGCGGCTAAGCGAGTCGGCATGCACTTCCCGATAGGTGGGGCCGTGGCGACGCAGAACGTCCGCAACTTCCAGCGCGGCGCGCATCATTGCGCTCAGTCGTTGGTGGACGACGGCTCGGGGCAGATAAGCGTAGTAAGTTGCTGAGGGAGTCGATCAAACGGACTGGTCGTCGCGCAGACGGTGCTGGTTGCGACCTTCAGATAACGCTGGGTGGTGACGAGGCTGCAATGACCAAGCAGCAACTGGATGGTGCGCACGTCGGTGCCGGACTCGAGCAGGTGTGTGGCGAACGCATGACGCAAAGAGTGCGGCGTGATCGGCTTGCTGATGCCGGCGCGACGGCGCGCGTCCTCGCACGCCTGCCGTATCACGTCGGTACCCACGGGCTGATCCAGGAAGCGGCCGGGAAACAACCAGCACTGGGGCCGGCCAATGCACCAGTAATTGCGCAGTATCTGCAGCAGCCGTGGCGAAAGCATTACGTAGCGGTCGGTGTGTCCCTTGCCCTGTTCGACACGCAGCATCATGCGTTCGCTATCGATATCGCTGACCTTCAGCCGGGTGGCCTCCGAGACACGTAGACCTCCGGCGTAGACTGCCATCAGTACCGTACGATGCTTGACGCTGCGGATCGCTTCGAGAAACTGGCTGACCTCCTCCTGACTGAGGATCATCGGCAGCTTGCGCGGTGTCTTCGACATGGGGATCTCGTTGACTGACCAGTCGCGTTTGAGCGTGACGTTGTAAAGGAAGCGCAGCGCTGCAGTGGCCACCACCAGCGTGCTGGACGAGCGCCGCTGGACTTCAATCAGGTGCACTTGCCAATCATGCACCTCCTCTAGGCCCAGTAGTTTAGGGGAACGCCCGAAGTGCTGGGCAAAGGCGCTCACCTGCTGGAGGTAAGCGCGCTGCGTGTTGGCGGCGAGGTTGCGAATGCGCATATCCTCGATCATGCGTTGACGAAGGGGTGTCATGGTGGACTCCGCTGGGAATGGTCGTGGCAGCAAACTGCACTGCCATGGTCCCACCCGAACGGAAATGCCTCGTCAACCGTCCCGGAGCCGATGCCGCTGGCCGACCGCCTTCTCCCGCGCAGCGGGTTAGTTCAATTGTTCTTATCGGGCCAGCCGCAAATTTAGACTAAAGTGGTAAGCATGAAAACGCGTGAGACCGGGCCCGGCTCCTTCCCCGACGATGCGGAACTGGCCGCCCTGCGCGGCTGGTATGCGGGCCTTGCCGCCCGAGCCGCCGTCGCGCGTTACCTGGGTGACCGCAAGATCCCGGGGGCGTCTTCGCGCGGCGTGCTCGGCCAAATCCGTCGAAGACTGATCGCATTCGCGACAAACCGTCATCGCACCGATCTGGCGCGGGTGTTCGCCGAGCGATCGCACGTGTTGCCGGAAACCGCCGCACGCGCGATCGAGACACTGCGCAGCCTGTCACCGCCTGAGCCGCATATCGCCGACGACATCGACGCCTGGCTGCCGCCGCGCGTGGCGGCCGCCCTGCAGGCGCACGGGATTCGGACGTTGGCCGAGTTGACCGTACGGATCCCGCGCCGGCGCCGCTGGTGGGTCGCGATTGCCGGTCTCGGCACGGCTGGGGCGCGCTGCGTCGAAGCGTTCTTTGCCTCGCACCCGGCGCTCACCGAGCGCGCTCGCGCACTTGTCGTCGGCACGCCTTCGGGGCCGATCGTCCCTTGGGAGCAATTGCGCGTGCCGCACGAGGTGGACGGCTCGCATGGACAGTTTCGCGCGCCGCAGCACGTCTGCCTGCTCAAAGCGTCGAATGACTATGAAGCGGTGCAATTCTGGCTGTCCCTTCACGAGTCTGGCGCCACGCAGCGCGCTTATCGGAAGGAGGCGGAACGCCTGATTCTTTGGGCGATCGTTGAGCGCGGCTGCGCACCGTCGTCGCTGACCACCGACGATGCAATTGCGTATCGTGGCTTCCTGAGACGGCCGGCGCCGCGCGAGCGTTGGATCGGTCCGGCACGACCGCGTCACAGCGGTGAATGGCGACCGTTCAGTAGTCCCTTATCAACGCGGTCGGCAGCGTACGCGCTGACTGTGCTGGCGGCGCTGTTCCGCTGGCTGGTCGAGCAGCGCTACGTCCTCGCCAATCCATTCGCCGGCGTCAAGGTGCGCGGCGCCGTGAGACCGGGCCTCGACGTGACGCGCGATTTTACCGAAGGCGAGTGGCTGCTGCTGCGGACAATCGCCGACGGCCTCGAATGGTCGTACGGCTGGAGCGTACCGGCCGCGCAGCGCTTAAGGTTCCTGTTGGACTTTGGCTATGCGACCGGCTTACGCGCGAGCAAGCTAGTCGGCGCAGCGCTGGGGGACATCCGCACCGACGAACACGGCGACCACTGGTTACATGTCGTCGGAAAAGGCGGCAAGCCTGGCAAGGTCGCGTTGCCGAGACTGGCACGCACAGCCCTCGATCACTATTTGGTGCAACGCAAATTGCCGGTCACGCCGACCCGGTGGAACCCGGCGACGCGGATCGTGGCGAGCCTTGACGAAGATGGCGCGAGCATCGAAACCTCGCGGCTCGGGCGCGTGCTGCGACGATTTTTCCTGCTGGCCGCCGATGCGATTCAGGACGAGCGACCCGCGACGGCCGACAAGCTGCGGCGAGCGAGCCCGCACTGGATCAGACATACGCACGCCTCACATGCACTGGCGCGAGGGGCCGAATTGATCATGGTGCGCGACAACCTGCGGCACGCGTCGATTTCGACGACGTCAACCTATCTGCACGGCGACGAGCTCAAACGGGCAAGGCAGTTCGATCAAGCGTTTGGACCACGCTCCGGCTAGAGCGGTCGCGGCAAGGCTTCATTCCATCTCTTCGTGTGCGCGCCGAGGAACGATTACCGCGGCGCATTTTCCAGTTTTATACCGGCATACGCGGTGCCTGCATCGTCTATTCGACATTTATTGAAATTTCAAAGCGAAAACGCTATCGTGGCGAATATGGACTCAAACCTCGTCGTACGCGCGCTCGGTGCGCTCGCTCATGAATCGCGCCTGGCGATCTTCCGGATTCTCGTCGTGGCCGGGCCCGACGGCGTGGCCGCGGGCGAGATCGCCCAGCAAGTGGGGCTCGCACCCTCGAGCCTGTCATTCCATCTCAAGGACCTGTCGCATGCGGAACTGATCATCGCGCGACAAGAGGGCCGATATGTTTTTTACTCGGCCAATTTCCAGGCCATGAACGGCCTTATTGGTTTCCTGACCGAGAACTGCTGCGCCGGCGCACCATGCACGGCCAGCGATCCGTCAAACTGCTGCGGAGATTCAACATGAAGCGCATCCACATTCACGTGTCGGTTCAGGATCTGAACGAGAGCGTGCGCTTTTACAGCGCCCTATTCGGTAATGTCGAGCCGACAGTGAGCAAGCCCGACTACTGCAAATGGGAATTAGCGGATCCAGCCGTCAACTTTGCCATCTCACAGCGTGGCGCGCGCCCCTTGGTGTGGATCACATCGGCATTCAGGTAGAGAACGCGCAGGAACTCGCTGAGATGAACGTGCGCTTTGCCTCCGCTCGCCTACCTGTTCAGGTTCAGGAGGACACGACGTGCTGTTACGCCCGCTCGGAAAAGGCCTGGACGGTCGACCCGCAAGGCGTCGCGTGGGAGACGTTCCACACTCTCGATGCCGCGCCCGTATATGGAGAATCGCGCGACCGATCTGCCGAAGCGGCCGCCGCCGCGTGTTGTTCCCCCATCGAAACCGTTGTCACCTTGCCGAGGCGTTCGTGAGCACTAAACCGTATTCGATCTTGATTTTGTGCACCGGCAACAGTGCACGCAGCATCATGGCTGAAGCACTTTTCAATGTGCTCGGCAAGGGCAAGTTCCGCGCGTACAGCGCCGGCAGCCACCCGGGCGGCACAGTCAACCCCTTCGCAATCGAACGGTGCGGGGCGCTCGGCTACGAAACTTCGAGTTTGCGCAGCAAGAGTTGGGACGAGTTCGCGACGCCCAATGCGCCGCATATGGATTTCGTCATCACGGTATGCGATCAGGCCGCGGGCGAGGTCTGTCCCATCTGGCCGGGCAAGCCAATGACAGCGCACTGGGGATTTGAAGATCCCGCTGCGTTCGAAGGCAGCAACGACGAGAAGCGCGAGATTTTCAACAAGGTCTATCGGCAGATCATGACCCGCGTGAGCCAGTTCGTGAACTTGCCACTACACGTACTCGATAGCAATGCCATTCAGAACGAGATGCGCGCAATCGGTGAGCAACCCGTCGAGGAAGCCAATGAGCACAACGCAAACCTCGCGAAATAAGCTGACGCCGTCGATCGGCTTCTTCGAGCGATATCTGACGATCTGGGTTGCGCTATGCATCGTCGCCGGCATCGGTCTCGGACAGCTTTTCCCGGGACTCTTTCACGCAATCGGCAGCATGGAAATCTCGCAGGTCAATCTGCCGGTCGGCATCTTGATCTGGGTGATGATCATTCCGATGCTGATCAAGATCGACTTCACCGCGCTCGCGCAAGTCGGCAGCCACTGGCGCGGCATCGGCGTGACGTTACTGGTGAATTGGCTCGTCAAGCCATTTTCGATGGCGCTGCTCGGCTGGATCTTCGTGCGGCATGTGTTCGCCGGCTGGCTACCTGCAGATCAGCTTGATAGCTACATTGCGGGTCTGATTCTGCTTGCGGCCGCGCCTTGCACGGCGATGGTTTTCGTGTGGTCGCAGTTGTGCAAGGGCGACCCGTACTTCACGCTCTCGCAGGTCGCGCTCAACGACGCGATCATGGTCGTTGCGTTTGCTCCGCTGGTGGCGCTGTTGCTCGGTTTATCCTCGATCACCGTGCCGTGGGGTACGCTGATCGTCTCGGTCAGCTTGTACATCCTCATTCCGGTGCTGCTCGCCCAATGGCTGCGCAAGCATCTGCTCTCTCGCGGCGAAGCCAATTTCAAGCACACAGTCGCGCGTCTGGGTCCGTGGTCGATCGCTGCGCTACTTGCAACGCTCGTGCTGCTGTTTGGCTTCCAGGGCGAAGCCATCGTGCGCAAGCCGCTCATCATTGCGATGCTCGCGGTGCCGATTTTGATCCAGGTCTTCTTCAATTCAGGCCTGGCGTACCTGCTCAATCGCCGCCTGGGCGTAGCGCATTGCGTCGCCGGTCCGTCGAGCCTGATCGGTGCAAGCAATTTCTTCGAACTTGCGGTTGCCACAGCCATCAGTTTGTTCGGCTTTCATTCGGGTGCTGCCCTCGCCACGGTTGTTGGCGTGCTCATCGAAGTGCCGGTCATGCTGCTCGTGGTGAACGTCGTGAATCGATCGCAACGCTGGTACGAAGCGGCCTGAAAGGTTGTCAGGCCGCTATGCCTTCCCGTTTAAGGGCGTCTCGCTCTCATCAGAATATGTTTTCGAATCTGTCCAACTTAAGCGCCACGCACATCGACATTCCCGACACCGGGAAGCTGCAGCCACTATCCGTGTCGACACACGCGCCCCGTATCTTGTTGCTGTACGGTTCACTGCGTCCGACTTCATACAGTCGCTTTCTTACACTGGAGGCCGAGCGTCTGCTGCAAGCGTTCGGCGCCGAGACGCGCGTGTTTGATCCTCACGACTTGCCGATGGTCGATAGCATGCCGGCCGATCATCCGAAGGTGGTCGAACTGCGTGAGCTCTCCGAGTGGTCTGAGGGTCAGGTCTGGTGCAGCCCCGAGTGTCACGGAACGCTCACCGCCGTGTTCAAGAACCAGATCGACTGGCTGCCGCTCGAAGCCGCAGGAGTAAGACCGACGCAAGGCCGCACGCTGGCGGTCATGCAAGTGTGTGGCGGATCGCAGTCCTTCAACGCGGTGAATGCGCTGCGTGTGCTTGGCCGCTGGATGCGCATGGTCACCATCCCCAACCAGTCGTCGGTGGCCAAGGCGTGGCAGGAGTTCGACGAGCAGGGTCGGATGAAGCCTTCTTCCTATTATGATCGTGTCGTCGACGTGATGGAAGAACTGGTCAAGTTCACACTTCTCGTGCGCGATCGTTCTGATTACCTCACCGATCGCTATAGCGAGCGTAAGGAAGCTCGCCCGGAGCAAGCAAGCAGGCTCGCCGCGACCGCCATGGGTCACCAAGCAAACGCCAATGCAGACACCGACGATAGCGAAGCGCAGTGAACGCCTGATTCGTCGCGACGCCTTCGCGACGCTCGCGCTCGCGATGGCTCAACTCGTCTCCTGGGGCTCGGTCTATTACGCGTTCTCGCTCTTCGTCGTGCCGATGGAGCAGACGATGGCATGGAGTCGCATCGCGACGAACGCTGCATTATCGTGTGGCCTGCTCGTTTCGGGATTGCGGCATATCCAGTCGGGAAATGGATCGATCACGGATACGGTCGTCGCGTGATGGTCGCGGGCTCGGTGCTGAGCACGATAATGCTGCTGCTCTGGTCTCAGGCAGACAGCCTTGCCGTGCTTTACGTCGTGTGGATCGGGCTTGGCATCGCAATGGCCGCAACGCTTTATGATCCCGTTTTCTCGATCCTCACGCTGGATTTTCCGACGAGTTTCCGTCGCAAGATCACGCAGGTGACACTGGTTGCCGGCTTTGCCAGCACGGTCTTCATCCCGCTGACGCAGGGCCTGGTGGGTTGGTTCGGTTGGCGGGAGGCGCTGGTCATACTTGCGGTCCTTAATCTCGTCACCTGCGTGCCGTTACAGTGGAGCGCGATCCGACGCAGTGCCAGCCATCAACATGGTGCAGATTATCGGAGCACTCTCAAGGCAGTCAATGCCGCCGCCACGCGTCGCGCGTTGCGCACGCCGACCTTCTGGGGGCTTGCTGTGTGCTTCACAACTTACTACGCCACCTTCGCGGCCCTCACATTCCATCTCGTCCCGTTGATGGCAGAGCGGAGCGTTCCGTCACCTGTGATCCTACTCACAATGGCCCTCATTGGTCCGGCTCAGGTGCTGGCGCGTATTCTGTGGGCAACGATCGGACGCGCCGTGCGGCCTTCACGAATTGGTCTGATCGTGACCACGGCGTTCCCTTTGTCGGTCGCGATTTTGATGGTCTGCAGTACCTCGACCTTCGGGTTGATCGTCTTTGCGACAATCTACGGCGGTGCGAATGGAATGATGACCATCCTTCGCGGTACCATCGTGCAGGACGTCATGTGGACGGAAGGATATGGTGCAACGAGCGGTTTGCTCTCGGTGCCGTCCAACCTTGCCAAGGGCATCGCGCCGCTCTCAGCCGCAGCGATCTGGGCGCTCCGGGATAGCTATCTGGAAGTCGAGTGGGTGATCCTGGTCGTCTCGCTGCTCTCCGCCGCCGCGTTCATCATCGCGATGCGGCTCGCGCCATCGCGCATCCGCAGCAAACACGACGGCACGCCGGCCGACGCTACGGCCAAATCGCAACCTGACATTCGAGCATGAGGTCGTCATGCTGATATGTGGCGCGCAAAGCGCTGATCTAGCTCAGATCAAGGCACTGCTGAATGAGAATGATTTGCCTACGACGGACATCACCGCGCAACATCTTGGGCGTTTTCTCGTTGTGCGCAATCCTCAAGACACGATCATCGCGTGCGTGGGGCTCGAGCGCTTTTCTGATGGGGCGTTACTGCGCTCGCTCGTCGTCGCCGAGTCGGACCGGCATGCCGGCTTAGGACGGACCCTTCTTTCTGAAGCGGAGCACGCGGCGTCTATCGATGGTTGTACGCAGATCTGGCTGCTCACGACAACGGCACCCGATTTTTTCCAACGACGAGGCTATCAACCGATCGACCGAAGCTCGGTTCCAGACGATGTCCGCAAAAGTCGTGAGTTCTCGCTGCTTTGCCCTGCTAGCGCCACATGCCTTCACAAGCGACTCACTGTCATCTGCTTGAGCGAGCGAGGATCGCCGTAGCAATGGCATGACGTTCCAAAGGTCTTTCCCCATGCTCGACTGGCGACGCGCTATGGGCCTGGGAGCACTATCGCGCGGGCTTCCCCAGCAACGAGCGCCAGTGCAGAGCCGTGCGCGGTCGGGCGCATAGGCTGGATTATCCCAATGCGGCATACTCTGTGGCTTTTGGAACAGCCATCTTCGTGCCGGTCAGCCGAAATAGCGCTCAAAATACCGCCGCGTGAACGCCTTGCGAAACTCGGCTTTCATCGGGCGGGCGGCGTTGGGCGTCCAGCCCTGACCACCATAGCTCGCGCGGCAATACGCGCAGCGATACGGCGTCTCCAAAAGCCTCACGTTTACCAAATGCGGCGCTTCGTAGCCGCAGCGCCGGCACGCGCTTTCCAGTGACTGGTGATGTGCCGGGCAGACGCTGATACTCTCCAACTGGTGCAACACGCTGTGGTAGCCATGGGCCATACAACGACGGCAGTGCCGAAAAACGCTGCTGCAACCGCGCCGCTGGGGCGGCGGCAGCAGCGCCGCACGCAGCGTTTTGACTGGCACGGGTAGGCTTTGATGCAACCGGCGAAGATCGACCAGGCCCAGTTGCGGCGCGATCCCCGCGTAGGGATCGATGTCCGGACCCATCAATCGCGCAACCGTGTAGCCTGGTAGAGCATTCGCTTTTTCGAATTTCCAAAGAATCGAGATAAGCGACTCGCAGGGATCAAGCCATCTCCGGTCGAAGATGTAACCGAGTGCAGGTGTCAGCTTGCGCTCGTCGAGCGTGAGGATCGGAAAGCGCGGTGCGCCGGCCAGCGCGGCGCTACGCGGCGGCGACGAGGACGCGTCCGGTTGCATGACGGGACTGAACATAGCCGCAGTGCTGCACCGCGTACGCCCATAACGCGGGTTCCGGACTGTATTCCAACCGATCCCTCAGTTCGCTTTCCTTGAGCACAATCTCGACGGCTCGCGAGAACGATTCCATCGGAATTTCCAGGCGACCCGGCAGGCTGGCCCTGTGATGTGCGTCGTCGAACGCCTGCCAGAGCACGTCAGCGTCACTGACCAGCCGGTATCCGGCATCGAAGGTCTGCGGGACATAGAAGCGCGTAAGGCTCCACGCGCTGCCCTCCGGGTACGCGGTCTCGTCGTACCCGTGCAGACATGTCGCCACATCTTCGGCGTTTCGAATGCCGGAGAACGACAGTTCCTCAACCATCAGCCGCGCGACGATCTGGGTTTTGCCAGCCACCTGCAGGGCGGTCTTTTGCGCGAGCAACTCCTGCTGGCCGACCAGAAAAGTGAACAGCTTGATCTGCTGCCGGTCGAGTGCGTCATGCACGTCGCGCAGCCACTCATACTCATTTTCGTTGTAGCGCTGCGCTTCGTCGCAAAAGAGCAGCACAGTGCCGCTGCCCGCGCGCGCGGCGGCCTCGCGAATCGTTAACGAGAGTCGCATGCGCTTGGAAGGATTAGAGCCAGCGTTCGGTCGGGATCGCCGACCGCTTCGAGCAAGTTCGCGAAGAACGGACCTTCGGCGTGCCGCGGCTTGTGTTCACACTGCGCGTGATAGCTGGTCATCTTCGGGTAGTTGCGCGCGAGCAGCAGCCTCACGTACTCGATCGCGCGCGTCTTGCCGATCCGCGACGGACCATAGATGAGCGCGCCCATAATCCGGTAATGCAGACATCGGAGCACCAGTTCGTAGAACGCCTCGATCGCCGGGGTCGCGATTCGATAGTTGCCAGTAGCTAACGGATGCAGCGACGGGTCAATCGGACGCGGTATCTGAAGCGACATGATGCCTCTCGTACAAACGTACAAACGACAGCGTTAGAAGACCTGGCCGGTGCCGATGGAAAGTTTCTTCGGCCGGACCCGGGCGCGCGGAGTAAGCTCAACGGCGGTCGCGGTTGTCGTGGCAGACCCCGTCGGTGCGCCAGTCGTGGCAGCAGCCCCGGGCTCGACTGGCTGCGCCGGACCGGCGGGCGTGCGTACCGTCGGCGCTGAGGCGAGCAACTTCACTGCACGCGCGAGTTCAGTCGCGGCCCTACGCGTCTTCTTCGCTTGGGCGAGCTTCGTTTGAACGTACACTTCGATCGGATTCGCTCCACCCGCCTCACGGCCCCGTTGCCTGCCACGCAGCTTGCGGATCTCCTGCCGCAACTTGAGGTTATGTGGTACCACGCGCCATGCCCCTTGCGCATCGAGTACTCCCAGTTCGGCACCGTCAGGCAGGAACGCACGGACGCAGCGCAGGTCGTCGGCATTCATGTACACGAGCAGGTGCCTGCCGATCAGGTGCGTGCCGGTCGCCAACACGTCGTTCGTATAACGGACGCCGTGCAGGTTGATGTGCGGACGCACGCCCTGGTCGAGATAGGCCCGCACCCGGCAGCGCCGCGCCGATTGCATCAGGCACATCGTGCGGCGATGATGCTCGGGCAACCACGAGAGCAGCACCTGTTTGCCGCGAACGAAATACTCCATCGCCTCGAGCGGAGTGGCGTTGTTCAAACCGCCATGCGGCGTGCCGTTGTAGCTCGCGATCGCGTATTCAACCAGTTCCTCGAGTTCGTCGAGCGATACATAGAGCCGCAGGTTGCCATTCGGATCGGCGAGAGCTCGGCGCAGATCGCGTGAATGCGAACCCGTGTACCCGGGCAGCCGCGACGACAACCGGCTCGCGATCGTGCCGAAGAAGCGCTCGATATACGGTCGCTCGTCCGGACAGTACGTCGGTCCCGCGTCGACCGCACAGCCGACGAATTCGCACAACGCCGCCAACGTCTCGTTCGCGAGGTTAGCCTTCGCGTTGTCGAGACGCATCCACTCCCACGTCACGTACGCCAGTTCCGGCAGCCGCTGCGAGGCAAAGCCGTCGTGAAATCCATAACCGAGGCCGTCAATGGTAATGGGCCGTGCATGATGCGGCTCGAGCGTCTTTTCGATCGTCTTGATCACGTCGTAGCGGCTGTATTCACGTGCGAGCACGAGGTGATACCCCAGCACCACGCGCGTGCACACATCGATGATCACCAGCAGCCAGACGCGCTCCATCTCGAACTCGTGTTCAAAGCCAAGCGGATCGCGTACCACTACCTTCAGCCGGACGTCGAGCCGGTGGCCGTCGAATTCCACCACCTGATAGGGACGCGTCGCGGCCGGGCTTCCCGCGCCGTCATCCCGTTGCGGCAACCCCTTCAGGTGCGAGGCGCCCGCGGACCGGGCGGCAGTGCCGAAGCTGCGCAGCATTTCCGCCCTCAGACGTAGCGATAGCGAACGAACTGCGTGGCCCGCGGTATTGAAAGGATAATCTGCCGCCGGGATACCAACCGCGCGGCACTGTCGCAGGAACTCATCGTGCAGCGATTGCAGACCCCGCAAACGCGTGCGCAACCGTCCATCGGTGTTGACCTGCTCGAGCAACACACGACGCTGCCTGACTTGCAGCAGCAACCACGCCGCGAGCGTCGGATAACGCTGGAACAACTGCGACAGTGCACCTACCGCACCGCGACTGCCGCGTTCGCCCCGCACGGTGACGGGGCTTACACGGACATAGTCGCCGACGCGCACGTGCGCCACCAGTGCGCGAAATCCATACACGCGACCGTCGGGATGCAGCGACAGCCCACGTTCGAGCCAGCGATAGAGCTGACGCCGATTGACGCCCGTCGCCAGCTCGATATCTTTGACGGACTCGCCACGAGCGTAGCGTTCGATTGCCTGCATCCCTGCCTCGAAGGCGCGTCGCTTTTCCGGGTCAAACTCCGTCCAGGCAACGTTGGGCCACGCCGCGATATCGAGCGCCTGCAACGCAGGTTTCCGGCGGCTCATTGCGGTTGCCCGGCGGCAACAAACGACGTGAGCAGCGACAACGCGTCAGTTCGAAGATCGGGAGCGCGTATACGGCCGGCGTGCAACAAGCCAAAGACCGCCGCACGCACAAGAATGGGATCGCCCGTCGAGAACTCACGCTCGATCGTGAGCAAAGGCTGTGGGCTGCCGGCGAAGCGTTCGATGGCGTTGGATAGCGACGCGGACACAAGGCGCCGCGTCGCGACAATACAGGGAAGCATGCGTTGCCAATTTTCAACCCACACGCGAGAGGCCGCCAGTTCTGCCGCCTGGACGGATCGGACATCCAGCGCACTCGCGTCGGAACCCGCTTCCGGTACTAGGTCGATCGCAGGGGCCGCATCAGTGAGGACAACTAATTCCTGCCGATCAGCGTAACGCACCCAGAAGTCCGCAAGGTACCGCTGCCCGCCGAACTGAACGAATCCGGGGCGTTCGCAAAACGTGATTGCGGCGGGGTCCGCCTCCAGCAGCACCCGTTGATCGAGCAGGGCGCGCCGGTAGAAGGTCAGGCGCCGGGCCAGCTTCGGGCTGAAGGCTTCGAGCCGGTGCGCGCCATGCGGGCGACGGGCAAGCGCGATTGGCCCCGGGATGTGCGGGGAATTTTCCATAAGATCAACAGCTTACGGACGGGATTCGAAGTCTACGTGAATTGACAAATTTAATGCGGACTTATGCGAGATGACGACTCTATTTCGTTCGGAGTGGAAACAAAGTGGTCACTTTCGAACCGCGCGCCCTTGCCACGCCGGGATTCCGCGTTGACAGACTTAATTTGCCCTACGTCTGCTGAACCATCTCGTCGAGCTGCGCCACGGCACGGTTGATTTCCTGAATGCCGCGCGTCTGTTCGTCGGCCGCGTTCGTAATCTCGCCGATGATCGTGGTTACGCTTGAGACCCGGCCTACGATTTCGGTCATCGTCTCGCCCGCCTGCTGAACCAGCGACGCGCCGGTCGACACGCTCGTCACGCTCGAGTCGATCAGTTCCTTGATCTCCTTTGCGGCCTGGGCACTACGCTGAGCGAGCGTTCGAACTTCACCGGCTACGACAGCGAATCCACGACCATCCTCGCCTGCGCGTGCGGCCTCAACCGCGGCGTTCAGCGCAAGGATGTTCGTCTGGAAGGCGATCCCCTCGATCACGCCAATGATGTCGGCGATCTTGCCGGATGCACCCTCGATCTCATTCATCGTTGAGACAACGTCGGAGACGACGGAGCCACCACGAGACGCGGCGCTCGCTGCGGTCGTCGCGGTTTGGTCAGCCTGCCGGGCTGCGCTGGCCGATTGCGTCACGGTAGAAGTGATCTCTTTCATAGAAGCAGCGGTTTCCTCGAGGCTTGCAGCGGCCGATTCCGTGCGACGCGACAAATCGTGATTGCCCGAAGCAATCTCGTTGGCGGCATGACGCACAGCCTCGCTCTTGTCGCGGATCTGCACCATCACGCCGTTAATCTTGCCGACGAATGTATTAAACGAGCGGGCGATCTGCGCCACTTCGTCGTTGCCGGTCGCCGGCAGGCGCTGGGTGAGATCTCCGCTGCCCGAACCGATGGCCTCCATTGCGTCGCGCACCTTCGCGAGTCCCCTGAAGGCCACGCCAGTGACGGCGCCGATGATAGCGGCGGCAATTGCGGCGAGCACTGCCAGCGAGAGGATTGATCCAGTCAACAGGGAACGCATCCCCGCCGTCGCTTCCGACTTGTCGAGCGCAACGAGTGTCAGCCAATTCGTTCCCGGCACTGCCCGAGCCCGTACCAGCTTCGTCGCACCATCGACGGTCGCTTCAATGGCATGCGATTGTTCCTGAGAGGCAGTGCTGATCGCGTCCGTCGTCAGTTCGTTGGAGACCTCAGTCACCGGTTTCAGTGTGAGCTTCGCATCCGAGGCGGCGACAATCTGGCCGCTACGGTCAACCAACATGCCGAAGCTTGGGGGCGTCGGATGAATCGACTTGATGTTCGCAACGACGCTGTCCATCGCCACGTCACCCGATACCACGCCCTTGACCGCGCCGTCACGGATGATCGGCGCGGAGAATGCGACCACCAGCTTGCCGGTGCCAACGTCGACGTAGGGTGGTGTCACCACCGGCTTACCGGCCTCGACCGCCTGTTTATACCAAGGCCGTCCTGTTGGGTCGTAATCGGCAGGAATACCGGTGGAATCGGAGAACTTCGCCGTCTTGTCCGCATAGCCGACATACACGTTCGTGAACCCGCCAGCGGATGCGACTTGTTTGAGGAACGGTACCGGATCAGGACTTAGCGCAGCGTCCTGAACAGAGACGATCATCTGCGTTTTCGACGTGACCCATTCCTCGATACCGGCCTCGTGTCCGGTCAGGAGGGCCGTGAGGCTGTTGTCGATAGATTCGCTGTTATAGCGATGAGCGACGCCATAATTGACGCCCGTATTGACGGCAAGTCCGCCAACGACGATAGCAACAGAGGCGGCAAGGACGCGACTGCGAATAGAAGAGAACATGTGAGCCGTGTGAGCCGTGGAAGATTTGCAATGGCTCAATTAACGGCAGACGGGCGCTCACTTGACAGGGTAGGTGTGCTGAGCTTTCCGACACGCCGTTCCGCTAGACGTACTACCTAGAAAAGCTCTTTCTGGGCGAGGGCTAGGCTCAGCGCCTCGTTCTGTTCCGGTGTGAGGCTCCGTGGCTCAACGAATTCTTGCTGGTGGAAAATCATCGAGCCATAGACATCAGCGAGGACGCGGCCGCGCGGGCAGATGGAAAAATCGTCCGTCGAAGCTTGGCGCCCCCGCCAATAGTTGATGCCCTGCTCAACGTCAGTGATCGAGTACATGCTGTGCAGTCGTCGATTTGAGATAGGCTCTCAGTTCTTCGCGGCCAGCTTGGGGATTCGCCAGCCTGAACCTGAGTGCGGCAGCGACCTCATCGTCTGTCCTCGCCGACAGCATAGTCAACTCGCTAGTGGTGAAAGCACGTTCAAGGTCGTCTCGCATATGAGACGCGCCAAACCGTTCGTAGTTCCTGATCAGGTTTCTCGCCGTTTGCTCTTTGATCTTGTGGGTGACTTCGGCGTAGTCATAGAAGAGTTGAGCAGCGCGCCTTTCGTGGTACATGGAGTTAGCCGGGTACGCGGCTCGCACTTGCTTCTTGTAGGCCAGTAGCTCCCGACCGATTTCCATCCAGTCAGACGTGTTCAGCTTCTTATACGATTCGAGCATCGTTGCGTGATCTTACAAATTTGGAAAAGACCGTTCGACCGTGCCCGCCGCACGGTCACCCGTGAGTCTAGTGCATCGACAGACGGCTCATCAGTTCATGGCGCGTAATATGGGGATCGGCTTTCTTCAGCGTCAGCGCAAGCTTCACCTCCTCGTCGCTTTTCGAAGTGAGCGCAGAAATGTCCGTAAGTCCGAACAGTCGCGTCAGCTCGGGCCTCATCTCCGACTGCCCAAAGCGCTCATAGATACCGACAGTCTGGCGAAGTACCACGCTGCTCAAATTCATCTCTGCCTTCGCAAGGTCGAGAAACATCCCATAGGCCTTGCGCCTCGCTTCCAGGTCGGTCATTCCGGCGGCGACTGACGACTCTACGATCTTGGCAGTAACGTTGCGCTGGATCTCGGCCAGTTGTCGGGCGTCTTCCCACCATTCGGGCGTGGTGAAATACATGTTTTTTCCTTTGTCACTTGTTCTTGTCGCAGATTGTGAAATGCGCACGACTGCCGCATATGGGCGCAACTGTGCATAACGGCAACCCGTTCGGATTGTTTAGCCCGCGCAGTGCAAGTGACAGGTTACGGTTCGCGTGGGAGAGTCAAGCCGACGTTCGACCAAAGGCGTCGGCGCGTGCGTCATGTCTCTCTGAGAGGCCGTTATGTTCGGCTTCACGGGTAATCCGACAGAAGAGGAAGAGGACCGGCATAACTTTTGCGCGCCTCGATGTGCCTGCGCGCTGCAGGCGAACCAGGAGACAGCCATGAATGAAGATCAGGTGAAAGGGGTCGGCGAGAAGGTCAAGGGCAAAATTAATGAGGGCGTCGGCAAGATGACGGACGATCCTGCACAGGAAGCCAAGGGCGACGCTCAGCAGGTCGCGGGTGAGGCGCGCAAAGATCTGGCCGACGCGAAGGAAAACCTGAAAGATGCGGCGGACGACGCGTCTAAGCCCTAACCGCAACGCGGATGGGAGGGCCTGAAGGCAAAGTCTAAAGCCAGCGCGCCGAGAATTACCGGCGCGCTGCTTTCTCAATGCTTCGTCGACAACGACATGCGGCAGATTGCTTGCGCGCGTCGCCGCAACTCAAAACGGCGGCGGCCCGCCGTTAGAACTCGCTAAATTTGACATACAGATTTGGCGTGCCATCGGGGAAGTGAACGGAAAACGAGCTGGAAAAGGCAGCAAGAAGGACGCTACTGTCTTCCTCTTGGCAAAATGCCAGGTCAACCGCTTCCGACGCGCACGCCAGCGCTTGCGCTTCTGGTTCGGTCGATGCCCAGAAACCGTCCGTCCCTAAAACGACGGCACTGGAAACAGCGAGGCGCCACTCTCGGTATTCCGGTTCCGCAAACCGCCGCGTCGCGAACGTTCTCGTCAGTTGGTTGCGCCCCTCAGCTTGCGCAAGGACGTCTTCATGAACAGGCGTTAGAGCCGTCGCGAGCGAGTGGATCGGCGTCTTCCAGTCGGGAGTCCCGTCCACCCCTACGAGTCCGAACCTGCAGTCTCCGGCGTGCAAGGTGAATAACACAGACTCTTCGTCGAAGCAGGCAATCATGTACGCGGCGGCCGCAGGCCCAAGCCGCAGTTGAACGATCTCTTCATGGGTCTTTCGGAGCCACAGTCTGGCCTGTTGCTCACTGGGGAGAGAACGACTTTGGACCGCCTTGTCGACGATTCGACGACATAGCTCCTGTGCGAGCGCGCCGCTGTTGGCGCGCGACGATACGCCGTCGATGACTACTGCCAGCGCGTGCGAGCGAAGGACCGCGAGGCCCGCGTAGTCATCGTTGCTGGGTGAGGTGCGTCCCTGAGAGCTGCTCCAACGGAAGTCAAACGGCATCGCTACGCTTGGCTTTAGCCAGTGTCGTGAACCGGTCAAAGAGCATCTGCGAACGTTCCATGTTTCCGTTTGTCGCAGACTGGATCGCGTATTCGAAGTCCGAGTGTTCGAGTAATCGCGAGATCGATTCAGTGACGAATTCTCGCAGCGGAGCTTCTGCCGCCGCGATCTCATACTCCAGGCTCTCGCGCCCGTCCACGAGATTGAATATGTCTTCTGCGTCGCGGCTGGCGAGAAGATCCGATGCACCTCGATTCTCGAATGCATCCAGCTTTGTGCCTAGGAAGTAAGGGGCCTGTACGACCTTGAGCTTGGCCCCTCCGTCCAACTGATGCCACTGTGCGGTAGCGAGCGATTGCGGATACCACCTGTTGGAAAATCCCAGAATCTTTTCATCCGTTGGCATTACATCGACGATGAGTTCCCCTAGTCGCCAGCGGCAATTCACATCATCGTATGGGGAGACTACGAATCCTCTGTCACGCAGCATCGCCTCGAGCTTTGCATACTCCGCGTAGGAGACGACGTCAACGACCAGATCAACGTCATCGGTCGCCCGCACTTGCTGACGGCTGTAGGCGTCAGTCAACAGCAACCCAACTACGCAACCACCGACGAACGCGACGCGATCGAGTAGGTCGTCCCCGAGCGCAGTCGAGACGGCTCCCAGCATCATCTGTAGTCTATCGAAGGTATTCATATAGACAGCATTCTCTTGCTCAGGCTCTCCGTGGCCAAAGTATTTTCCCTTGCCTTGCCGAACCTTATGGCGTCAGTCAAGGCGAGCAGCTCATATAAGACGGGGTCGGCGCGTACTGCAAAAGGCACTGACTTATGCAACGGCTCAATGCTCAGGCCGGTCGAAAGCCCTTGTGCATCTTCCCATACGTACTCATGTTCACCGGCGGTCAGCATCCTTCCCTTCAGTACCGGGGCACCGAAAGCGGTCGGGACGCCCCTTGCAAGTCGTCCCTCTTTAGCCGGGAATACATATTTCACGCCGTGAACAATGAATTCGAGCAGCTGCTTAGGCGCAGGGCGCGGCTGCGAACTTTTCAGCGACACCGATAGCAGTCCACTAGTGAGTCCCCGTTTCACGGCCGCGTTGCACTCTGACGCGCTGAGCCGTAGCGTCTGTGAAAGATCAGCGTACGTCCACCGCAATTGGCCATTGTCCGCGAAGAAGCGAGAGGCATCGATCTCTTGGCGGCCGACTTCCTCGGACTGCTCTTCCCAGCCCCTCCACGTCGACAACGGAATTCTCTCATTTGCCTTTGCTTTGCTCTGGAGCGCGAGGCTGGTGAGCTTCAACGCAACTAAAATATCTTGACTTTTTAACATTGCCCAGTTCCTCACATTCGCTATTTGCGAATAGCGAATGACCGTATCCCCCGATTAGGAAAATGTCAACGTTTGGATGAAAACTTTTCAGGTAAATCGTTGCATTTACGTGTCGGCGTCGCGGTTGCCGAAATGGGGTGCCCTCAAGAAACGGATTTTTTCGTACGTTAAGGCCGAATACCCCTTACACGGCGCCGGCGTCACTTGATTCTTCACCTCGCTGCAATGACGCAATCAACGGACACGACACGTTACCCCTGCGTGAATGGCACGCGCACACGAGTTGGGTCAGCACGGCCTCCATGCGCTGGAGATCGGTGAGCTTGCCCTGTATGTCCCTGAGCTTGTGTTCGGCGAGGCTGCTCGCTTCGTCGCAGTGCGTTCCGTCTTCCAGTTTCAGCAGATCCGCGATTTCGTCGAGGCTGAAGCCCAGCCGCTGGGCCGACTTGACGAACCGCACCCGGGTGACGTCCGCCGCGCCGTAGCGGCGAATACTGCCGTACGGCTTCTCCGGCTCCAGCAGCAATCCCTTGCGCTGATAGAACCGGATCGTCTCCACATTGACACCGGCCGCCTTCGCGAAGGCACCGATGGTCAGGCTTTCGCAACCGTTTTTCATACCGCTTGACTCCGTACATAGGTACGGAAGTAAGGTTACGCTACTCATCGGAAATCCGGAAGGGCAAGCGTATGGCGGAACCACAGAAAGGGCGCGGCGCGCTCGCTGCCGGCGGACTGGCCGCGATCCTCGCGTCGACCTGCTGCCTCGGGCCGCTGCTGCTCGTCGCGCTGGGTGTCAGCGGGGCCTGGATCGGCAACCTGACTTTGCTCGAACCCTGGCGGCCGGTTTTCATCGGCGCCGCGCTGGTTGCGCTGTTCTTCGCCGGCCGGCGCATCTTCCGGCCCGTCGCGGCGTGCAGGCCCGGCGAGGTGTGCGCGATTCCACAGGTGCGCGCCACGTACAAGCTCATCTTCTGGATCGTGGTGGCGCTGGTACTGATCGCGCTCGGTTTCCCCTACGTCCTGCCCCTGTTCTATTGAACCTGGAGTTCATCATGAAAAAGCTACTTGCTGCACTCGCGCTCACCGTCTTCGCGGTCCCGGTCTGGGCGGCCACACAGACCGTCAAGTTGTCGGTGCCGGGCATGACCTGCGCAGCCTGTCCGATCACAGTCAAACAGGCGCTTTCCAAAGTTGCCGGCGTTGAAAAAACGGATGTGCGTTTCGACCAGAGGGAAGCCATCGTGACGTTTGACGACAGCAGGACCAACGTCCAGGCGTTAACCAAGGCCACCGCGGACGCGGGCTATCCGTCGTCGGTCAAACAGTGAAACTACGGAGGTACTGCAATGTCGTTCGTCACACGCGCGGCCGATAAGGCCGGTCTGCTCGGCAGCATCGTGTCGGCGATGGGCTGTGCGAGCTGCTTCCCCGCGATCGCCAGTCTGGGTGCGACCATTGGACTGGGCTTCCTGAGCCAGTATGAAGGGTTATTCATCCGCATCCTGCTACCAGTCTTTGCCGGCGTCGCATTGCTCGCCAATTTGATCGGGTGGCTCAATCATCGGCAGTGGCGCCGTACCGCGCCTGGCCTGATCGGCCCGCTGCTGGTGCTGGCAGCCGTGTTTGTGATGCGCGCCTATGGCGAGCGCAGCGGCTGGCTGCTCTATCCCGGTCTCGCCATCATGCTGGCGACATCGATCTGGGACCTGTTCTCCCCGGCGCGCCGCGTCTGTCCCACCGATACGCGTGAACCAGGCGCGAGCAATGTGCGAAAAGGTGATCGATGACGCACCCAACCCAATCCATGGCGGAAAGGAGCAAGCCCATGATGACCTTGAAGATCGACGGGATGACCTGCGCTTCCTGCGCGGAGCACGTCAGGCAGGCGCTGGAAAAGGTGCCCGGCGTGCGCTCGGCAGCGGTCTCGTATTCCAGGTCGCTCGCCGATGTGACGGCCGATCACGGAGTCAGCCACGACGCGCTGGCTGCCGCCGTGACGACGGCTGGCTACCACACCAGGGTTGCCGACGTGCCGGCTCACTCCGCAGGTCTGCCCGACAGGGTGTTCGGCCCGGCGGGCGCTCGTGCGAAACGTAGCGGCGATGACGGCACGCTGCGGGTCGCCGTGATCGGCAGTGGTGGCGCTGCCATGGCGGCTGCGTTGAAGGCCGCCGAAAGCGGGGCTCGGGTGACACTGATTGAGCGCGGCACCCTCGGCGGCACGTGCGTGAACGTCGGGTGCGTGCCGTCCAAGATCATGATCCGTGCCGCCCATATCGCGCATCTGCGGCAGGTAAGCCCCTTCGATGCGGGGATCAGCGCAGTGGCGCCGGTGATCGACCGGCCGCGTCTGCTCGCCCAGCAGCAGACGCGCGTGGACGAGCTGCGCCACGCCAAATACGAAAACATTCTCGACACGAGCCCGAACATCAATGTTCTGCGCGGCGAGGCGCGCTTCACTGAGAGCCATACGCTCACCGTCACGCTGACCGATGGCGGCGAACGCACGGTGTCGTTCGACCGCTGCCTGATTGCCACCGGTGCAACGGCCGCGGTGCCGCCGATTCCGGGACTGAAGGAGACGCCGTACTGGACATCGACCGAGGCGCTGGCGAGCGATACGGTTCCCGCACGACTGGCCGTGATCGGCTCGTCGGTGGTGGCCGTGGAACTGGCCCAGGCCTTTGCACGGCTGGGCAGTCAGGTCACCATCCTGGCCCGTCACACACTGCTCTACCAGGAGGACCCTGCGATCGGTGAAGCGGTGACGGTGGCCTTTCGCGCCGAGGGCATCGAGGTGTTGACGCAGACCCAGGCGAACCACGTATCGCATGCTGATGGCAAGTTCGTCCTCACCACGAACCACGGCGATGTACAGGCTGACCGGCTGCTGGTGGCAGCGGGCCGCGCGCCCAACACCGGCAGTCTGAGCTTGGCAAGTGCCGGCGTGCAGCTCGACGAGCACGGCGCCATCGTGATCGACGCCGGCATGCGTACGAGCGCACCGGACATTTATGCGGCGGGCGACTGTACGAATCAACCGCAGTTCGTCTATGTCGCGGCGGCCGCCGGTACGCGCGCGGCGATCAACATGACCGGCGGCGATGCGCGGCTGAATCTCGACACGATGCCGGCGGTCGTTTTCACCGAACCACAGGTTGCAACTGTCGGCTATAGCGAAGCGCAGGCGCACCAGGCGGGTATCGAGACCGACAGTCGCACACTGACGCTCGATAACGTGCCGCGCGCGCTGGCGAACTTCGACACGCATGGCTTCATCAAGCTGGTGGCGGAAGCCGGCAGCGGCCGCCTCATCGGCGTGCAGGCGGTGGCGCCCGAGGCGGGCGAAATCATCCAGACGGCCGCGATCGCGATCCGCGCAAGAATGACCGTGCAGGACCTCGCTGACCAGCTGTTCCCGTACCTGACGATGGTGGAGGGGCTCAAGCTCGCCGCGCAGACCTTCTCGAAGGACGTTACGCAGCTCTCGTGCTGCGCCGGATAACCCACGGGGGACAACGATGAACCTTGCCCGCTGCACGGCCGAACTGGTCGAGCGCCTGACGATGGGTAACCGGTCGGAAGGCTTTGCGGATCTCTTTGTCGCGCTGCTGCGTGAACTCAGCAAGGGGGCGCCGGTTTCTCCCGCCGTGCTGGCCCTGGCGCTGGACTGGCCCGTCGGGCGTGTGACGGCTGCACTCGAACAGGCGGTCAGCACCGAGTGGGACGACGATGGCAAAGTCGTCGGCTACGGTTTGACGTTGCGTGAGACCCCGCACACTTTCGAAGTCGGCGGCCGACGCCTGTACACGTGGTGCGCCTTCGACACATTGTTTTTCCCGGCGCTGATCGACCGGACGGCCCAAGTGGTTTCGCGTTGTGCGGCCACTGGCGTGCCGGTCTCGCTTACGGTCACGCCCACGGTGATAGAGGATGTTGCGCCGGCGGGCGCGGCCGTGTCGCTGATCCTGCCGCAGGACACGCCCGACATCCGCCATGCTTTCTGCTGTCATGTGCATTTCTTTGCCTCTGCCGCCACCGGTCAGCAATGGGCCGCGACGCACCCCGGCATCGAGGTTGTGAGCGTTCACGATGCCTTCGCCGTGGGATGCGAGCGTGCCGAACGGCTGTTGCGGGCCACCTGTCTGCGAAACGCGGGGAGCACAGACCGTGCGTGACCCCACTGCAGTCGGATTGTCTCGTAGCGCCCGCTGGCGCGCCTTGTTCTGGGTGCACTCGCGGCGCTCACCTGCCCATGCCATCTACCGATCGTGCTGCTGGTGCTGTCCGGCACTGCGGCCGGAGCACTCGTCAGCCAGCATAAAGGCATCGCCGTGGTTGTGCTGCTGGCGCTCTTTGCCCTGTCGCTCACACGGGCGCTGCGCGCGTTCCGGGCGCCCCGCTGACATGTGCATCGGCGCTCTCAGCCACCGTTCGCGTCAGGCTGAGGCATACCCTATCCTGATGTCAGGGAAGCCCTGTCAGAAACGTCAGGATAGGGCCGCATTATCGATTGTTTGACGATCGATTCGGAAAGTCATAGATTTCAATCTGACATCTTTACCGGAAATCCGTCATGAACGGCCAGCGTGTCGGATATGTGCGGGCCAGCACCTTCGAGCAGAACGCCGTGCGCCAGCTCGACGGAATCGAGCTTGACCGGACCTTCACTGAGAAGGCATCGGGAAAGGACACGAAGCGGCCGCAGCTCGACGCGTTGCTCACCTTCGTGCGCAACGGCGACACGGTGGTCGTGCATAGCATGGACCGTCTAGCTCGCAATCTGGACGACCTCCGCCACATCGTCCAGGTGCTGACCAAGCGCGGGGTGCGCATTGAGTTCGCGAAAGAATGTTTGACGTTCACGGGCGAGGACTCGCCAATGGCGAATTTGATGCTGTCGGTGATGGGAGCCTTCGCGGAATTCGAGCGCGCGCTGATTCGTGAGCGCCAACGCGAGGGCATCGCCCTGGCAAAGCAACGCGGCGCTTATCGGGGGCGCAAGCCGGCGTTGTCCGACGCCCAGGTCGCCGACCTCCGCCGTCGGGTAGACGACGGTGAACGCAAAGCCCAGGCCGCTCGCGAGTTCGGAATCAGCCGCGAAACCCTGTATCAGTATCTGCGCTCGACGAGGTGAATCTTGCCCCGCCGAGAACTGCTCACCCCCGACCAGCGAATCCAGCTACTCGCGTTCCCCGCGGATGAAAGTGAGTTGATCCGCATGGCCACGTTGTCAACGGAGGACTTCGCGTTTGTTCGACAGCATCGAGGTGGCCACAACCACCTCGGCATCGCGGTGTTGATGGTCTACCTGCGCTATCCAGGCCGGGTGCTGGGACCTGCCGAGAAACCACATGCGCCGATCATTGGAATCGTCGCGGCGCAACTGGGCGTTACGCCGGCGGTGTGGGACGTGGACGCTGCGCGTGACGAAACGCGCCGGGAACATCTGCAGGAGCTCCTGGCCCGGCTGGGTCTGGTGCAATTCAGTCGGCAACACTATCGCGAGCTGGTCGAGCTGTTATTACCGCTCGCGATGCAGACCACGCAGGGCATCGTGCTTGCACAGGCTGCCGTTGACGAACTCCGGCGTCGGCATGTGCTGTTGCCTCCGGTACCTGCGCTCGAGAAACTATGCGCGGCCGTTGCCACACGTGCACAGCGCGAAGTGCACCGCCTGCTGACGACGCCGTTATCAGGTGAGCAGCGCTCGGCTCTCGACCAACTCCTGTTGCCGCTCACCGATCGCCCCGTCAGTAAGCTCGCCTGGTTACGGCAATCGCCGGGCGAGCCCAGTGCGAAAGCCGTTCTCGCACATATTGAGCGCTTGCAGGCAATTCGATCGCTCGGTCTGCCGGAAGGAATTGGCCATACGATCCATCAGAACCGTCTGCTTCGTCTGGCACGTGAAGGCGGCCAGACTGCTGTCTACCAGCTCGAGGAATACGAAACCGATCGACGTCACGCCACGCTAGTGGCGATTCTACTCGACACCGCCGCGACGTTGACCGATGAGATCCTGAATCTCCACGATCGGCTCATCGGATCCTTCTTCACCAAGGCCAAACACAAATACGAAAAGCGCTTTGCAGCCGATGGCAAGGCTGTCAACGACAAGGTACGCCTCTATGCAAAGGTCGGCGCAGCACTTATCGCGGCGAAGGAGGCCGGCGAGGATCCGTTCCGGGCGATCGAGGCCATCGTGCCGTGGGATGCGTTTACAGCGAGCGTGCGGGAAGCGGAACAACTTTCTCGCGACGCGGAGTTTGACTCCATGGCATTGCTCGTCGACCACTTCACGCAGTTGCGGCGCTATTCTCCGACGTTCCTTGAAACCTTCGATTTCCGCGCGGCGTCGGCACGTCAGGACCTGATGAACGCGATTGAAGCTTTACGCGAGATGAACCGGAGCAACGCCCGAAAAGTGCCGGTCGATGCGCCAACGGCCTTCGTCAAACCGCGTTGGGGGCGGTTCGTGTTTAAGGAAGGCGGCATCGATGGCAGGTTCTACGAGCTTGCCGCGATGAGCGAATTGAAGAACGCGCTTCGTTCGGGCGACGTATCGGTTATCGGTAGCAGGCAGTTCAAGGATTTCGACGAATATCTGATACCCCGTGCAACGTTTGACGATCAACATCGCGAGAACCGACTCGGGCTGGTCGTGGAGGCTTCGGCGACCGCCTATCTCGACGAGCGATTCGCCCGCTTGCGCGAGGCGCTTGACGAAACGGCACGGCTCGCAGCGGCCGGCGAGCTAACCGACGTTGAACTGAACGATAAAGGACTCAAGATCACGCCGCTTGACGACGCAACCCCGGCGGCGGCCGACATACTCGCGCAGCAAGTCTACGACCTTATGCCGCGCGTAAAGATCACAGATCTGCTGCTCGAGGTCGATCAGTGGACCGACTTCACCCGGCACTTCACCCATCTGAAAAGCGACTCGGAGCCGCCGGACCGGACACTGTTACTGACCGCGCTCCTTGCTGACGCATTTAACCTCGGGTTGGAGAAAATGGCCGATGCCTGTCCAGGCACGAGCGTGGCCAAACTTTCGTGGCTGGTGGCCTGGTATATCCGCGACGAGACCTACCAGAAGGGGTTGGCCGAGCTAGTCAACTATCAGCA
Organism: Caballeronia sp. Lep1P3; assembly: GCF_022879595.1. Lineage (NCBI taxonomy): Bacteria > Pseudomonadati > Pseudomonadota > Betaproteobacteria > Burkholderiales > Burkholderiaceae > Caballeronia > Caballeronia sp. Lep1P3. The sequence goes on along the minus strand of NZ_CP084269.1, from coordinate 208,669 downwards.
TGGCTTGCCTTTCGCGGCATATTGGGGCGAAGGCACGACCTCGTCATCGGATGGTCAGCGGTTCCGCGCCGGTGGGCACGGTCAAGCCTCAGGATATCGCAACGCAAAGTATGGCAACGAGCCCGGCGTGCTGTTTTATACGCACATCTCCGACCAGTACGCGCCGTTCCACACCAAGGTCATCAATTCGCCGGTGCGTGATGCCACCCACGTGCTCGATGGCTTGCTGTATCACGAGTCGGAGCTGCGTATCGAAGAACACTATACGGACACCGCTGGTTTTACCGATCACGTGTTTGCGCTATGCCACTTCCTGGGATTCGAGTTTGCGCCGCGTATTGCCGATCTGGCCGACAAGAATCTATATGTGCCGGGCAAGGCAGGCGACTGGCCAGCGCTGTCGTCGCTGATTGGCGGTTCGATCAATCGGGAACTGATCGAACGGGAATTCGATGACGTGGTCCGCCTGGCCGCGTCGATCCAACAAGGCACCGTGACGGCGTCGCTTATCTTGCGCAAACTCAGCGCGTATCCGCGCCAAAACGGCCTCGCTATCGGCTTGCGTGAACTCGGCCGCATCGAGCGCACGCTGTTCACGCTGAAATGGCTCCAAGACCCGGCATTGCGCCGCCGTGTGTCTGCCGGACTGAACAAGGGCGAAGCCCGCAACTCGCTGGCACGGGCGGTGTTCTTCTATCGGTTGGGCGAGATACGGGATCGTTCTTACGAAAACCAGCGATACCGGGCCAGTGGCCTGAACCTTGTGGTAGCTGCAATCACGCTGTGGAACACCGTGTATCTGGAGCGGGCGATCGCCGCCTCTCGGCAGCAGCGGGAGATCGACGAAAGCCTTATCCCGCACATCGCGCCACTGGGCTGGAATCACATCAACCTGACGGGCGACTACGTGTGGCACGCCAACAAACGCGTCGCCAAAGGCCGATTCAGGCCGTTGCGCGCCGCGAAAACGACCTGCGCGAAGGCTTAACGTACGAAAAAATCCCTTTCTTGAGGGCACCCCGAGATCTTCTTTTTCCACGACCTCGCACCCCGTAACCGCCACGGCCACCAGCACCACTCCGGCTGCGGCGGCTACCAATCTCGGCGGCAAGCGCGGGCTCATGCCAAAAAAGGCAGTCGCTAAATGCGCCGCTGCGCCGCTGCGCCGGGCAGGCGGCAAGGGCTATACAGTCGCCCAGCAAACGCTGGGCAGTGCGGGTTGAACGAGCCCGCGCCAACCAGTTAGTGAGGTGGCCCGGATTTGTGTCGGCAGGCTGAACGACGACCTTCGGGGGGCGTCCTCTCCCCATCCTAATCCTGATAACTCGTATTATCAGGATTACGTTTAATGGGTAAAATTGGGGGGTAGGGCGCCTACGCCCCGTCCCGACGGGCCTCCGAACAACGACAAGAAGCCGCCGCCATGGCCAACAAGCCGCAAATCGTCACGAAAAGCCGCGCCGCGTACACGCGCAATCACTTCGCCGCGTTGCGGGCGTTCGTTCAGCGCGTGCCCGCCGCGACGATCACGCGGCTGTATTTCTCCGAGGACGACGATGGCAACGAGGCGACGCCCGGCTGGGTCGAGTCGTTCCTGCGGCGCATGCAGGCGGAGTTGGTCGAGCTGGCGCTCGAGCACGGCTCGTCGGTGCTGGCTGATCACCTGAAGTCCTCGGCCAAAGCGCACGGCAGCGCGAAGCTGACGGCCGTGACGCTCAAGATGGTCGAACAGGCGGCGCTGTTGGCCGTTGCCAAGCCTGAACCGACGCACGGCGTGGGCATGTGGTTCCGGCCGCTGGTGGCGCGACGGCTGAAAGACGCGGGTATCGGCACACTGGCCGAACTGGTGGACTTCTGTAACCGCCGAGGCGGCAGTTGGTGGCGGGCGGTGCCGCGCATCGGACCGGGCCGCGCGCAGCGGGTCGTTTCGTGGCTGCGACGGCATGAGGCCGAACTCGGACTGCATGTCGAGCCCGACGTCGTGCTGGACGATCCCCTGCGCGCGTCCGAGGCGGAGATTGTCACGCTTGATACGGATTCGCGCACCCTCGTACCCCTTGAACGCCTGAGCTTGGCGCACGAACTCGCAGGCGGGAACGGCGTGAACCGCCACAGTAGCTTTCCGTACATCCGGGCGAGCCACGATCTTGATGCCGTGCGGGCGTACCTCCATCATTACCGCGATCAACCGAAGACGCTCCGCGCGTATACCAAGGAACTGGAGCGCTTCCTGCTCTGGTCGGTCACCGTCAGGCGCAAACCGCTGAGTTCGCTGCTGGCCGACGACTGCGAGGCCTACAAAGACTTTTTGCGCGCGCCCGCGCCCGATTTCGTGGGTCCTCGTGTGTCGCGAGCCAGCGGCCGCTGGAAGCCGTTCGCGACCACGGAACTGAGCTTGGAGAGCCAACGGTATGCGGTGCGGGCGTTGCGCGCGGCTTTCGCGTGGCTCGTCAACGTACGCTACCTCGCCGGCAATCCGTGGACGGCCGTCTCCGACCCCATCGTCGTCCAGCGGGAGGACCTGATCAAGGTTGAGCGCGCCCTTCCGCCCTCGCTGTGGCAGCGCATCCGCGCGCACATCGACGCGCAGTGCGGCCGGGAAGACGGCGCCTATTGGCGCTCGACCCGCGTTGCGCTCCTCCTGAGCGGCGACTCGGGCCTGCGTCGAGAAGAGCTGGTCAACGCGAGGCGCGAGGCGATGTCCCCGACGCATCACGGCGACGACGAAGAAACGGTCTGGCAACTGTCCGTCGTGGGCAAGCGCAACAAACAACGGACAGTTCCGGTCAGCCCCGCGACGATTGCGGCGTTGACGGCGCATTGGCGGGATCGCGGGCTTGAGTTCGAAGCGGCAAAGGACGGCCCGCTGCTATCGACGCTCTATATTCCTCGGACAACGCGAGGCCAAAAGAAGTACGCCGACGGCACCGCCCTCGCCTACCACGTCGACGGCATCAATAAGATGATCGAGTGGGCGATGAGGCGGCTGATTGCCGAGATGAGCAAAGACTTGTCTGTGGAGGAAATCAAGCTACTGGCGGGCACCTCGCCACACGCTTTTCGCCATACGTTCGGCACGCACGCGGCAGCCGAGGACGTCCCGCTCGACGTCGTCCAAAAGATCCTGGGACATGCGTCGCTCCAGACGACGTCGATCTACGTGCAAGCGGAGAAGCAGCGGATGTTGCGCGAAGCCGCGCAGTTCTACCGCAGGCCGAAGCCCGACGAACGTGCGACTGACTGAACTAAGCTCTTCCCGCATAGATGGCCTGCTGCCGGCCGCTACCAGTACGCCCCTGTAGATGGATGAGTACACAACCGGGGGCTTCCTCCGGCGTCCGGTGCCTGAGCGAGCCTCGCAGGGTGCGAGTCGGATACATTCCATCTGCAAGAGTCGTTGACCCGTTCCGCACTGAATTCGGCCGCCTGCGCCTTACGGCCGCAAATGGCGGCACCCTGGTGCGCATCGGCACAGCGCCCTTCCTAAGTACCCACGAGCGGCAAGGGCGTCGCGTGCGCGCGGTCCTCGCTAATCCTTCGCTTCCGTGCGGTGCATAGAACAAGCGTCGCCGGCAGCGGCCAGCTTCTTCGTGCATCGATCGCGGGTTCGTCCTAGCGCAGTCGCTTGGCTAACCGCCATGTTCCATGCACTGAATCGCCAGCCTGACGCCCACTGTGCTCGCACGGTCTGCTGTGATCTGGTCGCGCAACGGCTGCGGCGTATCTCTGTCATCGGTGCGCGGCCACTCCCTGCGCAAGTCGTCGGCACGACGGATCTCGTGCGCGATCGCCTTTCTGACGGCCGCGCTACCCGCCAACTCGGCGATTAATTGGTCAGCGGTCTTACCGGTGCGTTCCAGGCGGTCAAACCATGTCGCCACGCCGCTCGATTCGATGTAGCAATTCATGCCCCGCTGACTGTGTGGTACGGGCAACGGTTCTGCAGCGACTGACGCTGAAATGAGTGACGCGAGCGCCACTATGCAAAAGGTCCGCACGTCAGCCCCCTTTGCCCGGCGTAGCCGGCTTTTGTTCCGCGGAGCGATGATGTGCGTGCCCGAGCACAGGCCGAGCCCCGTGGTGGCGAATCGCGTCGTCTATCCAATGCCCGATCAGCGCAATCGCTGGAAGGCCCCATACGACGAACAGGATCGCCCGTCCGAAGCGCGAGCCGCGCTGGACGACGATGATCTCACGTTGGACTACTTTCTTTTCAAACACTCTTTTCCCCGTTGCCGCACGCTTTTGTCAGCGAGTCCGATCCTGCCCTTGTCGGAGGGGCTGTTAGTTTCGCACTGCCGTCCTCGCCAATCGTTGCGGTTCCTCCGACTGCAGAGCTTGCGTCTTTCAACCTTGTGAGATCCCAACGACATGCGGGCCCGCGCCAATTTCCTGTATCACCCGCGTTCTGCGACGGCCACGACGCGCCCCGCGTGCTGGATGCGCGTCGGCGTGGCTTTCCACTCATCGGCAAGCGTCGGTGAAGGCGAATACGCATAACGCTAGCAACATGCTCGGGATGCACCGGACGCGGACATCAAGCGCCCTGACTCACGCAACGGACGTCACATGCGAGGCTGCGTGCTGTGCGCCTCATCGTACAGCTTCGAATATGTCCCGGTGATCCGCGGGTCCTGTAGCTCAATTTTGGTTTGTGCGAGAGATAGACGACCGTGGTCTTGGTCGCAGAGTGCTGGATTCGAACTTTGAACGCACCAGTCCAGCGTTCCAGAATTGATGGTGGGCGGACCATATTTCGCGAGGGCTGCGGCCTTCATGCGGTCGGAGTTCTCACGAGAGAAAGGGACCTCGTAGGTAACGTTGCTGGCTGCAGGAGGAGCGGCGGGATCCCGGCTTACTACTGTGAAGCTGACCGACAGGTTCTCTCCGTTGGCTCCGTAGCTAACGGACTGTATGACCGGCTTGTTGCCGACAACAAAGTCGGCTTGCGAGTAGGTCTTGAGCTTAGTGACTGGCACGCCGAAATGCTGGGCGATCTTGGATTGCACCTGTGACGGCGACATCCCGAGCTTTATTCCAGCAACGTCTAATGACGAAGCGTCGCCCGCCATGACACGGGGCGCCAATGATGTAAAGAGCGCTGCAGCAATAGCGGTCTTCCAGAAACGGTTTTGACGATTGTTCAAAGCGTACTCACAGATATGCGTGACGAGTAAAACCTGCGATCAACGGGGAGCATGACTTCCGGCGCGATCGCTTACCTACTATCGGCAACGGAACCGACTTCTAAAGCCGGCCGACGCAACATTGCGAATCCACTCGTCGTTGTGGCGAAGCCGCAGCGCCGCCAGTGAGACAAACTGCCCATGCCCCTGCTATGCCGAGGACTGTCCCGAACGGCGCTGTCCACGAGAATCTTGGCGAAGCGTTAAGACGCTATCACCTCCAGGAGCCGACATGGCCAGCAGCAACAAAAAGACGCGCTCACCACTTCACGCGATGAGTCTCACCGGGTTGCTCACAACGGCGATCGGCATCAGTCTCGCCAGCGCGTCCATCAGTGCATCGGCGCATGTTAGCGTCGGTGTCGGCTTTGTCGCCGCGCCCGTTTATGCAGCGCCGCCGGTTTATGTGCCGCCGCCCCCGCCCGTCTATACCGCGCCTCCGCCGCCGGTCTATTACGCCCCGCCACCTCCGCCGGCAGTGGTCTACCAAACCGTGCCTGCACCGGTCGTCTACGGCGAAGACTGGCGTCAACGCGAATGGCGCGAGCACGAATGGCGCGAGCGTCGGGAATGGCGGGAGCGCCAAGAGTACGAGCGGCGCCGCGCGTACTACGGCTACTGAGCCTATGAGCCGCTGATAGGACGACGATTGCGATCGGAGGAGCGTCTCCTCCATGGTCCTGCCCCCGGACATGGAATTAGCCCGCCCTTTATGGGGCGGGCTTTTTTCTTCAAGCTCGCTATGGGACTGGCCAAGAGCCAGGGCTTCAAAAAGGCCTCCAACCCGCTTGATAATAGTTGATAAGCGTTGCACTATTAGCACCGACTAGGAGGAACCATGATTAGCGCAGACCTTGGACAGCAGCTTGAGGGCTACATTACGAAGCTCGTTGAGTCAGGACGCTACGGCTCGAAAAGCGAAGTACTCCGCGAAGGCGTGCGACTGATTCAGGATCGCGAGACGCAGCTTGCCGCGCTAGATACCGTGATTGAGCGGGGCATCGCCGATTCAGACGCCGGTCAAGGAAAAGCCGCCGAAGAGGTGTTCGACCGGCTCGAAGCCAAGTATCAGGCGATGGTGAACCGCAAGGCATGATTGTTCGCATCCTGCCTGGCGCCGAGGCCGAGCTTGAGGCCATCGGCGACTACATCGCCCGCGACAACCCTCGCCGTGCCTTGAGCTTCGTTCGCGAGCTGCGCGACAAGTGCATGAGTCTCGCAGACATGCCCCTCGCCTACCCGCTCGTGCCTCGCTACGAACATCGCGGCGTGCGACATCGTGTTCACGGCAGCTACCAGATTTTCTACCGTGTCACCGGGCACCCCGAGCGCATCGACGTCATTCACGTCCTGCATAGCGCCCGCGACGTCGCCGCTATCCTCTTCCCGTAGACACACGAAGAAGTCGAGAGCGCAAAAAAAGCCCAGGACCTCGCCGGTGCTGGGCAAGCCATCGGCTATGCCGGTGGCGGAGGTGCTAATAAGCAAACTGGCCGTCTGCGGTATCCCGGCAGCGGCCAGTTCTCTAGTACCTAGCGCGAGCTACTTGGCTCGCTCGGTCGATTAGTGACCGAAATAAACGGGAGCGATGCTATTGCCGGTGTGAGCCGGGCCGCCCGACGCCGATGCAGTGTCGGCGACGCCACCGTAGCTATTCTGGCCGTTCTGTGCGGCGACCTTTGCTTCGGCAGCTTGGATTTCTGCCGGGTACGTCGTCCGCTCCGTGCTCGGGTTGTAACCAGCATGTTGGAGCTGCACAAGTTCTGCCTTAACTTGCGCGCGCGTCACTGGTTGGCTTTGCGCGAAAGACGAGACTGCGGGGACAGCGAGTGCAGCGGCGACGATAAGAGTTGCGAGTTTCATGATGCTTACCTCCAGATCTTTGTTCTTCGCAAACAGCCCTGTTTGCGTTTCAGTGATCTCAGTTTAGGTAAGCGTCCGCTTAAGATTAATGAGCGAGTGAACAACAGATTATTGCCGTATTAGGGATAACCCTATAGCCGTCTTTCGACACAGGCGTTTTGACTTGCACCGTTTGGCCGGGCAGCGACATCGTTTCAAACTGTCGCGGTGATGCGGCCGTGTACTTAACCAGAAAGACGACCGTGGTCTCGGTCGCAGAGTGCTGGATTCGACCTTTGAACCGGCTGTCCAGGGTGTCCCGGAATCGATGGTGCGCGGACCGTACTCGCATGGGCTGCGGCCTTCATGCTACCCCTGGGTCAACCGCGACCAAGCGCTTACGCCTACTCCGCAAGCCAGTGCGCGTAGGCCCGAATGTCGATCATCGGCACGGTCCCGATTTCCTGCAGCCTTGCGATCAGTTCCAGCAGGAACGCCGTCGCAGGTTTGCTCTGCGGTGAAATCGTCACGGCCCCCTGTGCATCACAGCTGAACAGACCGTGAGCGGCCACACAACCGATATCCAGCCGGTTGTGCAGGTTCTCAGGCTGAATCTGGAGCGCGTCGGCAAGCGGTTGACCCAGGGGCGGCTTCCAGTCGCTTTCGAACGTCAATAGGCCGCCGATTATATGGTGGAGCGGCTTGGCAGCCGCGACGCCCTTCAGCCAGGGAACGGGCATGCTCGTTCGCTCCAGGCGCCGAACGCTGTCGATTTTCTCCTGGGCGTATTTCACCTGCCCTGCATTGATCGACTGCTTTGCTTCGAATACGGCATATACGCTTTCGGCCGGGATGACGAGCTGCTCGTTGTGCTCGAAGATCAAGGGCGTGTACTGCCGGTCGAAAATGACGATGTCCATCTGCTGGCTGAACCCGTCCTTGCTGTCGACGACGTGCGCCGTAGCCGCCTGATACCGGCGCGGCAGATACGTTTCAAGCAGATCCAGCCACGCCTTTTCGCTCGCATCACCCTTGGTTCCGGGGTGGCCGAAAGACTGCCGAGACACAGCAAGGCTTTGCTGCACCTTGTCGTGCAGGCCTGAAAGCAGCGTTTGAAGGGACCATTCACTCATCGGACCACGTGCTCCCAAGACCCCTGCAGCGATATCGCGGCAGCCTTGCTGATCGCCCGCTTTTCAGCCGCGGTCAGATCGTCGGAAATGATGTTGTTGGTGTTGGCAGGATCGACGATCTGCGCCGTAGGCAGGTAATCGCGGAAATACTCCAGACATTTCACAACGCGGCCAGACAAGGGCGCGAGCCATTCAAGCTGTAGGGCGCTAATGACAGCGAGTTCGACATAGAACGAAGGAAACTCTAGGCCCTTCTGATTGCGCCAAAGCTTGAGGATACGGGTCTCCTGTTGCCTTCCGGCCGCGGTGACATGCGCAATGTGCGTATCGATGTTCGTCTTCTTCCAGGTGTCTTTGCGACGGACATAGAGGCTGTGATCGCTCGTCAGATAGTTTTGCCGCTTCGCCGGCACCAGATCGACGTCGAAACCATTGACCTTGATATTGATAGACACGTTTTGCCGCTTCGGCGCGTACCCCTTCTCCCCGAGATGCGCGAAGAGCTTTTCGTAGACCTCCTTCAGCGTCTCGGGCGTCTGATCCGATAACGATATGAAAAGGTCGATGTCAGTCCCGGAGGCGTTGGCCGTGCCTTTGGAAAATGAACCGCTCGGCCGGACATCGAGAAGATACCGGTTTGCCCACTCATTAAGAAGCGGCTGGAGCGCCGCCTGGACGTTCCAGAGGGGCGAAAATATGCTCGTATCGACGGCTTCACGGTTGAGGATGGCCGTTAGATAGGCGTCTGCGTCGATGCTCATAGGCTCCTGTTCGAGTTGCTCGCTGTGATGCAGCGACCATGATCGTATGGAGAAACCGCTTCACTTTCAACGTCTCACTCCGGCGAATGCGCCTTTCGGTGGACCGGCTCTAATCCAAAGTTAGCCATCGCCAAGCCGCCGTAAACGCGCGTCTCGCACCCAGTAATGCTCAGTCGAATGGAAATCGCTAAGGGGGTACGCCCTAGCGTAATGCAGGGAGATCTGGCTTCGCCCTGCCGGGAGCTATCCCCTTCGCTTTGCTCGACACGGCCTGACGGCCGCCGTTGCAGGGAATCGCTCCTCGCGTTTGCTATCGCGGCATCAATGTGCCGGAGCTTGAAAGTGGTCCAGTTGGTAGGCGGAGCCCTTTTACTTGCGCTAGCAGCCGGACGCCAACAATACACCCCCTCCCCTACCCTAACTCCGTCTGCACGATCGCTCTGCCCCTTAACTGCCAGATAGCGGTTGTTATTCACCGCAACGGCGAACACCTTCGCCGCAGTTGGCCCCAGATCTATTCAAACTGATAGTTATCGTGACGAAATCGGTGAGTACCGAGCAAGGCTGCTGAGCGGCGGCCAATTACTGAAGGTATGTTGGAATGCACCGCCATTACAACCGAGCAATCGGGTCTTCATCCAAGACTAGCGGTCCCCGTTTCCACGTGGAAACCCGTGCAGCCGCCACCGCCATTACCGCGTCCGTTCGTTGATTGGGAGCAAGCGAAGTTTCTCGAGAGCAACCAGGCGGCCATATCCTTCCTCGCGCCAACACTTTTCGATGACCGCCGCAGTGCTTGGGCTTCGTTCGCTACGTTCCGGAAGCGCCGAACCGCTAATACAGCCGCAGCCCGGGGCGATGGAGGGAGATGCCGAGACAAACCTCTGGCTCGAATCCGCACGCCGACGGGGAGCGCGGCGCTGGTTCCAGATCATCCGCCCCGTGCGCCTTGACCCTTGCCGGGACCACCTTTGGGCCCGCGACCTTCCAACGGAAAGGCCGGGCCCTTGGAAGGCCGCAGCCTGGGCCGAGCACGCTAGTCACCTTTGCCTTCGTCCCGTGGATGGCCCCGACACGGCACCCCTGTTTCCAGGTTGAAACCGTGGGAAGACGCAGGCCTTCCTACCGGGTCCGCTCGTTGTTCAATAAGAGACGTAGCTTTTCGAGAGCGACGAGCTGGCCATGGCCTTCCTCTCGCCAGCACTTGTCAATCACCTGTTGAAGCTGATACGCCTCATCGACTACTCCGCGGAACCGCTGTACCTCCAGAACCAGACGCTGTACGTCAGCGTCGCGCCCTCGGTAGCGGCTCCAAAGAAGCCTGAGTTCGTGATAACTGACAGGCAGGAAGGTTGGAAGGGACATGGTAACGGCCGAGTACTGTATATATATACAGTATCCTAACCGTATTTCGCCGCAAGGTCACGGCGCCGGGCACAACTTGCCGCCAATTCCTGGCGCCAGGGCACAAATTCAGTATATCTATTTCAGCCAACGGTAGTGCTTTATCCGAACATCGGCGCGCGAAAGATCTATCAAGCAAAAAGGAGAATCATGGCTAACCCACCCAAGCAATTTCGTCTCTATGTCGCTTCAATCCCTCAGAAGCGGCTAGCAGCTCTGGACACTTGGCTGCTCGCGGTACTTTGCGCCGCCTCTTCGGCAGAGTCTGCCTTTTGCTCGTCGGTTCTTGCAAACGTCTCGCCGGCCTTTTCCGAAGAAGCGATGTTAATGCCGGTTAGTCAGTGGGGCCTGGTGGGCTGAGTGTGCTCGGTTGCAATAGCGGCCGTTTTTTTGAACTCATCATTCTTTGGAAGACTGGCGTCACGCTCCCTGTCTCTATTAGAGAACCGACTCCTCGGGTAATGGTCGCGTGAGACTGCGTTTGGCGCGTTCGTATTTGCGGGGGGGCGGATCTGCTCGCCCTGGGCGCAAACGGCCGGATAACGGTGATTTTTGTCACCGCAAGGACGGAAACGCCCGCCACCGTTGATCCCGATCTGGCCGAACTGACAGTTTTCGGGACGAAATGGGTGAGTATCGAGCCACCACCCAGGCAGCCAGTTGCCGACGCAATGAAACGGCGCTTGCCTTTCGAACGGGCGTCGGGCTCGTCTATCTAAGCCTACTAGCGTCCCGGTTTCCACGTGGAAACGTGCGCCAATGCGCGTGAGCGCCGGCCGGGGAGTAGCATACAAGAGTCCCTATACTGTCTGGACATACCGTATAGACATACTCGCTCGTTCTGGCTACCAAAGGGATAAGTGCTCACCCACGGCCGTTCCGGTATAGGTAAGGGCGAATCGGAAGTCAGTGAAGCGACTTATCCGGCCGCGGCTTATGGCGTCGCGCTAGTCGATTGGGGAGCCTAAGCCGAGTCGCGGCCCACGTCATGCATTTCTCAACGATGCAGCTGCGCGCGGCTTCCTACACCGCGTTTCCACGTGGAAACCATGCGACTCGATCAGCGACGACCCAGCTCGACCAAGTTGCCCAACGCGAATGACGCAAGTGATTGGAGTTGATCGACGTCGACTAGATCGCGCCGGGTCGCGCGCGCTTTGAAGCTAAAAGAAAAGGTAACCTTGTCCCCGACTAGCTGTACCTTTACCTTGCAGTCAGCGTCAGCAGGGCCGCCAGCAAGATAGTTCAGGATCTGTTCAGATGAGCGACGACCGGGCTGCTCCGCCAGCTTCCTAGCGTTCTGGGTGACCTTTGAAATGCCCAAGGTTCCAATGAGCGCGAGCAACGTTTCACCGTTTCGAAGGGAAAAACGTTTTTGCTCGAAGAGGCTGGTAATCACGGGCGGAAGGCCGGCCAGCATAGTGGACTTGAAAAGCATCTCCTTCCCCCATCCTTCAGTCTTAGCCGCCTCCGTCATCGTGGACCATTTATTCGTAGCGATTCCGTTCACATATTGCTGTGCTCGGATGGACGGCAAATCGACCTGCGGTGTGCGACGGCGCTTTGGCGGGACCGGCGATTGATCATCCAGCATCTGTACGAGCTCTGTCCGCGATTTTCCTTCCTTCGCAATCGCCTGTGCCCGTTCTTCCAGCGCCGCTCGACCGATAGCCCGCTCGATCCGAATAAGCTCCCGCGCTGTCCGGCCATTGATCCCACAGTCGGCGAACAGCATCAGTGCATCTGTAGGCATAGACGAGAGTCGCAATGCTCTATTGACGTCTTCGCGTTTGACGCCGAATCTTGTCAAGGCGTCCGCTGCCTGCTTCTGGTTCTGCCAAAGCCGTCCCAAGCCCTCCTTGTACAACGCAGCAAGTGCGAGAGGATTTCGAGGCAACGGCTTCCCAACGTAACTATCCACTTTTTTCTCCCTTCTGAATGTTGTCGGCAGCCCGCTCCGCGCTCTTTAGGCGCCGTTTCCACGTGGAAACGGTAAGCAGGACAGCATTTTTCTTGATACTGATATTCAATACATATAGCATGTATGGGAAAACATCAAAGGTTGCGCAATGAGCCTAGTCATAGCAGTAGCGAATCAAAAGGGCGGCAGCGGTAAAACGACGATTGCCCTGAATCTTGCCGGTGCTTATTGCGATGACGACCCGAGCCTAAGGGTCCTCGTCATAGACGCTGACTCTCAAAATTCATCCATGAGAGCGACGAGCGCCGGCACGGAGCCGTATCCCTTCACTGTCGTCAACCTAGCTGCGGCCGGGCTGAATCTTGGGCGTGAAATCAAGAGGATGGCGGAAAACTACGACCTGATCGTGGTCGACTGTCCGCCGAGCGTGCACGACAAGAATACGGAGGTGGCGATCGCGGCATCCGACTTCGTTCTTGTCCCCATGGATGCCTCAGCCTTAGACGCGTGGAGCACAGTCGGGATGCTTCAATTAGTCCGCAGGAAGGTCGGGAGCGATGCGACAGCCTGCGGCGTCGTTTTTAACAAGGTCAACACAAAGACGACTGGATACGGCGAGGTTCGGGCGGCCATGGAGGAAGACAATCCATATCCCATCTTGCGAAGCACTATCGCGCAACGAGAGATCTATAAGACAGCGATCGGCGTCGGCGCCACGGTCTTCACCGTCAAAGGACAGCGGACTGCGAAGGTAGCGAAGCAGGAGATACTGGCCGTGGCGAAAGAGATCCTCACCATCAAAGGACTTATGGAGGCGTAGGGTGGCGAATAGGGAAAAAATCAGCGCGCCGAAGCTAGGTCTGGGTGCCTCGATTCGAAAAGGAATGGCGAGCGAGAAGGTAGACGTGGACGGTCGCCTGAATGCAAGAACTGGGGACAACGCTTTCAATACTAACGGTTCCGGTAGCGCCCCAGTTTCGGATACAGGACACGGCTCGCCCGCAGACATTTCGATGTCCTCGCCGAGGCTGCAAGTCGCGCTCGAAGAGTTGGTCTCGAACCCGCTTAATCCTCGAGAGTTTTACAAGCCGTCCGACATCGACGAGCTTGCTGTTCTCTTGCGTCGCGAAGGGCAGCATGTCCCCATTGTCGTTACGAGAAACTCCCGCTTTCCGGGAAAATACGTCATTGTTGATGGGGAGAGAAGGTTTCGCGCTAAGAAGAGCCTTGGCGAGACAACGATCGACTGTGAGCTTGTAGAAGAACTAACTGATCAAGAGCTGTACATACTCGCAAGCAGCATCAACAGAAATCGTGCTGAACAAACGGTGTTCGACGACGCAGTCGCGTGGGAGAGAGTACTCGCTCAGAATGTCTTCGCGAGCCAAGACGCGCTCGCCGAGAGCCTCGGAGTGACCAAGTCGACGGTTTCAAAGGCGTTGCACATTGCCAAACTGCCGAAAACGTTCCTTGAAAGAATGGCGGCAACAGAAGGCGTAGGTCTGGGTCACGCTTACAACATCAAACTCATCATCGACAAGGCAGGCAACGCCGCAGCTGAGCGAATCCTTGAGCTGGTTGTGGCCGGCGAGATGTCTGTGCGTCGGTTGGAAGAGCATGTCAAAAAGCTCGACAACACCTCGCCGCCGAGAGGTTCTAAGAAGACCCACTATAGTGGGAACGTGCCTTTCCAGGCCCCCGACGGGCGCGAGATAGGAGCGTTGAAGCAGTATCGGGACGGGCGAACTGAACTCAAACTAAGCGGACTCTCTGAGCAACAGCAAGCGCTTATCGTAGGGAAGCTCGAAACGGTCGTGAGAGAGTTCGTTGCCAGTGAATTCTCTACGGCGCCTGAAACGCAGGATTAATTCGCTGTCTGAAGCGAACAAGCTTCGACGAATTTGGAACGGTTTTGAGACGTCGAAGAGTCGGGCGGCGAGACGGTGTGAGCCAAAAGCAATCTATCAAAGGCCAACAATGGTGTTGTTTAATAAAACAACACCTTGTAAACCTTTGTCCACGCCGTAGCCTCTACTGGCGCGGCTTTCGGGCCGATACGGTCGGGCTTTGTGGGGTGTGAAGTCGGGCTTTATGGGGCCAAAATAGAACTAATGGTCGGAGTTTATGGGGAAAGGTCGGCGTCTATGGGGTGACTTTCCTAACGGCTGTCCAACGCAGCTGCCCTTGCGCCATCAGGCTTTCCGCCGGTCGGCACAGTCCTGACCTCAAAGGTCGGGGTTTGTGGGGCAGAGGTCGGCCTTTATGGGGCGACGCTTCGGACTCGAGCCGACGTGCGGTAGTTGCCCGTCGGTCAAGGCCGATTTGCGGCGGGAGATTGCTTAAACTGAGGCCGGAGCCCAAAAGTCGGGATTTGTGGGGAGCAGCGTTACTTCGCACCGGCCGCGCGAAAGCCGTCTGACATCTACTGATTTGGTCTGAAAAGTCGGGGTTTATGGGGCGTTTATGCCGATCATCGGCGGACCGCGAAAGGTCGGGGTTTGTGGGGCATCACGAACTGAACTCTAGCGGCAGGCTTTTGCGCCCCCGATCGCGTCCGAGCGGCGGCTTCAAGTCGGTGTTTGTGGGCAAGCCTTCGGCCCAAAAGGAGTCAAACGCCTCGTAAAGTCGGGGTTTATGGGGAGCTAGCATACGTTACTCTGGGCAATTCAATGGAAAGGTCGGTGTTTATGGGGGTGTTTTGGCCTTAGCAGGTGTCAACCTCGTGACAATATCCGCATCGCGGGCAGCAAAGGGCCAAGCTCGCCCCACAAACCCCGACCTTACGCATCTTCGGCACGACGCCCATCATCGGGCATGTATTGAGAACATTTACGTTATCCAAAGGTCGGGAATCTCTATTTGAGATCTCGACCTTTCCGTTCTAGAATCACGGACGTACAAATCGTAAATGCGACACATCGTGCCGACCATTGACACCAGGAAGCGACTTCCCAAGACGTTAACCATGCTCGCCGAACGGCAGGCGCTCCCGCTGGAACTGCGCAAGCACGTAGGCACGGTGCACGTCGGTGGGGCACTTGGTCTTTTAGACCGCAAGCTGGTGAACGTCCTGCTGGCGAACGCTTACGACAACCTACTCAAGGAACAGGTTCACCGTATCCCAGTTGCGTTGCTCAGCGAAATGCTCGGGTTCGACTCAAAGAACACCGCCGCATTGAAAAAGTCACTAAAACAGATAGCGACGACGCCGGTTGAGTTCGACCTTTTGAACGCCGTCGACGACTCTCCATGGGGCGTAACGACCATGCTGAGTGCTGCGGACATTCGCGACGGCATTTGTACTTATGAGTACAGCCGCGCGCTCTCCGAACGACTAGCTAATCCGGACGTGTATTTAATCGTGAACGTCGGGATGCAGAAGCGCTTCAACGGAAAGTTCGGATTGGCCTTATGGGAGAACTGCCTGCGATTCAAGAAGACGGGCTCGACTGGTTGGATCCCGGTTGAGGTCTGGCGGAAGCTGCTCAATGCGGAAGCCGGGGTATACGACACGTTCAAGCACTTCAACCGCGACGTCGTCGGTCGAGCAGTCAGCGAAGTTAATGCTGTTTCCAACATCCTTGTGCAGCCAGAGTATCAACGAGAAAGCAGGAAGGTGACGAAGATTCGGTTCTTGGTGGAAGAGAACCCGCAGAAGTCAATGTACGACAATGCCGACTCCGAAGATGTACAACGATTGAAGGAGTCGGAACTCTACGCACGACTTCGCGCGCTGAACATTGCGGATCGCCTCGCGGTTGCGTGGTTGCAGGAAGACCAGGACAAGGTGTCCCGCGCGGTCGAATACGTCGAGCGACAGGTTAAGAAGAAGCGAAACATCAAGAACGCGGGTGGGTACATGCGAGCCGTATGGGAGAGCGGCAATGACGTGACCGACGTGGACCTCCCGAAGCGTGAGCAATGGCCGACGGCCGACAAACAGGCCGGTCCTGCCCAAGATGATTCTGCAATTGAATTGAAGGTATTCGGACGGCGTGAATTGGATGCGCTGGTGGGGGCCTATGCTGAAAGCGGCGGTTCAGTATCGTCATACAGTTCCGGACGGTTTCGCGCGATAAAAGAGAAACTGTTGTTTGGTCAGTGGTTGTTTGACGTGCACGGCTTCACAAGGTGGAAGTTAGAAGACAACGAGTGCCCTGCTGCCTAGCTATGGGCTTCTAAGGTCGTAAGTCTGCGCCGGCCTGTCCCAACAGAGCGCGTCATATCACTGATATGCCGCTTTCCAGCGGCGGATTCTCGTAACACTTTGTTTTTTAAAGGGAAAATCTGGGCGAATAACTGTGACAAGTTAGGACTTTCTGCAATTTGTCACACTTTGAACGGCGGTCGCGAGGATCACACCCCTATTTTCGGCCCGTTGTGCAGCTAAAACATGCACAAAAAACAGCGCCTTTCCGAAAATGCGCTTCATCATGATAACCCCCCCCTACATGACGGGTTAACAGAGGTCGTCGGTGGTAACCGTGCAATGACGCACAAAACCACCCGCCTTTCCGCTAAAAAAAGGACGCTCGCGCTGTTTCAATGGTGACCATTCCAAAGGGTTGCCATGCGTCTTTTCAAGAACAAGCGTCGGGCCGCGCTGTCCACGGCCCCCGGCTCATATGCCGAGGAAGATCCGAGCAAGGTGATTTTCGAGACGAGCACGAGGCTCACGCTCGAAGCTAACCGCTGGATGCTGATTTCGTTCGGCCTCGCCATCGTCGCGGCCGGTGCTGTCTGGACGCGGCAACCTCCGCCTTCGGTCACTCGCGTTGTGGGCGTCTCGGCCGATACCGGCGGTCACCCGATCGTGACCGAGCTCGTCGCCTACAAGCCCGACTCCCAAGCTGTGCGGACGACCGTCAAGGACATGGCCGTTCGCTGGTTCACGATCGAGCCGGTGCTGTCGGACCGCCTCGAGACATCGCGCATGACTGCCAACATCAATGCGGTAAAGGCGCAAATGATCGGCGCGGCAGCCGGTCAATTCCGCGACTGGCTGAAGGCGGACACCCCGTTCCAGCAGATCACTGCCAACCCGAAGCTGATCCGCGAAGTCGACGTGCGCAATATCGCGTTGCTCGAAGACTCGACGGTTCTGGTTGAGTTCACGACGACCACCTCGCAGGCTGGCGCGACCGGCAAGCCGGACGTGAAGTCATACGCACTCACGTTGCGCTATCAAATCGTCGCGCCTACTGCTGAGCAGGCGTTGACGACGAACCCCTTCGGCATCTTCATTCCGTTCTTCCGCCTTGAGCGGACCGCATAAGCATGACCGCAACCACTATCCACAAACGGCCGGTCATCGGCATGTGCGTTCTCGCTGCGTGCGCGGCGTTCCTTGCTCAACCGGCTGCGGCCAAGAAAGCCGCAAGCGACTCGGCGTTTAATGCCGCGATGGTTGCTGGCGACCCGATGAGCCCAATCAATCCGTTCAACGGCGGGGCAGCCCCGCTGACAATGCCGGGCGACGCGCGCATCGGCGTGTTTCCGTACAGCCGCGACCAGATCTACCGCGTGCTGACCGCACCGCTCAAGCTGACGACGATCGAGCTCGAGAAGGGCGAGAAGCTGATTGCCGACCCGGCGATGGGCGACAGCGTCCAGTGGGAGATCGATGACGACAAGATGAATCATGTGTTCATCAAGCCCCACAAGGCCGACCTCGTCAACACGCTGCACCTGACCACGAATCTGCGCGAGTACGACTTCACGCTTATCGCATCGCCGGCGGGCGGGATGTTCTATCAGACCGTGCGCTTCCAATACCCGCGCGCGCCGATGGCCCGCGTCAGCGCGCGCGACGACGCGACGGCGGACGGTGCTCGCGGCGGTGCCGATTCGGGAAGCATCAGTGTGGCGCCGGACAAGCTGAACTGGGACTACAGCGTGGATGGCCGCGCCGAGTTCACGCCAGAGACCGTCTTTGACGACGGCCATGCGGTCTGGATGCGCATGCCTGCCAAAGCGCAGGAGTGGCCGGTTCCGTTCATTCTCGATCATGGCGATCGCGTCGTTGCGAACTTCATTCGCCGCGGAGACTTTCTTGTCTTGCAGCGTCTTGCCGAAGAGATCGTTTTGCGTTCCGGCAAGGACGAAGTCAAGGTGACGCGCGGCCGCCGCCGATTGCTTGGGGTGTTCTGATCGTGGCCAAGAAACCGGACTCGGCTACGCCTACCGCGGAGCAAGAAACCCTCGTCAAAGGCAAGACGCCGCGCAATGCGATCATGAGCATCGGCATTCTGGCTGCGGTTGTGATCGGCGGCCTCGGCTTCTACTACCAGCTACAGGCGACGAACAAAGCCGACGAAGAGGCGCGCATCAAGAAGGCGACCGCGCTTAAGTCGAGTACGGAAGCGCCCACTGCCGCGAACAATAACGACATCGACCAGATGATCCGTCAGCAGCGCGACGCAGCAGCGTCGGAAGCTGCCGCGCGCGCGGCTTCTGAAGCAGCGGCTCCGAAGCCCGCCGTCAAACCGATGCTAACGGGTGCGGACTTCAAGGAAGAAGTCGCAGGCTCGGGCACGGACACGCGCGAGCTTTCGCGCCAAGCGGCGCAAGACGCGATCTATACGTCCTCCATCTTCAAACAGGCAGGCGCGTCGCGTTCGGCGAACCCCACTAGTGCACTGCCCGCTGGCGTCCCTTCGTTGGACGAGGTACGAGCTGCCCGTAACGCTGCGGGAGCCAACACCCCCGATGCGATGGCGATCGCCTTGGCGAAGCAGGGCCAAGCACCCGAAGATCGCGACCGCGCCTTCCTGCGCGATGCGGGTTCGCGCGGCGGCATCGAACGCACAACCTTCAATGGCCGGTCGACCGGTTGCACGTTGACGCCGCCGCACGTCATCCACGTCAAGACGGTCGAAGGGCTGAACTCGGACAAGCCGGGTCGCGTGGCGTTGATGGTGGACGAGGACGTGTATGACAGCCTGCGCGGCGACTGCTTGATGATTCCGAAGGGCGCGTTCATCAATGGCATGTACAGCGCGGACGTCAAAGTTGGCCAGGAGCGCCTGCTTGTTGCATCGACGAGTTTGCGCCTGCCCAACGGCAAGAGCGTGCCGCTAAACGGCATGCAAGGTGCCGACCAGAACGGCTACGCCGGATTCTCGGGCGATGTGAACAACCACTTTCTGAAGATCTTCGGCGCGGGCTTCATCACGGCGATTCTGCTGAAGGCGTTCGACAGCAGTTCGCAAACGGCGACGACGGCAACCCCGAACGGCGTTACTACCTACGGTGACACGGCGGGGCAGGTGGCGGCCGCGACGGCCCAAACCGTCATGCAGCGCAACCAGAATATCCCGCCGACCATCACTGTTGAGCCGGGCCAGAAGTTCCTGGTGCAGGTAACGCAGGACATCGTCATGGAGCCGTACCATGACTAAGGCTCTTGCGGCGGCATGCCTGTCCGTCGCGGCGTTTGGCGCACATGCCGCAATCATCGATTCGATCATCAGCCCGACGCGCATCGTGCTCGATGACGGCATCAAACGCGCAATCGTCGAGCTGCCGGGCGAGCCGGTGTACGCATGTGGGCTGAAGCCGTTTCTCGCGTGGGCTAACCGATTCGAGGGCCAAACGGTCGAGGCCACCGCTAGCGGTGTTGCGATCAGCATCGACGGATCGGCTGTCAACCTCGAAAGCCTGTTCGTGAAGGCGGGCTGGCTGCGCCCCGCGACTTTTACTGATGAGGCCCAAGCGAGCATCACGGAGCGGCGTGGGGGATGGGCATGTGCGTCTGCTCAGGCGCCGTTCGACGCGATGCACACGTCCGTCGATCCGAAGATTCTCGCCGGTATCGCACTCAATGAGTCCGCATACAACGGTCGTGCATGGCCGTGGACGTTGAACGTCGCCGGTCGCGGGTTCTTCTTTCGCACCCGGGAAGATGCGTATCGCGCGGTCCGCTATTTGATCAGCAACGGCCGATCGAACTTCGACGTCGGCATCATGCAAGTGAACTGGGGATACCACGGCAAGCGTTTCGCGAGTGCATGGGATGCCCTTGCGCCGGCGACCAACATCCGCATCGCCGAAGACATCCTCAACGAGAACTACCGCCTCACGCACTCCGCGGTGAAGGCCGTTGCGTACTACCACAGCGCCAATCCCGCCCCGGGCCGCGAATACCTCGCGCGCTTCGTGAAGCACCTCTCTCAAATCGAACGCGGTCTATGAAGCACACGCTCTCTCTTCTCACTCTCGCGCTTGCCGCAGTCACGCTCAATGCAGCGGCCGCTGGCACAGACCCGCTCGACTTTGACTATGAGATCGCGGGCAATGTGCTTGAGCGACCGGCGCTCGTGTTCAACGATGGCAGCGACACCTACTTCCAGCCGCGTGCGGGGCAGTCCCTGCGCGTGGACGGTGGGCACAGCCAAGGACCGTACATCGTTGTGCCGGGCACGCCCGAGGTGATCCGTTACTCGGCGGGCGGCTCGAGCGCCACCGCTTACTGGAAGAAGGCCAATCGCTTCATTGGCGACAAGGCGCGCAGCGACACGCCCTCCGGTTTCTCTGGCTTCTCTGGCCGCCTTGCGCTCATCGGACCGCGCAGCAGCCTCGAAAGCACGCGGCCTTTGAACGCCACGCTGCCGCTCGCGCAACTGGTTAAAGCGCTGGTGCCGCAGGGCTGGACGGGATCGGCACAGAAAGACATCGATCTGACGACCTCGGCGAGCTTCGGCACACGTGATGGCGAGAACTGGATGCAGTCGCTCGATCGGTTGGTGGCCGCGTCCGACCTGTACGCCGACGTCGATTTCAACTCTCACCATGTAACACTTCGCCGCTCGGCTCCGCAGTCGGTCGCTGTGAACTATGTTGCGCCCGTGTCGCAGGTCGCTGCAACTACGGCCGCCGCCTCGTCGAGCGTGACTCCCGGTGCGGACCCGATCGCAGATATCGCAAAGAAAGCCGACGCGGACGCGCCCGCCGCATCGGGGTCCGTCCTGGCCGCGAAGCTCGGCGCGCTGGCGATCCGCGACGGTGACGACAGCCACATTCAAATCAAGTTCTCCGCCAAGCCCGCTACTGATCTGAAGGTGACCGGACAAGACGGCAAGTCGCTGCGTCCGAAGTGGGATGACGCGACCGACGTGGTGACGTTCAACCGCGCTGAGCGTTTCACGATCTCCAACGGCACCGACAAGGTCGAAGTCGCCCGTGTCGCCGGAACCGTCTATGAGTTCGACACCGCGAACAAGGCGGCTCTGCAAAGCGTGTTTGATGAAAACGGTTCGACGTTCTTCAAGTTCGCTGACACCGTCGGCAAAGTGACGGTCGCCGACGTGGCGCACATGGGCTCGGGCGAGCAGAAGGGCCGCTTTTACAAATTCAACGGCACCGCCGACCAGTTCATCGTCAACGCCGACGGCAACGTTGTCAACGTGCTGCGCAAACATGATGTGCGGTTCTTCGATCGGCCCGCGTCATGAACCGGACTTTGATTCGCATCTCGACGCTGCTTTGCGCGGCCGTCTCCGTGCATGCGCGTGCCGACTGTCTTGACGATGCCGCGCGCTATCACCGCGTCAGCGTTCAAGTGGTACGCGCCATCGCGCAGCAGGAGTCAGGTATGCGCCCGTATGTGACGAACCGCAATACCGATGGAAGCGAGGACATTGGGTTGATGCAGATCAACTCGTCCTGGCTTCCAAAACTGGGGCGCTTCGGCATCACCCGGCAACACCTGTTCGATGCCTGCGTGAACGCCTATGTGGGGACCTGGATCCTGGCTTCGAACATCAAGCAGTTCGGTCCGACATGGAAAGCGGTCGGTGCCTATAACGCCGTTTCCTCGAACAAGCAGCTTATCTACGCCAACAACATTTACCGCCGCCTGCAACGCGCGAACTGACCAACATGACGCCTACTTTTTCTCTTCAAACGCATCGCACCGCGCGCATGGTGGCTCACTTGTTCGCGTGCCTCGCACTCACGACGGTGTCGGGCCTTGCCGCAGCGGACCCCGACCAGTCTCGCCTTGCACCGCCGCCCGGCGACGGCTGGCAGCTGCTATCCGCGCCTGCCGCGAAGCCGCCTGTTGCTCAAATGGCGATGGTGACACCGGTTGCTCGTCCTTCCGTTGATCTTGCCGCGACCGCTCCTGCTGCGGCTGCTGCACTTAAGGCCGCAACCAGCGGTTCCGCTCCTGTTGCACTTCCCGGTGCGCCCGCGCCGTCGCCGGTTGGCTCGCTCGATGTCGCTCCGGTAGTTGTGCCGTCGCAAGCTGGAGCAACGGCGCCCGGCGGAGTTCTGTCTTTCTCGATCACGCCGCAGGACATCAACATGCGCAACGCGCTCGATCGCTGGCTGCAGCAGCAGGGCTGGCAACTCGCCTGGAAGATCGATGACGACCTGCCACTCGAGTTCAACGCGACGTTCTCAGGCGACTTCAAGTCTGTGCTCACGCAGGTGATGCAGGCGACCAATCACATGCGCACTCCGACGCGCGTCTGTAAGCACACCAACAACGTTATCCGCGTCGTCGCACGCGCAGCCAACTGTCAAGAGTAACCGCCATGCGTCTCACGAAAATCAAATCTGCCGTTGCCATTCTCGTGGCTGCATCGCTGACTGGCTGCGCCGTGTCGCAATCCGATGTGAACCATGCCTATGACGCGACGAACGCCGAAGCCACGCGCGCAATGGGCAACGGGCCTGAGTCGATGTCGCTTGTTGAAGAAGTGCCGACCGCGTTCCTCGGCGACCGGTTGGTGCCGGTCGCCTATGAAGCCACGCTCCCCGCGGTCTTCCGAGAAAAGTCGGTTGTCTTTCCGGGCAACCTGCCGCTGTCCAAAATCGCGACGCTGGTTTCGACAGCTACCGGTTATCCGGTGCATCTGAGCCCGGACGTCTTCATTCCGCGCGACGCCTTGATTCCCAGAACCAATGGTGGCGGGCAGGGTGCCCCGATGCCGGCTCAAGCGATGGGGAAGTCCAATGTCGAGCCGGTTTATGCGCAGGCGTGTAACTGCAAGGTCGGCGCGTATCTGCGTGGCGTAACGGAAAACCTGGGCCTTGACTGGACGTTCGATGGCAGCACCATTTCCATCAGCCGGTTCGTCACCAAGACGTTCACGATCGCGGCGATCCCGGGCAAGGTGTCCATCAAGTCCACCATGTCGAAGGGCACGGATACGTCGACCGGCAACCAGGCATCCGGTGGCACCACGGGCGGCACGTCGGGCAATACCGGGTCTTTCTCGTCGATCACTTCGACCGGACGCGATGGCACGTTTGACCAGATTGCGATCATCCAGTCGGAGCTGGAAAAGCTGAAGTCGCCGCTCGGCGAAGTCGTGGTCAATCCACAAAGCCGCCTGGTGATGGTTCACGACACCAAGGAAGCCGTCGATCGCATGGGCGCGTTGCTCGCGCGCGAGAACGCGATCTCGACGCGTCAAGTCGCCCTGCGCGTCCGTACCCTGCAAGTTGATCTCAGTAATTCGTCGCAAGCGGGCGTGAGCGCGGACATCGTGTTCAACCGGATCTCGGACGGGCTGAAGCGCTACGCCGTGACGGTCGCTTCGCCTACGTCGTTGGCCACCGCGATTGGGGGCACTGTCGGCCTGTCCGTCTTGAAGCCGGGCTCTCCCATGGAAGGCACCAACGCCATCGTCAGCGGCCTTAACGCGTTCGGCAAAACGGTTCAGGACAACACCCAGACGAAGCTGACCTTGAACGGCCTGCCGGTGTCCATCGGCTCCTTCGAGACGAAGGGCTACCTCGCCGCGACGACGCCTAGCCTCGGTTCCATCTCGGGCGGTACTGCTGGCGTGCCGGGTCTGCAACCGGGTTCGGTGACGGTCGGTGACTTCGTGAACATCCTGCCGTCGGTCAACGACCATAACCAAATCATCCTGTCCTACTGGAGCGATAGCTCGAAGCTGAATGGTCCGTTCACGACCATCAGCACCGGCTCGGGCGACACACTGCAGCAAATTCAGTTGCCCGACATCATCGGCAACAAGGATGACCAGACCATTGCGCTGTCCGATGGACAGACGGTTGTGCTGTACGGCGCGGTGGGCAATCGCTACGACGGCAGCAGCAACAACGGCATCGGGGGTCTGTCGGGTGCGTGGAATAAGGGTCGCACGTTCCAGGTGATCATGCTGACGGCGACCGTCGTCCCGTCGATGTGAGCGCGGGGTAAGCATGCCTATGCACTTCGAATCCCTACCGGGAGAAAAGGGCGCGAAGCTCGTATTTGGGCTGGATTGGCGCGCCTACTCTGCTAAGGGTGCCCGCGCCGAGCGCCGCCATTACGTCGAGGAGTCCGGCGCGACGCACTACGCCGAGTTCAAGTCGAAGGGCGAGACCATTGTCGGCTTTTGCGAGCTTGACGCAGGGCAGCGCAAGGGCGGGAAGCTCTATTCCGCCGCCGCGCGCATCGCGTCGCTTGAGCGCGTCTGGCGACGGCCCGCCGTGCTTGTCCTCATCCAGAACGATGAACTCGTGCATCTGGTGCTGGTGCAACGCGGCGCGGTGGCGCTTGACGAGGCGGTCGCACTCAACGCGCTCGCCGACAAGCGCGAAGCAATCGAGGACACCTGTGCGAAGGCGGGGCTCGAACTCGCGACGCTCGGCCATGGCGCGCAACTCCATGCGGTCGATGAGGTATTCGATCTGCGCGAGCTGATCGTTGCACGCAAAGTCGGCCTCATCAAAAAGATCCCGGTCGCCGTGCCGACGACGGTGCCGTTGCTGGTCATCCTTGCGGCGGTGTTCTTTGGCGGCAAGCAATTGATTGACGTGCTCAATCCGCCGCCACCGCCGCCAGCGCCGCCGCCGACATTCATGCAGGAATATCAGTCGGCGGTGGTGCGCACGCTTGCCGCGCCTGCTCCGCTTGCGAGCCAGCTTGCCCCGAAGCTGCTGGCGAGTTTCGGCGCGCAGGAAACGAACGTCGCGGGATGGCAGTTTCAGAAGGCCTCCTGCACGATCGCGGGTCCTTGCGTCGCAACCTACAAGCGGCAGGGCGGCACTTTCAAGGAATTTGATGCACGCGCGCCAGAGTCGCTGCGTCCGGTCGTCTTCAACCCCGACGGTTGGCATCTGAACGCGCGTGGGCCCGAGGTCACGGTCGCGGAACGGGTCGCGCTCGCTGAGCAAAAGACGTGGCCGACTCAGCAGGCGCTCATCAAAGCGTTGCAGACCGACCCGCAGAAACTCTCCACTAAGCCCGACACGCTCGATAGCCACGGCTACATCGTTGATATCAAGCCGGTGGAGCGCCTTATCGCTCGTCAGCCGATGGCTGGCGAAGTGCAGGGGCCGCTCGTACAGCGCGGCACGTGGCAGATCGACGGATACAAATGGCAAAGCGCGCTGCTCGCGCGCCTGCCGGACAACATGGCACTGGACACCCTCGACGTCGAGCTGAAAGAGGACGGTACCGGGGTGCATTTCACTGCGAAGGGTAAATACTATGTTCTCAACTAAGTGGCCTGCACGAGCCGCCTGCTTCGGTGTGCTCATGTTCGTGGCGGGCGCGGCAATCTCGCAGGAAAGTCATCTCACGCTGGACGACATTGACAAGCTCGCGCGCGCAAAGCTTGTCGACTCGATGCGCGGTCCGCAGGGTGGTCAAGGTGGCCAAGGCGGATCAGCGGCACCTGGCAACGGCGTCGGCCTTGCTTCGCCGCTTGGTGCGCCGACGCCTGCGCCGGTGACCGCGGCGCCACCGGCAGCGCCCAAAGCAGAGCGCAGGCCCAGTGCGCCGCCCAGGCGCGTCATTCCCGCGACCTTCGTTGGGGCGTACTCCGACATGTCCGGGTCCTACGTGCTCTATGACTACCAAGGCACGACCTACACGGCACGCCAAGGAAGTCGACTGCTGAACGGTTGGACGGTAGCGTCCATCGACGGCTTCACGGTCAATCTAGTTGACGGCAAGCACAAGTGGACGGAGACGATCGTAGCGCCTGCGGACGCGCCCGCCGTCGCGCTCCCGGATTCGCCGGCCGTCAGGGCGATCACGGATCTGTCGTCGCCGCTTCCTCCGGGCGGCGTCTCATCGACGGCTTCCACCTTCGTACCGTTTGGGAAATAAGCAATGGGTCTGTTTGGACAAGAAGAGCAGGGCGCGCCAGACGCTCCCCGCGGTGGTTTCCTGAAGCGGTTTCGCGCGCCGCGTTCGAGCTTCGTCGAGCCGGGTAGCAGTGCGGAGCCGAAGTTTCGGTCTCCGGAGCCGGTCGCGGCGAAGAGGAAAGCGGCAGGCAGAGCCTCTGTAGAACCGAGGAGTGATGAGTCGCCCCTGAGCACCCGTGCGGTGAATCCCCAAGTCATGTTTCTTGGTCGCGCCCTATCGGGCGGCGATGTGGAAGACGTCGAGAGCACTGAGCTTGACGATGACTGGCGCGGGCCGGTGCCGCCTGTGCAGACGCAGTCGGGGTCTGAAGGTGACGCGGCCGACGACGAGCCGGCCTTTAGCCCGTTCGTCCCGCCGAGCTTTGAGCGACCGAGCTACGCGAGCATGTCTGCTGCGATGGCCGCTAGGGAGGGCGGTCACTTGGTGAACGAAGAAACCATGACGGCACAGGCTGCGCCGTCTGGTGCGCAAGGTCGAACTGAGCCTCAGGCTGAACCCGAGATCGAACAGCCGCAGCCCGACTCTGCAGGAGCGCCATTGGAATCGATCGGGCACGCGGGTGTCGCCGCGAGCGACGCTAACGCCCAGCGGTTCCGTGAGCAACCGGAACCTGCGCCACACCGACCAGCAAGTCCGAGCGAACATAAGGCCGTGGCTACGCCGACTATGGCCGCGCAGGAATACGCAGCGGACGACTACGAGCAGACTGCGAGTGGGGGGCTAGCATCGGGTCGACCGGAACTCGTGTCGCCCGATTCGCTGCCTGACTTCAAGCGCGTGCTGACCGTCGCTGACGACGACGCCGCGCTGCGCATTCCGGCGGCTGCGCGCAAGGAGTTCGTCGCCGTCGAATTGCAACCGGGCGTGGCGATCACGGTGGCCACCGCACGGTTTGCGGAGAAGGCCCAATACGCTACTTTCATCAAGGATCTCGGCAACAACGACATCCTTGTGCGCGAGGAGATGATCGCGACGGAAAGTGTGATCGCCGCCATCTACTCGGGTAAGGCCGCGACTGCCGCGAACTCCACAGTCCGCGAATCCAGCCGCGCGATCGGCAACTTCCGCGACATCGTTGAGGCCGCACACGCATACGGCGCGAGCGACATTCATTTCGAACCACGCGAATTCCACAACGAGGTCGAAATCCGGTTCCGCGTGAACGGCGATATGTACACGTTCAGCCGCATGCCCAAGGCGATCGTGCGTCGCGCGTTGTTTGCTGCGTACAGCGATCTTGTTCAGCGCAATACCAACTCCGGCAACAGTTTTCAGCCGAGCGCGCCGCAGTCGGCAATGATCCCGCTGGTCGTCAAGACGGACACGGTCAACTTGCGCTGGCAGTCGTCGCCGTTGGTGGGCGGGTATGACGTCACGCTGCGTCTGCTCGACGGCAACTTCAAGAACTATTCGGTGCTGCTGCCGAAGGACATGGGATTCGAGAAGAGCCAGCTGGAGTTGATCGAGACGCTCAACTATGTGAGCGGCGGCATTACGGCGCTCACTGGCGAGACCGGCTCAGGCAAGACAACGACGCTGCGCGCGCTCTCTTACATGCTGCCGGATCGTGAACTGAAGAAACAGTTCGCGGTGAACGAGCCGTCGGAATATCCGATGCCGTGGCTGTCGGACTACTCAATCATTCGCCGCCCGGACGAGACCGACGACGAGGCGAACCGCAAGTACGCGGAGGTGATTCGGACGCTGATGCGACAGGACCCGGACGATTTGACCATCGGCGAAGTGCGTGACCGAGTGGTGATGGGGCTGGTGGCCGAACTAGCGCTGACCGGTCACCCAGTGCGTTTTTCGTTGCACGCCGGCGACATCATCGCGGCCGTGATGCGTATGGCAGGCGGGCGGCTGCAGCTTCCGATCGACGAGCTGGCTTCGGAAGGGTTCATTAATGCGGTCGGTAACCAGAAGCTGATTCCGACGCTTTGCGAGCACTGCAAGCTGCCGGCCGAAGACGTCATGCCGAAAGCCGACCTCGAATTGCTGCGCACGAAGTTTGGCCTCGACACCTCGCGGATGGCGTGCCGCAACTATGACGGCTGCGAGCACTGCCGACTGAAAGGGCTGTTCACGCGCAATGGCAAGGCCGCGGGGGGCACAACGCGCCCCTCGTTGGCCGCCGAACTCTATCGTCCGACGCCCGAGTTTCTGGAGCGCGTAGCCGAGCGCGACTGGGCCGGCGCCCGCAAAGTTTGGCGCGGTGCGCGGCGAACCGGGTTCGATAACGCCGATATGAATGGAAAGACGCTATATGAACACGCTCTTTTCAAGGCTTCGCGCGGTTTGATTGACCCACAATTCATTAATCGCTCGATGCAGTCGTTCGCGCAGTACCGCGTGATGCCCGGCGTCGATGGTTTGATGGTCTAACACTGGTCCTCCATGTTCACCACGTTCGCAAAGATGTTGCCCAAGCGGCAGCAGTTGGTCGTCGCGCGCTGGCGGTTTCAGAAAGTCCGCGAGGACTTCTACCGCGAGACGCGTCTCGATATCGCCGCAAAGGGCCTGCGCAACACCGAGACGCTGTTCGACCGGCTTGAAACGTACGAAAAGCGCAGCCGCACGCGCGGCAAGCTCGAATGGCGGGTGTTCTCCAGCATCCGGGAAACTATGCAGCGCGGGGAGAGCTTCTCGCTCGCTATCAAGCCATTCATCCCCGGCGACGAGTACGCGCTGCTGGACATTGCCGATGAATCTTCGCGCCAAGACTCCGTCGTGCGTGGCTTCGAACTCGCGGAAATGGCGGCGAAGGCTAAGCGCGTGCTGTCGTCAACAACCTCGGTGCAGATGGCCTACCCGGCGTTGCTGCTGGTCTACATGTACGCGTACTGCATGCTGTTTGGCGGCGTCATCTTCCCGCAGGTGCTCGACGTCCGCCCGCTCGACGAATGGCCCGATCTTGGCCGGTTCCTGTATCACGTCGACACGTTCTGCTACCAGTACTGGTGGCTCACGCTCACGGCCATCATCGGCCTTGTGCTCGCTTACTTCACGAGCTTAAAGCGTTGGTCCGGGCCTCTGCGGGACAAGTTCGACCGCATGCCGCTGCTTTGGCGAAATCGTCGCAACCTTCGCGCGGCGCTGCTCATCGTTTCGCTTGCAGGCCTATTCGACTCCAACCTTACGCTGCGAGCTGCGCTCGACAGGCTGCTCAAGACAGCCGATCCGTGGCTGCGCTGGCATCTGAAGATCATGGATCGACGCTTGACGGCCCGGTCCGATGAGCCGATGCGCGCCCTCGACACCGGCATCTTCTCGGTCACGATTGTCGACACGATCACTGACGCTGCAGGCCGCGATCAGTTTGAAGCCGCTATCAAGAGCCTTGGCCGTGAGTCACTTGATCGCGTCGTTGAAGCAGTCAAGCGCAACGCACGAATGACGCACTTCATGCTTCTCGGCTTCGCCGCTGCATTGTTTCTGACCCTCGGCATCGGTTCGTACGTGGTGACGGGTGCCGTCAATCTCACATCGGGAAATCCCGCCGCATCTAGCAATTAAGGAAAAAACAAAATGACCAACGAGAACAAACAAGCAGTCGCGATCGACGCGATTGAGATGGACCCGATCAAGGCGCGCCGCGCACGCATGCTCAAGATGGCGCGCGCGACCAAGCAGTCGGGCGAGCTGTCCATGATTGAAGCAGGGGCAGTGATGGCTGGTGCGGCGTTGCTCGCGCTGGCTGTCTATGCCGGCGGCAAGTACGTGCTCGATCTGATTCATTCGTCGCAGTTCAAGAGCGAAGCGCAGATGTTCCACACCGGGATCCTGAACGCGACGCAGAACGACGCCGACTTCTCGGCCGAGACGCTTACGGTGCTGGCTCAGAACCACGCGTTTGATTCGGCGGGCTCGCGCGTCGCGTCGGATAAGTCGTCGGTCAAGGGGATGTTTAATGGCACGGTGACGGCTGCCGTTGGCACGCTCGTGACCTCCAACGATTCGTTGGTCCTGACGTACCCGGTGACATCGACGGTTTGCTCGCTGAGCGCGGCCGCGCTCGTCACCGTGTACACGCAGGTGACGGTGAACGGCACGACGATCTTCTCGCCGACCACGACGTTTAACCCGTCGACGGTTGCGACCGCCTGCGCTTCGAATGGCTCTATGGCTTCGATGGCGCTCTGGACCACCCGTACCTAAGCGCAGGCCGCCGACATGGGAAGCATTCTTGAGATGTTGATCGTCCTCGTCGGCGCGGCCTTGCTGACGGTACAGGGAATCAAGGAAGACATTTCTGCCAAGCGCCAGAACCTGCTCCAGATCGAAGGGCAGAACATTGCGTCGATCAACTCGGCGCTTGGCAGCTACATCACTAACAACTACGCGTCGTTGATCCCCGCAGGGTTTTCGCAGACGACGTCGACTGCGATAGCCGCGCCCACGCTCGCTCAGTTGAGCGCGCAGGCTAACAACAAGGTCTCGTTCAAGGACGGTCCTTTTTGGGGTGGAACCTACCAGATAGCGCTGTCGATCGTGCCCGACAACTGCTCCACCGCAGCGGGCAACTGCCATATTGCATCGCAGATCTATCCGAGCTTGCCGCTGATCAGCATGAAGGACAAGACGGCTGACATCGCCGGTGCAGGCGTGCTCACGGCTGCGGGGGGAGCACAGTTCGGCTACTCGACAAACCGCACGCCAGCCACGATTACCGGGATTCATGGACAGTGGACGGTGCCCAATCCCGTTGGGAGCAAGCCTGGGATGGTGCTCGCGATCAATGGCTTTGGCGCGGACGGTAACTCGCCGTACTACCGGCGCGATGGCGCATTACCGCTGACCGGCACGATGAACGCCAATAATCAGGACATGCAAAACGTCGGCAATGTGACGCTGGGCGCAAACAAGGTTATGAGGTTGCAAGCGGGGAACAGTCTTCAGATCGACAACGGCGCTATGTACTACGGCGATAGCGTGAATGCGGCGGTTCGTACAAAAGGCGCGTTGTACGTCCAGAACTATCAAGGTACCGGCGCTGCACCGATCAATGTCGGCGACGTGAATTCCAGCGGAACTGTGAACGCCAATGTCGTGAACACGAACGTCGCGAATATCAACGCTGCCGCCGGCAACTGCGGCTGGAACGGCGTGACCATCCGCAACAACCTCATGTACGTGTGCAACAAGTGGGGAAACTGGGTCGGCGCCAGCAGTCTCGTTAGTAACCAGTCGGCCGACGCGCAGTACAGCGGTTGGTACAACGGGTGGGGCGTAAATCCGCCCGCATGTGGTCCCGGCGGCTCAGCGTGGTACCGAATTACGCCGCTATCAGTAACGACTGACTACTCGAACCATAATCCGCCGATCGCCGGTGCGCGCTTTTCGATGGGCTGGAGCGGGTCGCAATGGGTCCTCCAGATATACGACGTTCTCGCAGATGGAGCGAATACCCTCGTCCAAGACCAGCTTGGCCTGCAGGCGCAGATCGACGTCGGCTGCAATTACCCCAACCAATAAGAAGATGAAGCGAATCAAGACGGCAATCTCGCTGACGTTGCTTGCGACGCTGGGTGGTGTGCTGACGGCTCCTATCAGCTCTAACGCCGAGTGGGTGCAAAATCCTATGGGTGTTCCGCGCGCCCCCGGTTGCGATCCCGGATATTCATGGCAGAAGGTCGGTGTGAGGTATCAGTGCGTCACGCCGCAGCCTTCGTGCCAGTATGGGTTCGCTTCGGGCCCGGCATGGAACGGAAGCGGATGGATTTATTCATGCAATGCACCGCCTCCGCCTCCGCCGGTGACGCCACCAGCACAGGACAACCCTACGACTCCCGACGACGTCACAAAAGCCAACTGTGCGGCGCGCGCAGCGCAGGACGGGATCACGCTGGGTCCTTTGACGAATCGCATTCGGTACAGCTCCCGTGGCTATTCGCAGTGGTACTACAACAACTCTATCGGCACGAAATACTGGACCAAGTCTGACGGTTACACGCGAAGCAATGTCTATGAAGTCGTCTGTACCACGGATGACGCCACTGGAGCATGGGCGAACGTTGGCGGGGCCGGTCCCTACGCTGTTTTCAGGAACGAAGACTGCATGACCGGCGGTGGAGCTTGCGGCGGCTGACCAGCCCGAAGCATTCAGCACTCACAAAGGCAAACGCCCCGCAATCAGCGGGGCGTTTTCTTGCATCTTAGGGCTTAAGTTCGATAGCGCGTCGTGCGCTTCGCCGAACCCTTTTTACTGGCTCTGCTGACCGGCGCCTGTCGTGAAGTTCCAGGACGTGGATACGGGCGTACCGTTGCGCGCACCCGCGAACCTCACGGTATAGGTCGTGCCGGCCTTGAGAGCAGTCAGCGGAAGGAGAACCGCAGTTCCACTTTGCAGCAGCTTGTTCGGATCGGCCACGGTCGTCGCCGTCGAGCCTGCCACGGCGGCGGACGGCACCAATACACGCGCAGCCACCGCAGCCCCGGTGTTGTCGGTAAGGGCGTACTGGCTCACCGTCAGCGTATCGACGCCTTGTGCTGCTTTCACGCGGACAAGAATCGGACGTCCGGGTGCCGACAAGTCAGGAGCAGGATTCGTAGCCTCAGCGCGCATCGCCAGAGCCACGCCAGTCTCGTTACTATATGGCGAATGAACTACCGCCGTGGCCGAAATCTGCTGTCCACCAACGGACGACAGTGTGTTCGCTCCAGGTGCGCCGTTGACACCGGCTGTCGTTCCAAAATCGGTCGTGCAAGTATAGATCGGGTAGGACGAGGTTCCCGGCGTGTAGCCGATGCCGACCGTTTGCTGCGTGTAGGTGAGATCGACCAGGTGGTAGACCGACGCGAGCGCTCGTCCGATGCAGTCAGCGGCGTCGGCGGCTTGGGTTCCGCCCGGCACGCCGGCCGCGATGTTCTCGCCAATCCATTCAGTCGTCGGTGCGCCAGCCTTTTGTGCACGAAGCAACGGCGTGTCCCCATAGTAATTGGCGTTGCTCGCCACTTCGTCATGGCTCAATGCCGTGAGCATCCCGTTAGCCAGATTGCTGAACAAGTATCGCGAATGCGCCTGTGCCGCCGTGTCCAACACCGGATCTTGATTTAGCATGCCAACGCCCATCGCATTGCGGTAGGCGTTGATCTGATTGAACGCAGCAAGCTGGAAGGAATCGGCGACATAGCTGGGCGTGTTGGCCGACGTTTGCGGCGCAACGCCGCTTGTCGTGTCCGTGTTCGCAGGGCTGCTCGCGCCGGTAGCGGGCGCAGCTGATGAGCTTGAGCTACCGCCACCGCCGCCGCAAGCAGCCACCAGCAGCGATGCAGCGATCGCGGCCATCGAGAGTTTGAAGTTTTTCTGAATCGTCATTTGTTGTTTCCGATCTAGTTGTTGCAGTCGCCCCCGCGATCTGCTTACTTTCATCTTATCCAGCGGTGTTCGAAGTCAAGGCGACTTGGAAGTCCGCCGCGAAACCGCTTTCCTCGTTGGGGAATGCCGTTGGCCAATGGCGGCGCAGGCATTGTAATACCCAGTAATGGGTTGAAATTCGGCACCGTTGTTTGGTCGCAACCGTTTGCTATCGCCGCTGTCCGCGGGCTCGGAAGTGCTTTACCCGCAAGGCGATAAAGACGACGCCGAGCACCGCAGCAACGGCGACGGGCTGTGTCGCGCCGACGGAAGAGAGAAGTGCAGTGCCGCCCCAAAGGAGAATGAGGAAGGTCGCGAGCGCGCCGAATGCCTTGCTTTTCGACACGGCCGCGAACTGCCGCCTGCCTGACCCGAATCTTTGCGCGAAGCGAACGTTGCTTTGCTCAAGGTCGAACGCGTCCAGCGACTGCACGGTCGCGCGATCAGCGCGGTAGTGCCTCTCGTACCGGTGGAACCTCGCGTCGCCGCGGCCTTCGAGCCACGCGGCGACACTGTCCGGAAAGAGGTAAGCGAAGTCCTGCATGGCTCAGTGCGTCACGTCAGAGTGAAATTCGATCGCGCCGATCGCATCGGCAATGCACAGACCATCGGCCTCGCCGTAGTACGCGCCGGTTTGAAGGTCCAGCCAGCCAAACTGCACGCGGCCGTCGCGTGAGAAAACGACGAGTCCAGCTTCAACGCTAAACTGTTCGGACATTGATCGAACTCCCTCCGTTGTGGTTATCGTTACTCGGTCTTCGACTTCGCCTGCTTTTTGGCGGAGCGTGACTTCAGACTGTAGCTGCAGCCCGGACAGAAGAAGTCTTTCGCCAGTTCGATCCTTCCTTGCTCGTTGGAGAGGATGTACTCGGTCTTACAGGTCCGGCACGGGGTCATCGTTAGCCGGGAGTGGATCGCCATTGCTCGGGTGAGGTGGATCGCGCGGTCGGGGCTAATGACCAACTCTTTGCCGAACATCTTCTCGGCGACGTCGATAGAGGCGATAAGCGCCTCAGGGATGTTGCCTCCGTTGGCCAGCGCTGCGCGATAAAGCCATGCCAAGAACGTTCCCTGCAGACGATGTGTCGGGTGCTCGACGTACCAGATGAGCGACGTCGGGTTGCAGCCGCACGGTGAACTGACGCCGTGGATCTCCCTGTAGGTGTTCCGTGCTTTTGTTGCGTTCAGCGTGAACAGATTGGTCGCAGTCGCAGCGCGGCAGCCTTGTGTCATAAGCGCCCGCGCGTAGACATCGCGTTGAGCCCGGTCAAGCCGAAGGTCCGACCACGCGTGCTTGAATGGCAAGGTGGACGGCGGGAGCTGCGCCGTACGCATGAGGTAATGGGCGACCGCCTCGTTTGACAGCCATCCCGTGCGGTATTCCGTCCAGAACATGTTGTCGTCGAACCGCCATCTATAGAGCGGGAACTTGATCTCACCGATCGCCGATTGGATGCGACGCATCGGCAGACCCTTGAGGTAGTGCGCGAGTTCGAGCGAGAGACCTAGCAGCGGTGCCGCCAGGACGTTCATGTGCAGCACGTCCTTAAGCAGCGTCACATAGGAGCTGTTGTTGTGAAATATGTCGCGTCCGGTCATGCCATCGACTTCGGGCATCTTATCCGTTAGCTCTTCCACCTTTCGCGAACGCAGGACGCCGTTGACGAACGTATCCCAGTCTCTGGGGTCCGGCAGGGTAGGGGACAATGCTAGGAACGGCATGTTCATGAGCGTCGCCTTCGGATCGGCGTGCGTATCGAACAGTTCCATATTGTCCAGCGATAGGCCCAGCACGCCCTCCGCGTCGGGATACCGCGCAAGGACCTTGTGCATTGCGTCAGTGAGCGAATAGTTTTCGCGCTGGATCTTTTCGGCCAAGAAAGCCGGTAACGCGATGTTGGTCTCAATCGCGTCTAGAGTATTTTTTGACATTGTCGTTATCAATTTTTTTGTCATCCTGTGCGCCTCACGGCGCACAGCCACGTGGTCGGTCTTAGCCCTTTTTACTTAGCGAGCCATGCGTCGAGTTCGCTCTGCGATTTGCGCATCATCGCGGACAACGTCTCCAGCATCGTGCGATGCTCGGCAGGGCTGTCGCATGCCTGGACGGCCAGTTGCGCGGCGGTGAGCTTTCCAGCGAAGGACTCGAACGCGGCGGAAACGCCTTCCATCGTCTTATGCACTTTTTCTGCGGCAGCGAGCGCAGCCTTGGCTTTCTCGCGGTTCTTCTCAACCTCGGTTACTTCTTGCTTCAGTGCGTCCAAGGCTTGCGTCGTCTTCTTAAATTCGGCTGTTTTCTCTTCAAGCGCTTCGACCAGCGAGGTGAAGCCGGGAGGCGTAACAAGCACCTCTTTCACTTGTACTTCGGGCTTCTTGTTCTCGAGCGCGTCAAGCAGACGCTTGATCTCCCTGTCTTTGTCTGCAAGGTCTTTCTGCATGTCGCTCATCCCTGCAGTACGACGGTTGTAGAGGTCATCCAAGCCGTCCAGTTGCTGCTGCTTTGCGGTCAGTGCCCGGGCCTTGGTGTCGAGTTCATCCTTGAGATGCTGTGCCTCGCGCTGCGCAAGGTCGAGTGCGGTCTTCGTGTCCTCAAGTACGGACGTGACGTTGTCTACTTGCTTCTGACTATCGACAAGCGCCTTTTCTTGCTTCTGCAGCGCGTCGAGTAGCTTTTTCACGTCTGCGCGCGTCATATCAGGCTTGGCTTGCTTCTGAGCCATTAGTTCAGTAATGTGCGCGTCGCTGACGGTGGAGGAGGCCAGCATGTCGAGCTCGCCCACATTGAAGATGCGGATAGCCTCCTCGTTGTTACCAAAGCGTTCCCAGCATCGCATGTACTGGCGGGCTGCCGACTCCTTGATCTTCAGCGAGTTCTCGAAGAAGTCGTACGCCATGCGCGCCGCTTTGCGGTGAATCGAGACCGTGTCGCCGCCCTTCGCCACCAGATTGTTACGAATGAGGTAGTGGGCGTGAAAAAGTTGATTGCCGAGCGCGATCATCTCTGCGGAGATGCGTTCCCGGGACTCGGAAACGGCCATCATGGAGTCCGTCAGTCTCGCGACGAGCTCGTCCTCTGCGCCAAAAGCGTCTTTAGCGGCTTTTTCGATGGTGGTTCGGGTGATCCCTTTGTTATCGTCGCGCGGAACGATGAAATCGGACATGGAATCGTCACCGAACGGAACCGGTAGATTGGGATTGAACTTATTCGGAACGTTTCCGGACGTCTCGCCTGACAGCATTTCTTCTCTCCGTTGTGTGCAGCGCTGACGGCGCTGCCCTGCATGCGCGGGGCTCTCATCCCCGCAACGTATCGAACGACCGATCGGCTAAGTAACCGATCGTAAATTCTTTGTTACACGTTCCGAGGGTGAAAAGACGCATATTTCACCCCCTCTTTCGCGCAAGCTCTTGCAGACAAAAGCCGCACAGGCGCGAGTAAGCAATCGTTTAACGGTTCACATATGTAACACTTTAACGATTATGTGGAAGACCTTTCCTAATTCAGGGCTTGATTTCGGTCGAAAGTTCTGGTTACGCGACCACCCGCGCCTTGTGGGCAGTAAGCGCCTTTGGTGAGGTGTCGGCGTACATCAGTACGGCCGCCGTGGCGCGACGGACGTCCACCGGCGATCTTTCTTTGAACGAATCGCGCTTGAGTCGCAGCCAGTAGGGCAACTCCTCCAGCGAGAGCAGATCGGTCGACAGGTCCCGGTGAAGCACGGCCGTGGGCGATGTGAAAATGCCGGCACCGGCAACCGGCCACATGCCTGGCAGTTGTTCACGAAGAAATCGGAGCTTGGTCCGGTTCTGCGCTATCGGGGAGCGCCTATCGTCCGTTTCACCGTTGTGCGAAGTTCGGGTGAGATTCCCGGGCATCGCTGACGGCGCAATGTGCCCGGACCAATTTTTCGTCTCAAAAACGAAAATCCCGAAGGGCGTGACCGCAAGGTGGTCGATTTCTGCCGTTGGAAAGGCCGTCCCCGGTGCGTGTTCGATCACCAACGGACCATCATGCAGATAAAACTCCTCGCCGCACAGGCAGCGGAGGGTCTTGCGCAGCTTCGCCTGCGTCGCAGCCTCGCCCGCAGCGCCGATCGCGTCCGCCGAACGTGGCACTGTCCGCGCCGAATGCGAAGTGCGCGGGCGACGCCGTGCTTTAGACCGTCTATATAGGTAGTAGCCGCCGACGGCGATCAGTAGTTTGATAAGCATGTGCTGGCTCCTTGGTATGTATGCTCCAAGCATGGCAGGGCATGCGCGAAGTCAAGGCCGCCCGCTCGCAGTCACAGATGTGTCGAAAAAAGCAAAAGGCGGTATGAAATCGGGAGCTTTCGAAGGCACGCACCTCGCTGGCAGGGCGTAAATTCGCATCTATCCCCGCGTCCACGACGCATCGACCCGAGTTGCGCATACCGATAGGCCGCGCGCTCGCATCCACTTTCCCCTGCTTTGAGCTGCTTCCGCCACGCCTTCATTCGAGCCGTGACGAAAGCGTCTCTCCGCGCGCCGTTTTTCCCTGCTCACCCGAGCATCGAAAATCATCCAGCGCTGTGTTGGCTGGACATCCCTTAGTGCGTCTTTTTCTGGAGAGAAAAATGCCGAAGCAGTTGGTTATGAAGGCGATGAAGTCGCCCGGCTGGTTGGTCGCTGTTTGCTTTGCCCTGTGGTTTGCGGCGCATTCGTTCTTCGCCTTTCTGTTTGTCTCTGCCACCGTCGCTGTATGGATCAAGAGATCCATCAAGGCGGCGCTGAAAGAGGAGAAAGCTGAGGATTCGAAGGCGCCCGCGCACGCCGTTGTCGCTCCGGCTCCCGCCGACGCCAACGTCACGCCCATCAAACGTCAGTACGCCAAGTCCGCAGTGGTCGTTCCACTTAAGACAGGCACCGACAACTAGTCGCTACGCCTGAATGTCAAGACTGCCCGCACGGGCGGTCTTGACCCCTCACCCCAACGGGAAACCATCCCGTTGCGGGCATGGGTTCCCGTTCATTCGGAGATTCCCATGCAAGCAGAAGTAGCCGCATGGCAACTGGACATGTTCGGCGCTCCCGAAGCACCGATCACACGCGTCCAAGCCAAGCCCGATCCGCTGCCCGATCCGCACCTGTGGAGCGGGGCCGTTAAAGACAAGATGGTCGACGCGTTGATCAGTCTCGCGACTGACAGCAGACGCGGCGACAACATGCCCGAGTCGTTAATGGACTGCGCTGCGTTGTTCAGCGAGCGACTCAAAAACCGAAAAAAGATGGAACTCGAAGACTACCGGGCCACGCTCGGATGGGTCATGGAGTTCTGGATGGGCGCCTTGCCGTATCGGTTCGTGTGCCAGATCAACGGCGTCGATCCCGAGATCCTGCAGGACGTCATCTTGAGCAACCCTTTGCTCAAACGCGACATGGAAGAAGTGCGTAGCGAGTGCTTCGGCACGCTGCTCTAGGAGGTCGACTATGAGCACATCAACATTCGGCCGGCTGCGGGGAACGCTCTTCGGAGTGCAGTCGGCGACGCAGGCCCGGAATAGCTACCCCGCAAAGCAATCATCCCCCGTCGAAGTCGGAAAAGGCGGAGCGAACGAGCGGCACATCGCGATCGCTGGTCAACCGATGCTCTTTCGCGACGACGGCGATGTCGTGGTGCAGTTTCGCCCGGCGTTCGACTATGAGCTACGGCCAACTGCAGTCGGAATGAAGCTGATTCCGGCGCTCGCTCCGCACTGGGAAGTGCTGCGAGAGCACCAGGGTCCGCTCACAGAAGCGATTGCGGCTGCCGTCCGGGACGTTCAGCCGACAGAGGCGCCTTCCGAGCGTTCGGTTGCACCAACCCGCCCAGCCGCCGCGAGCGACGCGCGACCGACAAAGCAAATCGTCGAGACCGTAGCGTCGTCGCCAGCGCGGGCCGCCGAGCCATCGCATCGACCCAGTGAGCGCGCGCGATATGGCGTGCTGAAAGAGTGGGGCGAGAGGGAGTTCCCGGACGGCAAGCGACCGGGGCGGACCTACGAATCCTTCTGCATCACACTTGAGCACCGTACAGGTGTGGACGTGCTGCAAGGCGAGGGTCTTCGCGACGCGATTGCAGAGGCACATTGCAAAGTCGGCGATCGCATAGAGGTCAGGCGCCTTGGCAAGATCAAGGTACCTGCCGTCGATAAACGTGGTCGACCAAAGCTCGATTCCAGCGGCGCGCAAGTGCTCTGGGACAAGTGGCTTTGGGCGATTTCCAAGAAATCTTAAAGGAGCTTTTTATGGCATCAGTAAACAAGGTCATCCTCGTGGGCAACCTCGGAGCCGACCCGGAAACGCGTTATCTGCCGAGCGGCGACGCGGTGGCAAACATTCGACTGGCAACGACCGATCGCTACAAGGACAAGTCCTCGGGCGAAATGAAGGAGCAGACCGAGTGGCATCGCGTTTCTTTCTTCGGTCGGCTGGCTGAAATCGTCAACGGGTATCTGAAGAAGGGCTCGTCGGTGTACATCGAAGGCAGAATCCGCACGCGCAAGTACACGGACCAAGCTGGGCAAGAGCGGTATTCGACGGAAATCGTCGCAGACCAGATGCAAATGCTCGGCGGCCGCTCTACCGGTGATCGTTCGTCCAATGACGGTCTCGAGAGCCAGCGCCCCGCACGTCAAGAACGGTCGCAGCAGCCGCGATCGAGCAACCCGACGCCGGCGAATCGCGAACCGCAATCGACGTCGTATGGTGGAGGCGGTGGGTTTGATGACATGGATGACATTCCCTTCAACGCTTACCTAACGCGACGCGAGTGGGCTGCGATCTGATCCCGTAACTGCTCACCTCGCTTCCTGTTTCTTCTCACCTTCGTTGCTTCGTCGAACCGGAAACGGTCGGCGAAGCCGCGAAGCGTCTCTTCCGGTGCACGACGCGCCCTCGCTGTCGCTACACCCACCTTTCGCTTCCCCTGCTGAAAAAAGCCGCCCGCCGTTGCTCGCCATGCGCGAGGCGGACGGCTTTTTTGAGCACGGTTTCACCGCCTGTTCAGGCATCGACCTCAACCACACCACTACTGGAGTGCCAATGAATATCAAGGACATTAAGCTGTCCCCGGAACAGTGGGTTGCGTTGCTCCAGAAGTATGGAGTGCCCGCAAGCTCATTGACCGGGAAGGGCGCACCCTGTCCCATCTGCGGCGGAAACGACCGCTTCACCTACGACAACAACCGCGGCCGCGGCGACTGGCTCTGCCGCAAGTGCAACGACGGTGACCGAAAAGCCGGCGACGGCTTCGAGCTCATCTGCAAGGCCGCCGGAATGACCTTCCGCGAACTCATGATCGAGCTCGAAGGCGGCAGCCTGGCCGATGCGCGGCAGAACCGAGCACAACCGGCAGCCCCGGCAGCCCCGGCGCCTGGCCGAAAGGTCGATCCCGAGTGGGCGCGCAAGCGCCTCGACTCAATGTGGGATCGAGCGACGCTGGTCGGTTCCGACGGCGTAGTTCCGCGGTACCTGCGCGAGCGGGTGCCGGGTCTGACTGTGGCCCCGTCCGCGGCGCTGCGCATGGCGATGCTCGATTACCGCCACGAGAAGAAAGTTATCGGTCAGTGGCCGGGCATCCTCGCTCGCTTTACGCTGCCGGACGGCCGACTCGGAACGCTGCACCGAACGTTCCTTGAACGCTCGAAACCTGCGAAGGCGTCGATCGTCACTAACGATGGCGAGATCCTTCCAGCCAAGCTGAACGACGTGACGCTTCATAAGCTCAACGGCGGCGCAGTCCGGCTGATGGATCCAGTCGATGGCGAGATCGGCGTCGCGGAAGGTCTCGAGACGGCGTATGCCGCGCACATGCTCTTCGGTGTGCCGGTCTGGTACTGCCTGAATCGAATCCTTCTCGCCGATTTCGTTGTGCCGGACGGCCTCGGAATCCGCGTCGTCCACATTTTCGCGGACTTCGATGCGGTCGATCCCCGCACCGGTAAATCGCCGGGCGTCGATGCCGCATTGAAGCTGGCGAAGCGGCTGCGAGCTGAAGGCTACACGGCTATGGTTCACCGGCCGAAAAAGCGGGAAACCGATTTTGCCGACGAGTGGTGTGCATCACAGGCAGCACATCGCCCGTCCGTAGCAATGGTGGTGCGCCGCGACGAACGCGAAGCGCTGCACGTTTGATTGTTTGACTCCGCGGCCGTCTGGCCGCTAAC
Source organism: Caballeronia sp. Lep1P3 (assembly GCF_022879595.1). Lineage (NCBI taxonomy): Bacteria > Pseudomonadati > Pseudomonadota > Betaproteobacteria > Burkholderiales > Burkholderiaceae > Caballeronia > Caballeronia sp. Lep1P3. Next base: position 166,787 of record NZ_CP084269.1, on the reverse strand, counting down.
AGTAACTTTTTGCCCGGTGGGGATTCGTCCCCGCCGGGGCCGCAATCCGCCCGGGCTTTTCCAATGGAGAAGAGGAAATGAGCTTCAGCATGATTGTCGGCCGGTATGAGATCGTGGCAACTTCCGGCGTTGAGAACGGCTCGGTCAGAGTGGGGAAGTCGCAGGCCGAAGCGTATGACGTCATCGACCGGAAGCGAGGCGGTCATGCCCGACTGGAGAAACAAGGCGTCACACTGGACACCGCCTGGTTTTACTGCATTCGCCGACAGGCGAGCGCACAAGGTGTATCTCTGCTGCATTGAGTACCCCCTGAAGACAAAAGCCCCGACCATTGGTCGGGGCTTTTCTATTTGTGGCTCGCAATTCAGCGATTACTTGTAGCGCACCACGTACCACAAACGCCACCGTAAGACGAAAAACGTAACCTTCAGGAACGGAACGAGGATGCCAGTTGCCCAGCACATCACGAACGCACAGGACCCGATCAACACCTGAGTGAGGCCGCTCTTCGGCAGGTACGCGCAAACCCACATCACGAAGAAGGACGCCATCACGATAATGATGCGTCGCGTGAAAAATGGCAGCGCCATTAATCTAGCGTACATCATCGGTTCCTTCGGCTGAGCGGGACAACGCGCGATGCAACAGATAAGCTGCCTCCCACGCAGCCAGCGCGGCGGCCACGAAAATCCACATGCGAACGCCGCGCGTCCAGTCGGCTTGCGCCAGATTGTTGAGAATGTCCATAAAACGCCTCAGTATTCGTTGGTTTTGATAGGTGCACTGGCTGCAAATAAAACCCATCTTGGCAGATACGCGGCGAAGTCAAGCCGCAGCGGACATGCTTTATCGGCGCGACAAACAGATACTCGGGCCAACGGCACCGGTTGACTAAAACCCAGCGAACTGGTCAGCGATTTCATCGACATTGAAACGATGAGAAAGCTGCGTCACGACATCGTGGTCGGTTGCGCCCGAAGATACTGCCGAATTGGCCGCGATCATCGTGGTAGACGATACAGGAAGAGCAGAGGCTTTTAGAGCAGCGACCGCTTCAACCGACAGTTCAGCGTAGGCCGGCGACCGCCCATTTTTGCCCGCGGAGGTCAACTCGCGCCCGCCGATCGCTGTCCGCGCTGTGTCGTTGGCTAGTGAGCGGAGCACGGCCGCGCGCAATCGTGGACCGTGTTCATCCAGACGCTGATACAGCTCAGGGAAGAGAGCCTCGTCCACCGTCACCTTGATCAGCATCTTTCTTGTCATGCTGCCACTCCCAGCTTGCGCTCACGCGCAAGCGTCGATTCACCGACGATCAAGAAGCCCTTCACGTTCGCGAAGCACGGCGCGTCCATCAATTGAACTCGATTCTTCGGAAACGCTTCACGTACTGCTGACTCGTAGAGAGCTGCGCCACCACCGCTCAAGACGATTGAGCGAACCGTACCGGTGTTGCCGACCTTTTCCTGGATTGTTTTGACGGTGCTCCGGATCACTGCTTGCGACTTTTCCAAGTACGGTGCGAGGTCAATCTCGTCGCTGTAGAAAAGGAACGGCTTCTTCATCCGCAGGCATTTATCGAGCTTCTCAATGTCGGTAACGATCTCGCCCTTTTCTTCGCCAATCAGCGATGCGATGCGCTTATAGACCTGGGATGCACCGCCAGGAACCCCGTTGCTACGCCCGTCGTTCATTGTGAAGCCACTTGCGACCACCCAGTCGGTCGTGAAATAGCCGACATCAATTACGATGTGTTCGTTTTCCCGATCGAAAGCATCGCCGCCGTACTCGGAAAAAGAGACGAGCGAACCGAGAGGCTGCGGGATGACTTTCACGCTGCCGATACGCACTTTGTGCTCACCAAATGTCAGCGTGCCGCTGAACGCGTCGCGCACGGAGTCGGCGTACTTGCCGATGCTATGAACTGGTAAGCCCAGAACTAGACGTTCGACGTCCGTCACGCCGGCGAAGTGAAGGGCGCCGTAGAGCAGCGCCGCGTAGTTCGGCGTTGTGCAGAAGTCCTCAGACAGCGTCCGGCCTGCGTTCCCATAAGCTGACGATCTTTCAACGCCGGGACCGACTTCATACACTGTTCCATCGATTTCAATGGCAGCCACTTTGCGATCGGACAGCACACCGTTGGCGAAACTCGAGACCGCCTCGCTGACGCGAAGCGGGGCGAGCGAAGGAAACATCATCGTCGCGAGGTCCGAGCCCATACGAAACGCGCATTTGGTATTGCCGTAACCAACATCAACTGCAAAAACCTGTGTTTTCATGATTCTCTCTCCAGAGTTCAGTTAAGCCGTTGCCAGCAAAGTTTGCCCGGCCCCTGGCAGGTCCCTGCGTGGCCGCTACACGGGCCAAGAGCAGCATTCTGAAGGGTGAAGCTGCTCGTAAGTCCCCTGTTTGGTCCCTGCTTGACCCTCGTCGGGGCCAAGCAGGGACGCGCACTCAGCGGCAAGTTTCGTTAGGGAACCTACAGGTACCCACTAGGGGCCAAAGCTGCTGCTGACGGGCCTAATCTATCTGGAACGCCGCAATGTCAAGGAAGCAAAAGCTCGCTACATTTAGGCAGCTTTCGAAATGTGCGCTGTCTTCCGAGCGGCTATGATTCCAATCACCAACCGCGCGACCAGCGCATCGAACCTCCTATACGGACCATCGAGGGGACCGCTTTGCCTAGCGAAAATCCCCTCTGTCACAGGCCGCAAAATCATGCGGCCTTTTTCTGAATCAAATCAAACGCACCGTGAGCCAAGTTGAGGAACACGGACACGCGATATCCATTGGGTTTGCGGGCAGTTCAGCCCGAGAAAGCAAGTTGAGTCGAGGTGCGCGCGGACACGGACACAGTCTGCTGCTGCGATCACCGACGCATTCGACAAGCATGGACGCATCCTTACAGCACACGAAGCTGGGTACGTTGCATGAGGCCCGACACACCGCGGCGGATTCAACGCGCTTGGGGATGGGGGAGCGAGCAAGCCGAATAGGCGACTGCTCCCTGTACGGAAGACGAACGGTCGGCGCAACCGGAACAAAACAGCGCAAAAGCAATTACCGAGCAATTGGCCGCAGCGCATCAGTGCTAAGGCCGGCGCGGTAGCCGTAGCAGCGGCACAGCCCAATCGCGCAGCGAAAAGCGCGCGACTGGACTGTCGGCAGTAGCGGGGAGAGCAATCAACGGCGAGAGGTTCTGCGAAGCGGACCCGCGTTGATGTCTCCCGGCAGCTAGTCGGCGGCGGTCAACACGCGAAGCGTGAGACCGGCAGCACGCAGCAATACGGACGGTCGATGCACGTCTCTTCCACGTGCGGGGCTGATCGAATGGAATCGCTAAAGGCGAGGAAGGGTGGACCCGGCGGGGTGACGCGGCGCGCAGCGCGAAGAGACGAGGAGATAGGCTCCCTGCGGTTCTCGCCCGGCGAAAAAGGGATCGGGCACATGTCAGTGTCCGCGGACCAAGCGCAGATCAACGAGGAAACGATGCAGGAGCCGTTGGACGTATTCGTGCTTCGGAAGGCAGTAACGGGCTCATATATTGTCGGCTCGTACCACCGCGTCATGGGGCCAGTTTTCCTAGACGCAGTCCACTCGATCGAACGGCATTGCGGGCTGACGCTGAACCTAGACCGCGCCCATCGCTTTGAGCGCGACACGGTCGACATAGATGGCTTTCTATCGAAGCTCGACGAGAGCTATCACGAGTCTGGCGTGGCCACAGGCGACTTTGCCTCGCTGTGCAATAACTTTTCCGTCACCCGGGGGGCCTTGGCTGAGTGGGCACGAGCCACCCCTTGGATAGAAGTTTTCGCACCTGCGCCGCCGCTGTACTTGCGGGCATTCGAAGCGGGCATCGAGCGTAGCTCGCCATGGACGCGAGACATTGCGCAAGCACTCCGCTTCAGTGCCCGAGAAATCCTGCTTGAGCCGTCGCTGAGGAGGATCGAGCCGCATGGACGGTTCGTCTCGCTGACGGCGGGTGGCGCCGCCGCCACAGGTGCGCATAAAGCCGCCCGGGAGCCGTGGGTCAATCATCCGCTCGAGGCTGACCTAGCGTGGTCCATGTGGCAGTTGTCCATGCGATACGGTTTTGACGATTTGAATGCTCGACGGGCTGCGCTGAGGCATGCGGCGGCGGCCGGCTGGGAATCTGCGGCGGCAGGTGTGATTGAGATATCCGGCCATATTGCGCGGTCGCCCGAGTTACGCCAATCGTTCGAGACAGGACGGGCGCTCTGCTATGCAACTAATCACTTGATCACGAACGCACAGGGGAATTGCTAATGTCGGTCACCGTCAACGTCCGCTCAGAACTTCGTCGCTACAATTTGCCAGAGGACTTCAAAATCGAACTGGAACGGCTTCTTGAGGACAACGTCGCTCGCGTGCACAGCCGGACTCGCGTAAGTAGAAACCCGCTGTCATTGAAGACACAGGCATATCGGATTCAGAAGATCTGCCACGCATTCGTGGAGCTTCGCGAGAACGGATACGCGCTGAAATCTCCGTGGGCCCTGAAGCAGAAGCACGTCGAGGCACTTGTGGACATCTGGGTTCGTAAGAAGCTGACGGGCGGAACAATCGAAAACAAGCTGACCTATCTTCGCGCACTCGCCGAGTGGATGCATAAGCCAAACCTTATCGGCCCGTTGGAAAGCTACGTTGACCGCAAAGAGCACGGTCTTGTTCGCTCGTACATCGCCACCGAGGACAAGTCGTGGGACGGCAATGGAGTCGATTCGATCGAGAAGATGGCGGAGATCGCGCATACCGACAGGTATGTCGCTGTCCAACTCCGCCTGCAGTTGACCTTCGGTTTGCGCGTCGAGGAAAGCTTCCTCTTGCGCCCTGTTGAGTCAGTCGGCGATGACGGGATGCTCCACGTCACACGGGGGACAAAAGGCGGTCGAAACCGGGTCGTCCCGATCGGTGACGGCCTAGACGTACTGAAGGAGGCGGCAGCGCTGACGAACTCGGTTTCGAAGACCACGATCCCGCTCGGATATACGAAGCAGCAGTGGAAAGACCGGTTCTACCGTGTGCTACGCAAGCACGGAGTGCGGAAGAGCGCGCTCGGAATAACTGCCCACGGTCTACGTCACCAAAACTTCCACACCATGTACGAAGCGTTGGCAGGCGTTAAAGCGCCGGTTAAGGGAACAGGCGAGATTGCGCCGAAGGCGCAGCACGAGGAGGCCAGGCGTCAGGTGGTCGAAGCGGCAGGTCACAGCCGACCCTCGATTGCAAACGCGTATCTATCGACGCACAGGGTCCAGCAGCAAAAGGCGACGGACGTTACCCTCGATCAGGTGCATGATGCCATCGCTAAGTTCAACGGCAACAAAAAGGCTGCCGCAAACTTCCTTCAGATCTCAAGGCAAAGCGTGTATCGGATCCTCGAGGGAAGAGCCGTGAGTGTGACAAATAGCAGAAAGTCCTAACTTGTCACACGCGAAAAGTTTGAAATTGTCGTTTGGCGTCAGTGAGATAGCGGAGAGGCACCCGCGCAAAGCGCCATATCAGTGATATGGCCCGTGGGTTCAGTCCCGCGCTTTTGGGTCAATTCAAGAGCCAATCCAGCGACCGGCTTGTCATCGCGTGATAGGTGAGAATGGCGGCCAAGGCGACGACCACAGCGATTTGCGGTGCGAGCTTTGAGCGCAGGCGGTAAGCGGCGCGAAGGTATTCGATGGGGGACATGCGTTTCCTGTGGTGGTGGTTGCCGCTGGCGTCAACTCGCCAGCACCAAACCAGTATGGACGCATAAGCCCGAAGTCAAGTTACCAGCGATTGCGGTCCGGCAGATCGTCAACCGCGAGGTTCACGCTGTTCTCGAAACTGCCCTCATCACCGCCCGTCGCAGGAATGCGCGGAAACTGAATCGAGGCTATGCCGTCGATGTATACGCGTTTAGCGAGTTGCTGGAGCTTCCGGTATCTCGCAGCATCGTTGAGCACTGTGTCGACAGGCCAGAAATCGCTCAAGGTGATCTTGCTGTCGACGATTTTCGCAGCCAGCATGGCGAAAACTGGGCCGCGCTTCTCCCAGTCGCCTTCCGTTCGTGCCAAGAGGTTGATCAGGAGCGGCGCATCCAGGGCGCTGACTTCCTTCCTGATCAGCTTGAGGAGATCGCCTTCCTTGGCAGGGGGGCGCCGCGTCCGAGCGTTCCAGATCGTCCCCGCCTTCTCTAGGGCCGCGTGCCGGTCGTCGCCGATTGCGATCCAAGGCGTTTGCATGCCGCAGTCTTCGCAAAAGATGCAGCAAACCTTTTCTTGCGGGATCGCAAAGAGCGAGCGCGCTTCGAGGTCGTTCATTTGCGGAGCAGCTCGGTCGTCGGCGCTCAGATAGTCACTCGCGGGCGCCGACAGGCGCTTCAATAGCCGGTGCGAGTAGCCAAAGGCCCATTTTCCGCCGCAATGGTCGCAGGGGAAGAGCTCGTCAGTCATGGCAGCGTGGTCCGGGGCGTTCGCCGATCGTCGGCGAAAAGGGTGTGGGCGGATGCATTATAACGACGCTCGTTTCCCGGCCAAATTAGGAAACAACCCCGAACTTTACAACGCCTTTCAGACTACGCGGCGACGCGATTGGCGGCGATTGCGTTGTAATCCTCGTGGCTGACCAAGCGGATAGGCCTCAAAGATGGGGCGTCGAAAAGTAACCGATACGATCTGCCAACGGGGACCGATAGGAGCCTGCCGGCGGACGACTTCAGGAATTTGCCGTCGAGCGAGAAGGGATGGATTCCGTTGCTGACCTTCGCGAGGAGGTCGCGTGCCTCGCGTTGAACGGACGACAGATGGCGAACCATCGACAGGTCGATGGCGTCGTCGGCAGTCGAACGTCTCTTTGCCGCGCGCTTTTGTTCCATCGCGAGACGCTGCTCCGCTTTCTCTTTTTCTGCGTTGGCGCAGGTGTGGCATTACTTCCCCTTGCCGGTGTGGCCGCATGCAAACGACTGCTTCATGGTGCTGGTGCTCTGTTGTTGCTGATACCCTATTGCACCACCGATCGACGCTCCGTCAAGTCTCCGTTGAAGGCTGTTTCGGTGCTCTTTTCAGGTTATCGATGGCGTCGAGGGTTTTGGAAAGCTCGAGATTCCGGGCATCAGCAAGAGCCAGACGATTCTTGAGGTGCTCGATCTGCGAGAGAGCGAGACCGTACTGCTCCGCGAGCATTGAAAGCGCGGAAAAGGGCGCCAGGGGCCGCACCGCAGTCAGAGCAAGAGACGGTGCCGCCGTGTTTGGCCAGCCGTATATGACGATGCGCGCAGCCGTTGCCGTGACCGCGCGCATCATTGGTAGAGAGACGCGTAAATGGAAGGATGGTGCTCATTCAGGAGTCAACCAGTGCTCCGCGTCCCTAGGCGGCCAACGGCCAGTGTCGCCAGCAATGTTGTCGGGAAACAAAATCCGAGCAATTCTCGCATCTCGCCGATAGTGCCGCTCAACATTATCAAGATATCGCCGAAAGGCTGCGTCGTCGGTGAGACGCCCCTCAATCGAACAATGCGCGAGCCGTAAATCGGTCGGCGTCGACGCGTGTTGTTCAAGTGCTCGCGCGTGTCCGCCATCCGGCAGCCACCACCTGTTCCAACGAACGGTAAAGGCTAGCCAGCTACGCGCTGAGCTATCGATCTCTGCCCACGACGCCCGGAAGTCGAGGATCGCGCCAAGGGTGCTGAAGAACACCATGCGCACATGGGTGTCGTCGGCGGCCGCGACAACGATCTGCTTGCGCCGCTCATCGACCGGGTCGATCAAACTTGCCATTGCGAGCGCGGGGTAGCTCACCTGCCAGTCGGCATCGCGAGCCGTCGCGTGTTTCAAAAAGAACGAGTTCGAGCTCACGTGTTGTATCGAGAAGTTGAGAACTGGGTCAAGGTATCGCGGTGATGCCCGCTGTCAAGTCAAGCGGCGGCCGGCAGTCGTACCGACGCTAGTTCTGCCGGTGGTATCCACTCGACACAAGGCGTTGCAGTGAGCGCGTACCGCGCCTGCTTTTCCTTCTTGCGCTTAAGGTATTGCGGGTTGCCCTGCATGCCATAGATTTCGATCGCGGTCGGGGCCTCGGTGTCCGTCAGTTGAAAGTCCGGCAGCTGTGCATCGCCGTTCTCCAGCCTGAGCGGCTTGGTAAACCGCCGGCGCTCCGCGACCAGCCGGTTGGCCATCGCGACTTCGTAGCTCGAGTCGCAAGGTAAGAAGCTGCTGTTGCACAACTGCAGGGCGATGTCGACGATTCGAAGATTGCCTTCTTTGGTCCGCTCGATTACCGCTAACACCACGATCCGCGCGCTCGCGTCGCCGACCATGGCCCACGCAGATCGAAATGATGCGGCCGCCATCGCAAGCAACTGCTTTGAGGCGAAGAAGGTGCGCTTCGTCTGGCGAAGCTTGACGACGAAGCCATACTTGGAAGCATCGACCGTGCGCAACTCGCCAAGGACCAAGCCACGTTGCGACGCCGTGGGCGTCGTTTCAATCCGCCCAAGAAAGTCATCGAACTCCGCGACGATGGATTGCGCTTCGTTTTCGTCATAGCGACGCATGACATGCAGGACGCTCTGCATCGGCTTACCGTTGAGTTTGCCGTCTCCAAGTGCGGCGACGAGGTGAGCGTTGCATTGCCCCCAACTGCGCGCAGAGGCACCCGTCCAGGTATGCAAATCCGCCTCGATCCAGAGACGCTGCAGGAAGCCGAGCAGCGGCGCCGCACGGCGCGTCTTGCCGGTGCCTGAAGTGTTCGCGGACAGGCGGGGAGAGGTTTCGACTGTTTTGACAAATAGGGAGGCGTCGAGCTTGACGTTCAGACCCGCAGGCGTGTGCTGGATTGCATCAGCGGCGTCGGACTTGCTCTTGCCGGTCGCAGCGGCCGCCGCATAGAAAGGGCACTTCGAGTTGTGGTGCGGCCCTTCGTCGGGCCATCGCGCAAGATGAAAGAGCGCGCCGTAGCGACGAACTACGAGACGCAGCGGTTGGCCCGCACCCGCAGCGTTGCATCGACACACCGCATATCCCGGCGACTTCTTGGCACGCTCAAGCTGGCGCGCGTAGCGTGCCGGGCTGTTCTGAACGTCCTTAAGCAAAACGGTGAGATTGTCAAAGGAGACGTGAACCATGTCTTTCGGCCTCGCGCAGGGTGGAACGCGCCTGGTGGCTCGGGACCTTGTGAACATGGGCGCGAGTGCCCAGCAGATTGGCCATCTGGCGCACGCTCAAGCAGAACTGCTCTGCGTGGAAAGTGCTGGGAAACCGAACGCCGACGGTCGACACAGCGCCAGGAGCGGCATAGTCACGAGAAAATACCGAGCCAGCGCCGATCAGTGCGTCCAGCCATGAGTCCGGGAATCCAGCGGCCGGCTCTGCATCTGCGCGTGCGCCTGCCGGGTCATCTCTGATGTCTTCGAAGCTGATAATGATGAGGTCCATCGTCCTTAGTCACGGGCGAAGAGGCGGATGGGAGCTGCCTCAGTTGCAAGTTGGTGCTTTCGCCAAAGCCTTGTCGCAAAGGACGAGCGCGCCCATCGCCGCGACGACTCCTGTGTATACGAGTGCGATGAGCAGTGCGGCCAACCTCTTTTCGTTGCTTGCTAGCGCTTCGGCGCGGACGTTTTGCGCCCTCGCGAGGTCGACACGCTGCGAATCCAGCGCGTCGTCGAACGACTGACGGTCGCGAAACCCATAGTTTTGGAGCACAGTCGCCTGCGCGTTGGCCGGAACATGCTGGAGCGCATCAGAGACGCCTTGCATGCGCTCTACGAGGCCTGTGCCTGCAACGACCGGTACGGCTGTTCGCTCGAGTTTGAACCCGTGCACAACAAGGCCGATCGCCGCAACCGAGGTCGCGCACGAAGCGATGAGGACGGCAACAGTGGCTATGTGACTCAGTTTCATGTGCTCATGGAATCGTTGACGCGGCTAGCGCAGTTCGCAATTCTCGCGATCAGCGATTCATTAGCGAAGGAGAAAGATGCGTCGTTTCGATCGCCTTTTCCATTCACCGTGCGCACACGTAGTTGAGCCGGAATTCCTTGCCGGCAAATTGACCGGAAAGCTATCGTTTTTAGGGGGTCTTTCGCCAAACGCGCTTCATCATGATGAAGCCCCCGGACCGTGAACCCCGAGAGATGTGTGGGTGAATGTGCGCGGCGGTGACGTGTTATCCCCAGGGTTATCCAGAAAAACTGGGGATAACTGAAAGCGGCTGGCTGAAGAGGCGCTATCAAAAGCTCGCCTTTCCCCGCAACGCGGCGACGTCATGCAGGTATCGTTGAACCATCACCCGCGCGTCCTAGCGCATCGACTCTCGGCGACCAACTTCGCCGCACCCGCAACGTCTACCTTAACCCGCAGGGGCATGTCCCCGATTGCGGGCGTGCGCCTGCTCATCCCCATGGAGCAATCGCATGTACACGCAATTAATCGAGCAGTTCAAGACGGCCCAAACGGCAGCAGCAGTGGCGTATCGCGCTGTCGTTCAGGCCGAGCGCGACGTCTTTGCTGACGGATTGACCGAGTATTCGGCGATGGAAGTTCGAAGCGAATACAAAGTCGAGCGCGAGCTCAACACGTTCTGCCGACGGCTGCTCTCGCGGCTTGTGATGGAGGCAAGCCGAAAGTTCGCCCCCGCCGGCGGCAGAATCGAGATCGACCAGAGTCGCGAACTCGACCGATGCGGTCTCGATATCGAGGAGGATCTGAGCAAGAACAACATCCCTGACTTGGACGGCTTCTGGCAACACCTCGAGCCAACGTTCGGCGGTGAGGCCGGCGAGCGCGTTGCGTTTGAGCAGGCAGCCAAGGCCATCATCGACGGTTTTTGGCTCAAGCCCGATACGGAGATCAAGCGCACCAGCAGCGCGGTGATTCTCGAAAAGCGCGTTACGTCCCAGTCGTGCTTCCATTCGAAGGGGCAACGCGAGGTCTATTACTCCTCTCAGCAGGCGGTCGCCACAACCTTTGACGGCTTGGCGACCTTCGCGAAGAAGCATCAGTTCGGCGCGCTGGCGATGCAACTGCGCAACTTCAGCGTCCACCGACTGACTTTTTCCACTCGCGAGAAGCTGTCGTTCACGGGGCTGGAGGTCGTGCTGTTCAACGACAAGTGGCAGTTCAAGTTCGCTCACGACGTGGGTGACGCGTTGTCCCTCTTCATTAGTGAGTTCGGCGCCAAGTACCTCGCCTCGCGCGACCGCTACTAAGCGTCCACCGTCCATCCTTTCGACCCGCTTCGGCGGGTCTTTTCATTTCTAGAGGCATTTCATGCAGAGAGAGCTGTTTACGTTCGAACGGGATTGGTATGAGCCGTTGCGTGCGATCAGAAGTTTGGGATCGCAGGCGCCGTCGGTCGCCCATCAGGGCGAGCTGGCCGCGGCACGGCGTCAGCACCTCGGGCAGTTTTTCACGCCCGACGCCATTGCGGCGTTTATGTGGAGCTTCGTGAGCGGCTGGAAGGTCAATCGGTTTATCCGCATCCTGGATAACTCGGTCGGCTCCGGCCGGCTGCTTCAGTACGCAGACCCGGAACGCCATGCCGTGTACGGCGTCGACGTGCACGCCGATGTCATCCAGCAGTGCCAGAAGGTGTTCGAGGACGCAGGGTTTGATTGCGAGTTCCGGCAAGCCGGCATGGAGGATAACCATCCGGTGCGCTTCGATATCGCACTGATCAATCCGCCGTTCTCGATCCATCTCGAGTCGCCACATCTGCAGACGCTCGAATGCACGACGTGGGGCCGGTACGGCGCGCACACCAGCGCGCTGAGCCACGACTACGCCGTGCATCAGGCGCTTGAGGCGGCGAACATCGTCGTCGCGCTCCTGCCGATCACGACCGCCGAGTCGATGGTTGGGGGCGAGCAAGGGGACCGTTTGAAACGCCGCGCGGCAGGTCTTTTCGAACTGCCGGCGGACGCGTTCAAGCTGGAAGGCGCGAACGTGCGCACGGCCGTCGTGGTGTTCGACCGCTACCGCGATCGTCCGTCGGACTTCGTACGCGCGGTCGTCGACGATCTTGCGAAACCCGGGCCGAATCTCGGGCTGCACTTCGAGGAACGTTCGTTCGGCGAAGCTCGGCTGCGGCTGCAAAAGCTCGATGACAGCGTGCCGTTCATCACGCGTGCGGTCACGGGCGACAAGTCGGTCAAGGTCTCGCACGATGGCCGGCGCATTCGCTTGTCCTTTGCGTGTGGCTTCAACGAAGCGATGGTGCTTAACGCGATTCTCGTGAAGCGCATCTACTCGCGCGACGGCCACCGGCTGCCGCGTGGCTTCCGTTACTCGGGGCAAGGCTTGCTAGATATGGAAACGTATCTGGTGCAAGACAACCCGGTCGCGGCCTTCGATCAGTTGCTGGATCGAATCCGCAGCGTCGGTGGCGAGCCGCAACTCGCAGCCGGCTTTATGGAGCACTTCAACAGACGCATGCGACGCAGCGTGAGACAGGCGGTACCACTGCGGCACGTCGCCTGGACCACCGGCGCTGGATCGCGAGATCAGGTGTCGGGCATCGCGAAGGAGACCCACAAGGTCGACGCGACTCGCTGGGCCAGTCCGCTCATCAAGGCGGGCGATGAAGTCCAGTTTGATCGCGAAGCCGACGGGCGCTACCGATACGCGCTGCATGGCGTTTGGTATCACCTGTCTGTCGACGAGCTCAATGCGCGGTTCGCGGTCGATAACGTCAGCGAGGGATGGGAAGTCGTGCACGAAGGTCTGTGCGCGCGCTTTTCTGACCAAGCCGCAGCGCTAAGGTCGCGCGTCAAGGCGCTCGGCGTCGATCAGTGGCTCGACTGGGAGTTTCAGGTTGATGATCTGATCGAAACGCTGCTGAAGCCGACCGGCTGTGTCGTCGCGTGGGAGCAGGGCTGTGGCAAGTCCCGGCTCGCCTTGGCGCTGATCCTCGTCTCGGGTGTGAAGCACGGCCTCATCGTTGTTGAGTCCCGGCTCATCGAGGAGATGCTCAAGGAGGTGGGACAGTTGCCCATCTCGGCTGAGCAGATGAAGGTAATCGAATCGGCGGCGGATCTTGGCGACCTTAGACAAATCAACCTCATCTCGTATGAGCGCCTGCGCATGCCGGTCGACAAGGCGGTTTCATCGCGCGTGACCTATGCGCACCGGCTGCGTCGTCGCATCGGCCTGCTGGTGGCCGATGAAGGCGAGCGCCTTGCCAATCCGACAAGCGATCAGAGCCGCGCGCTCTGGCAGCTTTCGGCGCGGCGAAGGTTCGTTTTGACGGGGTCGCCCATCCCGAACTACCCGAGAGATGCGTTCGGTCTGATCGCGTTCTCCGGCGGTGATGGAACGGCGGCGCAGCCCTACGGCTACCGGGTGGGCTATCTTGAGCAGAACTGGATCAATTCGGTGGAGTACGCGATGCGCGGCGTCGATCGATTCAGGGATGACTTCGTGGTGCTTGAGTGGGTGACGTGGCAGTTCGCGGAGAGCCTGCAGGATGGAGCGAAACGCGAGGTGCCGAAGATCGGCAATCTGCATCTGTACCGGGCGATGCTCGCGCCGCACATCAAGCGCCGGCTTGTCGCCGAGCCAGAGGTGTCGCGCTACATCCAGATCGAGCCGCCGCAGTTTGAGGTGGAGACGGTCGACTGGGATAGCGGGCATCTGGCCGCGTACCTGCGGGCTGCCGACGAGTTCGCCGATTGGTATCGCTCATCGCGCGATGACAAGAAGGCGTGCAACCTGGTGACGATCCTCGCTCGTATTCGTGCTGTTCACTTCTCTGCCAACTACCCGCAGTTCGGGATGGAGGGCGTGGAATACATCGGCGGGCTGACGAGCAAGCAGCGCGCGATTGTGGCGCGCATGCGTGCGATCGCGGCCGAAGGCAAGCAAGCGATCGTGTTTGCCGAGAACCCCGGCGTGCTCGATCTTCTGGCGCGCGAGCTGGATGCGCATGGTGTGCAGACGGTCCCGTTTCATGGGGAGATTCCGATCAAGCGTCGCGTGGCCGATAAGGACAAGCGCTTCTTGGGCGGACTGGCAACAGGGCTGATGGCCACCAAGGCATCGGGCCGCGCGGGCTACAACCTGCCGAACGCCGACTACATCCTCTTCTACGACCGTTCGTGGACGTGGCGCATCGAGTATCAGGCGATGCGGCGCGCGCTGCGATGGAACCGGAAGGGCGTGTTGAAGGTGCTGTATTTCCACTTGCCGGGCAGCATCGACGAGTATCAGGACCAAATGGTCGCGCACAAACGTGATGCGACGCAGGCGGGGCTGGACTGGGCGACGCCGGAACTCGACGACGAGACTTTTTTGCACATGGATTCCCTACTGGATCGCTTCGTCGACGACCTTGCATTGCTGTCGGCGGAAACGTCCGGTGACATGCGCAAACTTTTGAAGGAGGCAGCGTAAATGCCGAAGGACTCGAACGTGTATGTGGTGGTCGGAGAGGGCGTCGTCACGGTTAAACGTGAAGGCTCCAATCGCGCGGTGCTGGCGAACGTCCTCGGCAAAGTACAAGTCGATGGCGTCGAGGTGCTGTGCCTTGACCGTCTCGTCCATGAAAGCCATGAGCAGCAATTTGGCGAGTGGACGTTGGCAGGGGCAGTCACGACTTTGTTGTCACGATCGCTGCCGCCCGTGACTGGCGCGGCGGCTTGAAACACAGCGGCATCCTCGGGTGCCGCTCTCACATCCTTCAATCACAACCCGGCTTTCTAGCCGGGTTTTTTTTTGGATTGGTAGCCCTGCATGTGGAACTCGGAGACCGTGTTAAACGCCTCGTCGGTGGTCTTACCGTCCATTACCAAGAGCACCAACTCTTCTCGGTAGTTGCGGATCTCGTCAGGCAAATCTGCCTTGTAGGCGTGAAAGTGACCATACACCAACTCACGGGCTTCGGACTCGTTCGGCTTGCGTTTGCTAGGCACTGCATCGGTGTCGAGCAGCGAGTACGAGCCGATCAGCGTGCTTCGCTTGGCCGAAGCTTGGCGCTCTCCCGACTTGCCAAGCGCATTAGCAATCCAGTAGCCGCCCCACGCATTAACGGTGGCCTTGCCGAGCTCATCGCACAGCGAGTCGTAACGCCGCCTCCACGCTGCGCTCGTTTCAATTGCACCGAATACCTCATCGATGACATCTTCAGTGTACGGAGTAGGCAAGCTGTCCAAGACTTCTTGCACCAGTGATTTGACGCCTTCTGTTTTCATTCGCCTTCGTGCGTTAGATTCGTATTTGTCGGAGGAGTCGTGTCAGAGCCGAAGTGCTTCGTAGCGCCTGATTTTGACGAGGAAGGGAGCGATCCACGGAATCCGTCTCTCGCCCATTCGTCGCATTCTACGTCGACCATGTCACCGTGCTCCACCAGTCAGTTCACGGGAAGAGCAGCGGGTCTGCAGGCGGGGTAGGAGGGATAAGTCGCTCACCAGGTGAGCGTTCCGCCATTGGGCCGACTACTGGCAGTTCTCAAAACGGCTTCTACGATATCCGCGGAACGATTTTTCCAAGCCCGCACTCCCGGCTTTAACGACTGTTCGGCCACGCGTCGGCGCGTTTTCGCCATCGCGAGCGAAAGTGTTCGCTGCGCCGCATCATCGAGCCCTTGGAGCCAATACGCTTCGTTCGCGGTCTGGTGTCCCCCGGTTATGCGCCGACTGTCTTGTGCGCCGGCTTTCTGCCGGCGCACTTTTTCACTCGTGGCATCCTGCGGACAGGCGCAATTTGGAGCGTCCGTTCCGCCACGACAATGCAATGAGTAATTCGCCAACACCCAGCACCCGATCCATCGACTTCACCGTCCCAACGCATTTAGCCGAAGCACTCCAAGAGACCGTTGACGACTTCCTCGCAAAAGCGGCGGGCGGAACGACTCCCGCGCAGCGAGCGGCCGAGATACGCGCTCAGGATCGCGACGCCAGCCTGGATTCGCTTGCCTATCTCCTTGACGTGGCCGAGGGCAGTTCTGGGCAGGGACGCGTCGCTGCTCAGCTTCTGGCAGGCCTCTATAACGGCGAGGACTTCCCCTTCAGTCTCACTGACTTTCGACGGCTCGACGATGATCTGCTGGAGCACTGCATGCAGGTACTGCGGCTGGACAGTCGGCACGCAACGGAAGTGCATCGTTACTTTCCCAATGGGGAAGCCCGCTGGCTGGCGATGATCAGACGATGGGGGCTGGCTGACGAACCGGCGCACACGCCGCTGCCCGATGATGACGTCGTGCACTCCTGCCAGTACGAGAGCAAGCTCGATGCGCCGGGTTATCGCGACGTGACCTTGGTCGTCAAAGTGGCAGTCGGGGTCGACGAGATTCGGTCGATCAGCCTTGCTCTCTCGGCGGCCGATTCGGAGCGGCTAGCGGCGGATCTTGTCTCGGTTCACCGACTTGCGTGGGCGCGAGGCAAGCCATTGGATGCGGACGAGAATGAGCCGCGACCCGCCTGGCTCTGAAAGACGGCATGAATTCGTGAGCTTTTGCGCGGCGTGCCCGCAAAGTAAACCGCTATTGTTGCTCCATCACCCGCGTCATTGACGCATCGACCCCGCGCTGACTTTCGTCAGCCCACGTTGTTCAACCCTTTGGGAACCACTCCCAAAGGGGGCAGGTTCCCTCTTAGGAGCCCTGTCATGCAACAACAACCTACTCTCGCCCTCAAGCAAATTCAGGTCAGCGTCAATCCCCGCAAGTACTTCGATGCGGCGGAGATGGAAGAGCTAACCGCGTCTGTGCGCGAAAAGGGCGTCATCCAGCCTGTCATCGTGCGCACGCTCGCTGACGGCGGCTTCAGCCTCGTCGCTGGCGGCCGCAGATACAAAGCGGCGCTCGCGGCGCACGGCGAAGACTATGAAATCCCGGTCGTCGTTCGAGACATCGATGAAGTCGAAGCGAAGCAACTCGCCATCATCGAGAACATCCAGCGAGCCGACATGTCGCCCGCCGAAGAAGCCATTGCTGCAGCCGAGCAAGTCGGGCTGTGCAAGGGGGATCGCGACGAAGTCGCGCGTATCTTCGGCTGGTCGCGTGCGACGCTGGATAAGCGTCTCGCGCTGATGAACTGCAGTACTCCCGTGCTCGACGCATTGAGCACGCGGCAGATCCTGCTCGGTCACGCCGAGCTGCTTGCTGCGCTCCCGAAAGAGACGCAGGACAAGCTGCTGCCGGTGATCATCAAGGAAGGCAAGGCGGTCGCTGAGGTCAAGAAAACCATCGAACAGGTTGCCTGTTCGTTGGCGGCCGCGATCTTCGACAAAGCCGACTGCGCCGGATGCCCGCACAACTCGTCCACGCAGGGCGAGATGTTCGGCGAGTCCATCGGTACGGGAAACTGCACCAACCGCACTTGCTACAACGAGAAGACCGAAAAGATGCTCGACGCGACGGCCACAGGCCTGCGCGACGAATATCCGGTCGTGCGCATCGTGCGCGCTGGCGACAACCACACGCGCGTGCAGCTCGCTGTCGATGGCCCCAAAGGCGTCGGCGAAGAGCAGGCGAAGGCGTGTCACGCGTGCCAGAAGTACGGCGCGGCAGTGAGCGGCCTGCCTGACTCGATCGGCAAGGTCTATCGCGGCCAGTGCTTCGACACCGTCTGCAACATGAAGAAGGTGGCGGCGCAACTGCAAGCGGTGAAAGCTGCCACGCAGCCGAAGCCCGAGGCAGCCAAGCCGGGCGCGAAAGCGACGCCGGCAGCAGCGAAGGGCGCGGCCGGTTCGTCCGCGGCATCGACGACTAGCAATCCGCCGGCGACGGTGGTGGCCGAGTCGGACAAGATGAAAGCGTATCGCGTGGCGTTATGGCGTAAAGCCCTGCGCCGTGAGGTGGGTGCGGAGCCCGCGCTCGCCCAGCGATACCTCGTTGCGATTGCCCTGTCCGACCAGATGCGCTGCGTCGATCAAAAGACGCTCTCGGGCATCTGGGAAAAGCTGACGGAGGAGCAAGTCGCGTCCGGCGATGTGTCTAAAGCGGCAGCCTCGACGGCAGCCGCAGACGACGCGAAGCTTGCGCATGCCGTCACCGGTGTGACGGTTGCCGCGATCCAGGGCCTCGACGTCCAGCACCTCACGCGTCTGTGTAAGCACCATCACCTCGATCTCGCGAAGCACTGGAAGCTCTGCAAGGAATTTCTGGAGTTGATCACGAAGTCGGAAATGATGGTGGTTGCTGACGAGCTGGGCATTCGTGCCGCGCTCGGCGACAGCTTCAAGAAGGTCTTCGGCAAGTCCAAGTCCGAGGTCATCGACGCGCTTCTGGCGGTCGAAGGCTTCGACTACACCGGCAAGATTCCGAAGGTGCTCAAGTTCTAACGCGCGGCTCGCCCGTGCATCGACCGTAGTTCCCATCCTTTATAGACCGCCCATCCTTTGGATGGCGGTCTTTTTTCTTTTCAGGAGTTTTCCCATGTTTGTAGCTATTGAACCGCTTCTGCGTCACTGCACGAAGCTCACGCTGTCCTTGCAGATGAAGGGCGACGACATGGTCGTCTGTGTCATGCCGCAAGGCACGGCAAAAGACGCCGCCATGCTGCAGCCGCTCGCGCTCACCGCGACGGCCGCAGAGCTGGAAGCGGGCTTCATCGACGCGCTCGTGGCCTACACCGGCGCGCACGCGTCGCTCGCCGAGCAGGTTGCTGCGACCACCGCCATCCTCGAGGCCGCCAAGACGACGCAAGTCTCCAAGGCGACGAAGACGCTGGCTAAGGGCGGCAGCAAGCCGGCATTGCCGGCGCCCGGCAGATCGAGCACCGACGCGGACAACGATGACGACGACGCAAGTGACGACGCTGCTGAAGGACAGAGCACCGCCCCGACTGCGTCTTCGGCATCGTCCGCAGCTGATGCATCGGCGGAACCGGCTAACACCGGAACCAACCTCGCATCGCTTTTCGACTAAGGAGCAGACATGGCTATCCAAGTTGCGAAGCTCACGCGCGAGTTCGTCTACAACGGCGTGACGTTCCCCGATCCCGGGCCGACCTTCTCGCCCGACGATGTTCGCGATCTCTACTCCGCGCAGTACCCGGAGCTGACGACCGCGGCGATCGACGGGCCGACGACGGAAGGCGAGGTCATGCGGTTCACGTTCGTGCGTGCGGCCGGTGCGAAGGGTGCAGTCATGCCCTGCGGCGCCCATGCGTAAGCGCGACCTCCTCAAAGCCTTGTCCGACCCGGACTTGGCTCTTTCTCATCAGCAACCGCCCGGAAGGGCGGTTTTTTTTCATGACAAGGAGATCGAGCAATGTTCTTCGATCCTCGCCCGTCTGGTGCAGAAGTCACTGTCTCGGGAGAGTCTTGGCAATCGCGATGCGCTCCCTCTGCCCGACGTCGACCTCCCAATGATTTTCTAAGCCTGCCGGCCATCGGCTCGGACGTCAAAACGCGCGCAGTGATGCGTTGGCAAGCCGAAAAGGATGTCGCCGGTCTCATCTCAGCTCAGTTCAACTCGGGCGTGCTGAGGCCGCGCGACGTACCGGAGTTCAAAGGCGCGGGTGATGCGCTTGCTCATGGCTTTTTTGCGTGGGCCAAGCGTCATACGCCGCGTCTGGACTGCCTCGGTTTCGACTTCGTACTGTGCGACGTCCAAGCGGTGCAAGACGTCGTCCAGTACCAGGAGGACAGCAGCGACTTCAATCCGACTTCGCCCGTTTATCTCGGCATCGAAATACCAGGGGAGAACATCTACGAGATCGGCAGGCGTGCCGCCGACCTTCGCAATGTGCATCCTCGCTTGGTATCGACGGCGATGGTCCTCATCAATCGAGCAGCAGGCCGCACGATGTGGGTCAGAACGCCCGACGAGTTCCTGGGCGAGTTCGCCTCATGGTTCTGGGATGGCGACTCGAACGCAACCGACGAGGAAGCGCGCGAGATGCTGACGGACCGGTTCGGCGACGACGAAGCGGAGATCGAGCATTACCTCCCTTCCGTTGTACGTCCGCAGCTTTGTCCCGACGACATGGACGTCTACCGCTGGAACGCAAAGAGCCGCCGCTATCTGCCTCAACGGGCGCTTGGTGTCGCGGCCCTTAGGCGGCTACAGCGTTTCACCTCCGGGCGCACGCGTCGCATCTGCGCGGAGCTTGAAAAGCTCTCGCTGATGCTGCAGCGGGTGGGTAATCGCGACCTCTTTGGTTGCGAGTATCGGCCCCGGTGCGCGTATGCAGCAGCCACGCTCACGGTGCAGAACGACGGCCGCGTGGGTGAAGTACTCGATTCGCACTACGAGTACCTCGCCAGCGCCGGCGACGGCACCACCTACCTCGGCTTTACGCCGCTTGCCTCTACGCCTGACGCCATCCGCAAGCAGTACGCGGACTGGTCGCAGGGCTTATCCATTCTTGGCCAATTGGACCGCGTCATCGCGTGTCTCGCGGCATAACTAGGAGCTTTGTATGAAAGGGCTTGATATCGGCTCGGACCGCGTTGACGAACTCGCGGCGATCAGCGCCATCTTGTTGTACGGCCGTCAGGATCGCAGCGCGGTCTACGGCACCGTTCATCCGGTGACGCAGGGTAAGAGCGGCCGGGCAACGATCGGTGCCGGAAGGCCGATCGACCGCATGGCGCTCGTCGATTGCCTGCGCGAGCTGGCTCAGAACGCTGCGCCTAAGGCCGAGTTTCTGCCTGAGACGGTGCTCGCGGTGTCGCAAGAGGCGGTGATGTGGTGGTGCAGACCGGCGATGCGAAGAGTCTTCTTCGATTGTCAGGAGATCGGGCGGCGCAGTGCGGTCGTCCCGCATCCAGGGTTGGTGTTCCGTGCAGCTTCGAGCGGGTTTTCCGTGTTCGCGCTGCAGGAAGACAGCCGGCCAACGCCTGAATCGAAGCTGCACGAACCGCCTTACTTTAACACCTGGGACTGGGGGCGGATCTGCATCGGCTCGGCGCACGTTCCTAAGCGGATCGATATCGAGTCGATCGGCGGATGGGAGGGCGGATTCTTCGAATCGGCCTTCACGCACCCGAACCACGGGAACAAACGTGTTTCGCATCCCAATGGTGAATTCGCCTTCTGGAAGGAAATGCTCGACGGCAAGTACGGCGAGCAATTCCCGAAAGACGCGCTCGTCCCTATGGACCTTACCCTCGCTGAGCTAATCGCTGGCAAACAAGGAGTTCGATGATGAACGCTGGTGCTTTGAATCCTGCAGATGCCGCGCTTCAACGCTCATTTCCTTCCGTCATGGTGCCCCGGCGTGAGTCGGTCGCGCCGATGCAGTCGGCCGGTGAGCGACTGCTGATCGGTGAGAACGGTGTCTTTCTTGAAATTGATCTGCCGTGGCTCTCAGTCGTTCGCCGCATTGCGCACTACACGGTCCCGACCGCAATCCCCTACGGGAAAGTGGCAGAGTCGACCGAGTTGCGTTGCGGTGCGGTGCCGCCCGAGTTGATCGGCGAGTTCGTCGCGATGGCACGCGCCGCGCATCCGCTGGAAACCGGTGCCTGGATCGTCTGGAACGTCGAGACGAAGCAGTTTCGCCTCGCGCCTGTGAAGGTGCTGTCGCAGGGGACCGGGTCGCTGAAGTACGAGCGGCCGGATCTTCTGTCGAGCGAACTGCGGGTGATCGACTGCCATTCGCACGGCGCGCATCCCGCGTACTTCTCGCCGACAGACAACGAAGACGACCGACACGAGACGAAGTTCGCCTTCGTCGTCGGCAATTGCGCGTCCTCGGTGCCGAGTATGGCGATGCGACTGTGTGCCAAAGGCATCTTCGAGAACGTCGAACGCGTGCCGAGCAGTTGGTACGCGGCGGCTCGCGCGCAGGAGGTTGCATGAACGGGACTATCCGACATCAACTTCCTTCGCGGATGCTCGAGCGAAGCTGGAATGTGGTCGTAGTAGGCGCGGGCGGCACCGGAAGTGCTGTGCTCCCGAGCTTGGCGCGGCTGCACCACGCGATGCTGGAACTGGGGCACCCGGGCGGCATCGACTGCACCGTGTTCGATGACGACACCGTCAGCCCGACCAACGTCGGCCGGCAGGGCTTCTATCCGAACGACGTGGGCGAGTACAAAGCCTCGCTCATCGTCAATCGGCTCAACGCACTGATGGGCACGAACTGGCGGGCGGAAACCCGGCGATTCGGTCCGGGCGAGCCGCTCTACAACGTCGATCTCGTGATTGGCTGCGTCGATACGCGTGCTGCTCGGGCCGCGATTGTTGGCGCAGCCCAGCACAGCGGGGCGTATTACCTCGATTGCGGCAACGACACGGATCGCGGCCAAGTTGTCATCGGTCAGGTCTGTGGCAAGAGCTACGCGCTGAAACATCCGGAACGGCTGCCGCATGTGGGCGAGTTGTTTCCGGAATTGATCGACGCGAAGCTCGATGCGAAAGACGAGACTCCGTCCTGTTCGATGGCAGAGGCGCTGCGCAAGCAGTCGCTGGTCATCAATCAGGCGATCGCCGTCCAAGCATTCAACATGCTCTGGACCATGTTTCGAACCGGCGCGGTGCCGTTCTCGGGCGTGTTTGTGAACCTCGCAACGGGGCGCACAAATCCGATTCCGTTGGATCCGGCCGCGTGGGCGCGCTTTGGGTACGAAGTCCCGAAGCCGCCCGTGAAGAAAGCGAGGAAGAGCCGCAAGGCCAAGCTCGCTGCGTAGGTAGTCGCTGTTCCATCACTGCCGACCTCCGCAAGGGGTCGGCATTTTCTTTTCTCGTGCTCAACGGGCACGACAACCTCAACAGGAGTATCCGAATGTCGGAAGACATTGAAATCGTATTTTCGGCACCGCTCAAAGTGGCGGCGGCGTTGTGGCAAGAGCGCTGGTGGTGCTGTGCGGCCTTTGTTGTCGCCACGGCCGCAAATTTGCTCCCGCCGGCGGGCTACGTCGGCATGGCCGTCAGGTTCGCGTACGAGCACTTGTTGCACGACGCATCGGGCATTGGCCGAATCATGGCCGCGGTCCTTGGCGTTCTGGCGACCTCGCTGGCATGGCGGGTGGCCGGTCAGCGAGACCGCGCCCGCCCAGGGTTCTTTGCCCGTGCATGCGACTGGGTCGTGAACCGCTTCCTGATGTCGCACCTTGCGCGCGGCGTCGTGGTGGTCATCGGCGCAAGCGTCGCCTTCGGCGCACACGGCGTCCTGTTCGGCGTAGCGTTCGGCGCCTGGCTCGGCTTTGTCATGTGCTGCATGCAGTGCTTGACGGCCTTCTCCGTTATGCCGCGTCTGCGGTAACAGCATTAACCGCTCCCTCGCGGAGCGGTTCTCTTTCACCTCAGCGGGTACGCAGCCCGTTGGGGCTGCTCCGCGTATCACTGGAGCAAAACATGGGTTCTTCGATTTTGACGGGTAAGCGCGCAGGCGCAATGCAAAAGGCCGACGGCGAGTGGATCTACGCGTTGTTCGAACGTGGCTATGAGTCGAACGTCTATCCGCATACCGACCACTGGTCGGCGGTGGCACTGGGCAATTACGCGCAGGTGATGCGCCGCATCTTCTCGCATGCGACCAGTTGCGAAGGCGGGATGCTCCGAAGCCGCAACGGATCAATCCGGCCCGAGAACTACATAGCGAGTTGGAGAAGTGAACTCGCCAAGCCCACGCTGCTTCGGGATCGGGCGATCGATCTGACGGTCGGCTCCTCATGCTACTCGGCGGTGCCTGAGTCGCAGCTGGACGATGTCCGGCTCTCGCTGATCCGCGCTGGCTTCGAGTCTCGCATCGATGAGTTGGTCGGGGGCAGCTTGAGCGTTTCGCTGCACGCGGACATCGACCTGCTGCTCTCGATCTATGGGAACAGCGGGCCGCTCAGCGTTTGGCGAGTGCTCAAGGAGTACGACTGTGGGACCGCACACATCGAAGTGCCGGTGCCGCCCACAACGAAGACGGCGATGGAGCGGATGCCCGAGGTGCGGTGTCATTCCATCGACCAGCACAATGTGTTGGTTGCAATGGGTGCAGCTCCGTGGCGTCACGCTGGCTGGCAGTACAGCGCGGTCGGTTCGTTCGTCACGGAGGTTGCCTATCCGGTGGAGATGGAAGCGCCGGGGTTCGCCAAGAAGGCGATTCCAGCGTTCCGCGACGCCGTGAGCAACGCCCCGCAGGTTCCTTCGGCGACGCGCATCACCGTGACGCGTGCGCCCGAAGGCACGGAGGAGTGGAAGGTTCGCCGCGCCGACGAGTTTGCGAGAACGCTCGGCCTTGTGGCTGAGGACGCATGTGCGCCGGCTGTCTTCAGCTTTGCGTTCGGCGACTTGCTTAATCGCGAAGACACAGACCGGCTGTTGTGCGGTCTGGGTTCCTTCAGCGATGCGCAACTTCAGTGGGAGGTGCCGGTCACGCGCGCAGGCGCCGAGCCGGATCCTGCATTCTTTGCGGCCGACGTTCAGCTCTCGCTGTGCCTCGCCTAGTGCTGTTTTGATCAACGCCACGCCCCGGATTTTCGGGGCGTGGCTTTTTTTTCGCCCGCTAGAAGGCGAAGCTCGATTGCGCCGGGACTGACGCGGCTGCGGGTGCGGTGGCATTTGCGTCGGGAGAAGAGGCCGCGCCTTGCCGCTGTGCCAGCAGTTCGTCGTACCGGCGCATAACGTCGGCCGCGCTGGTGTAGCCGACCTCGATGCCAACTGTCTGGGCGACGCGGCGGCGCACGCTCGCGAGCAATTCCGCTTCGTCGGGCGTCGGGCGCGCCGTCGGCCACCCAGACGAGAAGAGTAGGTGCGCAGGAATCTCCGCCTCGATCGCTTGGCGCTCGATGGCGGCAGCCTTCGCACGCGCGACGTCCGCGGCCAGTTCAGGCGGCAGGAGATTTGGCGCGACGTCGGCCAACCACCGTTGCCCTTGGAAGGCGAACGTCGATTCAGCTTCCAGGCGCACCATTTCTCGATAGACGTCGTGGTTGTCAGCGCAGCTTGCCGCGGCGCGCAGGTCGTCGAGCGAACTCATGATGCAGTACGCGCATGAGACGCGCGACGCGCCGTAGACCGTGTACGCCTCATGCAGCGCCAGTCCAGCCGCAGCAATCTCAGTGAAGACTTCGTCAACGGTCCATTCGATGATCGCATTCCACGTCACACTGGTACGGCCCTTGGTCGACAGGGGAGCGAGCGGGGCGGCGACAGCCATCTTGCTCCGAGCATTGCTTTCCTGACGGCGCACACCGGTGACACTAACGATGTTGTGCGTCGGAAAACGCTTGTTCAGCGCAGAATTGATTAGGCTTCCTTTCAATTCTGAGGTGCAAAAGCGCATGGACGGCGTGCTCCACGGCAGGATCAGCCGCACGCAGGAGAGATCGCGATAGCGCTCGACGTTGTTCGACCAGCGCTTCTCCCATCTGGCGAGCATGTCACCGGCTTTCCGTTGCAACGTGAGCAGCTCCCAGCCAAGGTGAGCGGCAAGCCGCTCACAGGCGGGACCACTGTCCTTCCACTCGACACGGCCGAGGTCGGAATGAACAAGGATACGAGGTCCGTTGTGGCCGATGGCGTCAAGGTGGCGGGCGACCGCGAGTGCGCAGGCGACGCTGTCCTTGCCGCCGCTCACGCCGATAGCGACCACAGCGTCCGTTGTGAGCAGCGACGCCACCTCAGGGGTAAGTGCGACGTCGCGGGCACGCGCCGGAAGGTAGGCGCTTGAACGGGTGCGAAGCGAGGACAGGTCGATGGTCTGGAGCATGGTCGAAGAAAAGAATCGAGGTAGATGATTCATCTTCGCAGCTACAGCGCAAAGTCAAGCTGGGCGGGGCTCCGAGACTGGCTACCCGAAAAAAAGCCCGCGTCGCGCCGAACGACAGCGGGCTAGCTGGATGTGATCTACAACAGCGCGCGTCCACAGCCAAGAGGACACGCAGTAATAGCTTAGTTGCTAATCTCCGATGCACAAGAGAACGATCGCATGAGACAGAAAAGTGATCTATCCAACAGTCGGTTTTTATTTGTCAGTTTATATTGACCCTACCCGCTAATAAGGGTGCTGAGAGACCAGACAATACAAAAACAAGAAAACTGAGGCCATCCAGGGCGCGTCCCTGGGTGGCCTTTTCTTCGCCCTGGGAAGTGCGCAGCTACCAGCGTCTCCTTGCACCTTACGCGTCTGTCGGAATGCTCTCACTTTGCTTCCCGTATTGGGAACGTGTCTATTTCGAATAGCGACGCTTTTTAGCGTCCTTTTCTACGCATCGGCTACGGTATCGATGGCTAGAATGGCGTCTCTCTCAGGTTCGTCGACGGCCCTCGGATTTGCGACGGACTTTCTAGCGCCGCTTCAGAAATGGAGCTGGCGCTTTTTTCGTCCCGGCTTCGTGCTGCCGGCCCCGCTCCCGATGATTCGTCGCGCGGGAAGCGACCGCCCGAGAAGTGTTCGTCGCCGTATTGGAGCGAAAGGCATAGCGATTTACTGAGCTTTCCGACTTGGACTGCGCGATGGACTCCGTAGACTGGCTCCATTCCCCGCGCTTTTGCGCATCGACCTACCCCTCCAGCGTGCTGGAGGACCATTTTCTCTCCAGCCGTCTATGACGGCAATCTTCTAGGCGACCCTCGTTGGTCGCCTTTTTTCGTCCCGTTGGGAGCCTATCCCTCCGGGAGACAGCTCCCATTATTTTTTTGGAGTTGTCTATGTCTCGGAATCTCGCACCTGTCGTCAAAGTTTCCAGCAAGAACGGTTTCATGGCGAATCAGCGTGTGGTCGGTCAAGACGTCGAGGCCAACCCGCCGCAGCTTTACACCGGACGCATTCATTCGGTGTGGAGCGACGGCACGGCGATGGTGGATTGGGACTATTCGCTCAACCATCAAGCCGAACGGCATTTGGTGCAAAGCGGTCGTGTCAGACTGCATCACCTCAGCCATACCGCCTCGTAGGTCTTCGTAAATGACGCGTCCAGTGCAGTTCGCTGGACGCCGTTTCTTCAGATCCAAATCTTTCCTTGATGGGAGCCGCCCATCGAGGGCGGCTCCTACCTTTCTCAGGAGTTGCCCATGTTTCCGATGATCAAACACGCTCTCAGCAGCCTCGCCTGGTACGCCAAGCAGGACGCGGAAGCCTGGAAGATGCTGTCGTTTCTCGTTGTCGTTGTGTACGTCTCGACGGCAATCGCCTCGTTCACCCACTGACTCACGTAGCTTGACGCTGCGTACTTCCCGCTTCTCTTCCCTTTGGGGCAAACTAGCCCCTTCGGGAATGGATTGCCTCACATTCAATCGAGGTGATCCATGATCAAGTTTTTCTGTTCCGTGATGCTTCTTTCGGTTCTGACTGGCTGCGCCACGGCGGACTTCGGCTCACCGGATACCTACCAGCGCTACGACGTTCAACGCATCGGCCAGTTCGAGCAGGCAACCATCCTGCGCGTGCGTCCGATCACCATCGAGAGCAATTCGGGCTCGTCGGGCATTGCATCGATCGTCAGCGCAGCGGCAGGTGCCTTCCTGGGCTCGCAAGTCATCGGCAACGGTAGTGGCCGCTATATCGCTGGCGCGCTTTCCGGCTCGGTTTCAGGGTTGGTGGCTCAGCGCGTAAGCGCGGCTATGTCTCGCCACAGCGGTGTCGAAGTCTTCCTTCGTCGCGCCAACGGTCAGACCGTGGTCGTTACACAGGTCGACGATCAGCAGTTCGCTGCTGGTCAGCAGGTGTTTCTCGTCTCAAATGGGTCCGGCTACCGGATTACCCACTAACTGGCGGCAACGGCTTGACCGACTGGATGAACCATCAATGAACCACTATCAGTTGATCACCCACGGGCAGACCAGCGGCTGGGACGCTTCGACCAACGATGTGAACGGCAAAAACTTCTACGGGATGCGTCCGGTGGAAGTCGCTGCGCAAGCGGGCGACGTTGACGAGTTTACGGCGATCGTGTCTCACCCGGAGTTCAACCCATCGGGCGCGCGGCCGCATATGTTCGCCGAGGTTGGGCGAATCAGCGACGGTTACGGCGACGCGAGCTTCATACGCTTGAAGCCTGCGCTCGACGCTTACAAGGCGCGATTCGTCTAACCGGGCATCGCAGTACGCATCTTTTGAATCCGCGGTGAAAACCGCGCCAACCCTTGCGGGGCAGGCTCCCCCGCAAGGGACCTGCCTCGTCTGCAATGAGGCAATCATGAAATTTCCCCGAGTGTTCTATGCGGACCGCAGTAGTGCCAATGCAGGCGCGAAAGCGGCTCTGCAACGTCATGCGGCGCGCGTTCTGCGACGTGTTGCTCAGGACTTGCGTCTTCCGGCGCATGCTCACGAAATCGTCACCGATACGCGCCGCGGCGGTGCCGCGGTACGGGTGTCGTTGCGCACGGAGACGTTGTTTGTCGACGTTCTCGAGCGTCAAGAAAGTTCAGGTGTCGCGCTGAGCTTCAGAACCCGGCGCGGCCGCTCCGACCTGACGGGCGGTGGTGAGAACCACGTCGCCCTGACGCAACTCGAAACGCCCGCGGGCTATCGAGCGATGTTGGACGGCCTACGTTTGGCCGGCGGCATTGATCTGAAGTGCGGAGGTCGTCGATGAAGCTGGCGAAAGTGAAAATCGAGTACAGCTCCGGCACCACGATCGTGGACCGGGTTACGCTCGATCCAACATCAGGTCAGGTTCATCTCGCGCCGCGCGTACTTGGGCTACTCAGCAAGATGGAGGAGTCCGAGTGTTCTCCGTCGTTTACCTTGGAATATAAGGGCCATGTCTTGCCGGTGACTGCCCATCCGGACGGAACTTACGTCGTGCCGGTTCCGCGTGATCTGGGCCCCGGACTGGGCGATAGACTTTACGCAATTGCTAATCCGTCGAAGGATCAACGGCAGCAGAATGGCCGTTACCTGCACACGTTGTCGGCGGCATCCATCGGCGGCGCCGTTGGCTATGCACATTCGTCCGCTGCTTGGAATGGGCCGACCGTTGTCGGGACCGCCGCTCTTGTCGGGCTTGGAGTAGTATTGTGGTATGCCGGCTTCTTACATATGAAAGGAGAATGACGTGGGCGCGACCATCTTCACGGTAGTACTTGGCCTCTCCATCGCGGGCTTCTTCATGTGGACCAACCACAATGGACAGAAGCGCGATCGCGAGCGCGAGTGGGGCAAATGATTCGACGCAGCGCAAGCTGAGTCCAAAGACGAAACCGCACCTTCCGAGGCGCGGTTTTTTTTACCGTTTTCCTTTTCTGGCGCGCCTTCGGGCGCGCTTTTTATTTTCAGGAGCTGGTTATGTCTCAAGCAAACGCAGATGTGCTGTCGGGCGCTGTCACCAACGGTATCACCGCCGATGGTGCAGTCGATATTAGGTCAGTCGCCCGGCTGGACACCGACGGCAAGACGGTCGATCAGGTCTTCCAGGATCTGTGCCGCTTCATGCGCGGAACGGAGCTCGAACCGGAGTGGCTTTGTCACGCGAACCTGCAGGACGACGCTAACGAAGCCATGTACGGAGCGCGCCACAGCAGACCGTGGCCCGAGCCGTCGTCATACGAACGAATCTCCGTTTCCGTGTGCATCGGAAACAGCGAGGGCTGGCTTATTCATGTCGACTTCATCAGCCGACCGCAGCTTAGCGACTCGCTCGACCGAACCTACGCGATCATGCCGTTGCTCCGCGCGAAGGTGTTTTCGACTGACCACGCGTGGTCGCTCGCTCGTCTGATTGCCCGTCTAATCGACGCGGCGTAACAGCTTCTCAACTTCATCCAGCGCCCATTCGGCGCACTTAACCCTTGCCGGGCATCGACCCGACAGGGAGCGATTGCCCGCAATTTTTCCGAGGCAATCGACCATGTATCAGCTTTCCTTTTCGGGCTTCGCCCACTCCTTCAGTACGATGCTCGAAGTGCTGCGTTTTCTGAGAGACGACACGCGCGTCGGAGCAGTCGACGCGGCAGAGATCGCGCTCACGTTCTTCAGCCACCCTGTATCCGTTACTCGCTATAACGGCACACTGACCGTTCGTCGGCCCGGGACGGCGACGAGCCTCTTTCTGTCGCTGATCGACGAAATCGACGCGGCCTACTTCAGACCGTCGTTCGCCGCGCTCAAGCCGTGGCAAATGCGGCGTGAGCACTGGCAACTGCTCTATCTGGCTTTTGATCTGGCGCGCGAGCCGCTGTATCTGTTCTCGTCTGATCAGGTGGCACAAGCCAACGAAGAGGCGGCTAAGACCGGCCGTCGCGGGCTGGACTTGTTCGAGCTGCTGCAAGACGAGTCGCAACGCCGGTTCGGGTTTCGCTACGCGGGCCCGGTTCTGGACAATCGACAGAGCAACGGTCGGCACGAGGTTCATGTGGCCTACGCGCTCGCGGCGGGCAAGCCCGTTCCGCAGGCGGTGATCGATGACTACGCTTCGTTGTCGAAGTTCGATTCCGACT
Source organism: Caballeronia sp. Lep1P3 (assembly GCF_022879595.1). Lineage (NCBI taxonomy): Bacteria > Pseudomonadati > Pseudomonadota > Betaproteobacteria > Burkholderiales > Burkholderiaceae > Caballeronia > Caballeronia sp. Lep1P3. The sequence goes on along the minus strand of NZ_CP084269.1, from coordinate 136,532 downwards.
TGCAATGGGCCAAGCCGCTTCTCGGGGTGCCGGAGTTGCGTGGTGCGTTGCCGCTTGCGAAGCTCGTGCCGCTCGCAACGGTGATGCGCCATTCGAAGCAGGCGATCACCTCTGACAATGCCGCGCTGCTCGCGATGCTGATGGGTCTCGTGCCGCACTCGCCAACGACGGTCGAAGTCGACGACCTGCTGTACGCGAAGGGCATTCTCGAAGCGCATCCTTTGCCCGAGGTGTACCTGAAGCCCGTCGATGTCGGCCTGCCGACCTGCCAGTTTGCGGAAGTGCTGCGGCGCACGCTCGCCGACAGCGCGCGTGACAACCGGCTAGCGGAGCTCGAAAAGGCGCGGAAATCAGGCAGCATCAGCGCCCGTCGCTTCCAACTGGACTCGCAAATGGCCATTCTCGAACACGGCAGGCAAACGCACACTTTCGCCAATGAGTTTGCGAAGGCAGTGCAGACGGCCGACATGTCCTATCTCCTCAGCATCCTGGACCGGCCAGACGACGCCAACCGCGCGACCAAGCAAGCGGTCCGCGAGGTGTTCGGCATCAAGCTCATCGGCGTTCGAGCTGCGGCTCGGCGCCGGGGCATCTTCCAACTGGCGGGGATGGACGCCGCACAGCAAGCAGAGTGGGAAGCGCTGTCGGTCTCGCAACGCGAGGCAAGGCGCGTCGCCCGCGAGGTTGCACGCGCTCGCGAGGCGGCCGAAATGTCGCGCATCCGCATGCAAGACGGTGCAGTCGTGACCGGCGCGCAGTGGGTGGAGCGGACGATCGCCGAAGGCTTCTCGGAGATCGTGAGCGTGCGGCAGGGCACTAGCGTGCGTTATGAGCTCGCTGACCCCATCCGGCATCTGCAGGTATCGCTTCGCGCCAACGACGGTACGCTCGCCTATGCGCGCGTGGCGCTTGAACAGCGCGCAAGCTAACTCACTTTCAACCCACCCGGCTACGTGCCGGGTTTTTTTTCGTCGCGTCGGCCGTCGATATGGCTTAAGGCACTATGAATTAGTGACCTTTGCACGGATTGACTGATCGCCCGACCCCTACACTGCATCTATCACCCGCGTCACTGACGCATCGACCCAGCCGGCTACAAGCCGGCATTTTCATATCTTGCCCCACAGGGACCACGTCCCTACGGGCGTAGTCTTTATGGGGCTTCTCCTAGGAAGCCATCATGAAAGTCACGCCCGCTCAACTCACCGAACTCCTCTCGCTGTACGTGCCGAAGCGCCTGCCGGTGCTCATCACTGGCCGCCCCGGCATCGGCAAGAGCGACATCGTCGAACAGACCGCGCACGCGACTGATCACGAACTGCTCATCAGCCACCCGGTGGTCGAGGATCCGACCGACTCGAAAGGGTTGCCGTTTCCCTCGCCCGATGGCACGACCGCCAAGTTCCTGCCGTTCGGGGACTTGGAACGTGCGATGACGGCCAGACGCCCGCTGATCTGGTTTCTGGACGACCTCGGGCAGGCCTCGCCCGCTGTGCAAGCCGCGAAGATGCAGTTGCTGCTCGCGCGGCGCGTCGGCGAGCACGTCCTGCCGCCGCAGGTCACGTTCCTCGCGGCCACGAACCGCCGGACCGACAACGCGGGTGTCTCCGGGATTCTCGATCCGGTGATCTCGCGTTTCGCCACGGTGGTCGAGCTGGAGCCGACCATCGACGACTGGACGCAGTGGGCCGTGCGCGAAAACATCCCGCCCGCGCTCATCGCGTTCCTGCGCTTCCGTCCGGACTTGCTGTCCGTGCAGAAGACGTCGCGCGATATCGAGAACGCGCCGAGCCCGCGTAGCTGGGGGTTCGTGGCGAAAACCATGGATGTAGTCCCCAAGCACCTGGAGCACATTTCCTACGCCGGTTCGGTCGGAGAGGGTGCCGCGACGGAACTGGTCGCGTTCCTCCAGATCTTCCGCGAGCTGCCGAACCCGGACGCGATTCTTCTCGCGCCCGATACGGCCATGATCCCGACGACGCCTTCGGCGTTGTATGCGATCGCGGCAGCGCTTGCGGCACGCGCGAACGAAAACAACTTCGATCGCGTCGTGCGCTACACCGAGCGTCTGATCGGTGAAGGGCACCGCGAGTTCGCGGCGCTGCTGGTGCGAGACGCTGTCCAACGCACGCCGCAGATCCAAAACTCGTATGCCTTCATCGGCGCGCAAGGCGGGGAGATCGGCAAGATCATCCGCGGCGAGTAAGACGCTTTCCCCACACATCTGCTTTCTCTGCATCACCCATGTTGGCCCTGTCGTGTCTTCGGACGCACAGGGCCTTTTTCGTTTTGCTTCATCCATTCCATTTCTACGAGGTTTCTCATGGACATCACTTCCATCCAATCGAAGGTCATGCTCTGCTCGGTCACGATTTCCACCTGGGTTGCCCGCCGTTTCGACGGCAAGGTGACGCAGGAAGTCGAGAGCAAGCACCACGCGAAGGGCATCGGCAGATTCAATAAACGCCTGTTGCCCGAGCATGCGCCGAGCTTCGCAGAAGTCGTGACGCTCGCCGGCCGTATCCGCTCGTACTTCTACGACCACACCCTGAAGTACGATCAGTTGGGCGTGCGGCTGCTGCCGACGATGGTCTACATGGACTTCGCCGAAAAGATGCGCTCGTTGAAAGACGAGTTCGACTTGGCGGTATCCGTGTTCCTCACCGACTACCTGAACTTGAAGGAGGCGGCTCGCGAAGAACTGAACGGACTGTTCAACGAGGCGGACTATCCGACCCTCGCTGAGTTGTCCACGAAGTTCGGCGTGAAGATGGCCGTTCTGCCGTTTCCCGACGCCAGCCAGTTTGGCGTCGAGTTGCCGGCGAACGTGCTGAACACGCTCAAGAGCGAACTGGACCAGCACGTTCTGGCCTCGATCACAACCGCGAACGAGGACCTGGTGCGGCGTCTGTACGAAGCCGTGTCGCAAATGGCCAATCGGCTGTACGCGACGGGCAACGTGCGACTCGACGTCGCCAACAACGTGCGGGAGCTCTGCGCGTTGCTGCCGAAGCTCAACTTCGCGAACGACCCGCAGCTCACGCATATCCTCGAGCAGGCCAAGACGCATCTGGCCGTGCACACGGGCGCAGAACTGAAAGACTCCCGCGTGCTTCGTTCTCAGGTGGCCAGCAAGGCACAGGAGATTGAAGGGCTGATGGCCGCGTTCATGGGCATGCAGCCGGAGCCGATGGAAGTCGAATCGGCGCACGCGAGCCAACTGCGCCTCGTCGCGTAAGGGGGCGTCATGGACCGCAACGATGTGGTGTTGGGCAGTAGCGCGGTCCATCCGCGCATTGCCCGGCAGCGGACCGAGCTCGTGCTCTCGCAACCCTTCTTCGGGGCGCTCGCGCTCCGATTGAACGTTCGCGAGGATCCGTCGACCAAGACGTTCTGGGTGGATGGCGAAACGCTAGGCTACAACCCGACGTATATGGAATCGCTCAGCGACCTTGAAGTTAGGGGTGTCGTCGCCCATGAAGTGCTGCACGTGGCCAACGGCCATTGCTGGCGTCAGGGCGCGCGTGATCCCGACCGATGGAACGATGCCTGTGACTACGCGATCAACCCGATCGTCTTGTCGTCAGGCATGGTTCTGCCGAAAGGGGCGCTAGTCGATCCCCGCTATACGGGCAAGTCGGCCGAGGAGGTCTACGGTTTGCTGACGCAGGAGGCGAAAGAAAAGCAGCAACAGCCTCCGCAGCCGAATCAGCCGCCGCAACAGCCGCCGCAGCAGCCGCAGCCGGGTCCGCAAGACCAGCAGCAGCCGAACGGCGGGCAGACTCCGAAGCCCGGTGGCCAGAACGGCACCGCGCCGGGACAGTCGCCCGCCGCCCAGCCAGCGAAGCCCGGCTCTTTCGGCGAAGTGCGGCCCTACAAATGTCCGGACAAGCCGGTAAAGGAGGCGGAGTGGAAGGTTGCCGTCACGCAAGCCGCGAAAGCGGCCGCGATGCGCGGCAAGCTTCCCGGTGACCTGCAGGCGATGGCGGGCGAGGCAGTGCGGCCTATCGTTGACTGGCGCGCGGTGCTGCATCGCTTTGCCCAGCAGTCGTCGCCGTCGGACTACAGCTTCGCGGCGCCTAACCGCCGGTATCTGCATCTCGGGTTCTATCTGCCCGCGCTGCATACACCGGCGATCGGCGACGCGGTCTTCGTGCGTGACTCCAGCGGTTCGGTGTTCGACGAGACGCAGGCGCAGTTTGACGCGGAGATCCTCGCGGTTTTCCACTCGTTGAAGCCCGCGCGACTGGTCGTGATGGATTGCGACACGCGCGTCACGCAGGTGCAGATCTTCGAGCGAGGCGACTCGCCAGAGATCAAGCCCGTGCGTGGTGGGGGCGGGACGGCGTTCGTCGACCCGTTCAATCGAGTCGCGGAAGACGGTATGAACCCTGCCTTTCTGGTCTATCTGACAGATATGGTTGGGCGCTTCCCGACGGTCGCGCCGCACTACCCGGTGCTGTGGGCGTCAACCACGCCTCTGACACGGGCGCGGAAAGCGCCGTTTGGCGAAACGATGGAGGTTATTTGCTAGTTCCCGGCTTTGGTCGGGCATTCCCTGAAAAACGAAGCCCGGCATCTGCCGGGCTTTTTTTTTCGACTGCGCGCGAGGCTCAGGCCCGGCGTTTCTGCAGCGGCTGGTAAGCCTCGCCGCTTTTGAACCGTTCCAGACGGTCGCTTGCCGTGGTTAGCGCGCCGAGCGTCGCGCTATGGAGTTGCCGGTCGTACATGCTGACGATCGCAGCCAGCAGCGCAAAGGCTGACTCCGACGACACCCCCCACGTTCCGTTCTCCCGGCCGCCCTCGAACACCTCGGCCATTGCTCGGTCGGCCGCCAGCAGCGATTCATGCGAAAACTCGCCGTGGCCCGCCTCGCTGAGAAACTTGCCGAGCAACACGACTTCGGTGATGTGCTGAGCGGGACCGATGTGGTCGCACGCGCCGCGGATGGCTTCCAACGACAGGTGGGCACGAAGCGCGAGGTCACCGGCGACGGCGCGCGGGATCGGGAGCAGTTGCGCTTTGTTAAGGCGCGCGCGGGCTGCCTGAGAGGAGCGCTGGAACGGAAGGCTGCGAGACATAGCAAACGTTTGGTTGATTGCCCGTGTTAACGATCTTCCCACGCCGGTTCTGAAGGGCTAGCGGTGCGAGCGCGCTGGAAACGCTCGACAACAGCGATCGCGCGCTCACATTGGTCCGCGTTGAGCGTATGAATCGAGCACTTCTCGACGTCGGCGCCGATCTCGTCAGCGAGCCATTTCATCGCTTTCGCGCGCGCTTCGAACACGTTGCAGCCGTCGCGGCGGACCTTCGCCGCCACCAGCGGTTCGAGCGCCGCGTGGAGCTTCGCCTTCAGTTCCCGAAGGCGCGCGTCGGCAAGGCGTCCGAGCGGGACATTTCGCGTGCTGCGCGGGAACACGCCGATCCACGCCTGACAGTTTTGGCAGAGCCACAGCGGGCCGTGGTCATCTCGGTAAGGGTAGGCGTCGTCGCCTGCGCGCGCAAGGACGGCTGGATTGCCGCAATAGTCGCAATTTGGGTGGGGAAGGGGTTTGATTGGTTTTCCGATGCGCATCGCCGATGACTCAGGGCGGGAATAACGAACAAAGCGGCTCACGGCGGGCGACGGCGACACGTGAAATGTCAGGCGCGTAACGCTACGAGCAACGGCCGCCGCGGACGATGGGAAATGCTTAACAGTCACTCGCCGCGGGCAGTAGCCGGAAAGCTGCATCATTTTTAGCGTCTTTCTGGCAAATGCGTTTCATCATGATAATTCACTTGGCCCTTCTGGCAGGCCAGGAGCTAATTACCGGGGGCGATAGCTGGCAATACCCTAAAAGCCGATGAATTTGAGGCGTCTTTTGCGGATCCGCAGGTACGTTGCAACGCCAACAATACCCGACATGTTAGATCGCCCTTAGAGCATCGCGTGTCCGAGTCTGCCGATAACCCACTGCTGAAACTGCGCCCGCTCGAAGCGGAAGCCGTGCGCATGTTTTTCCATGCGCTCTCGCCGCTGCGCGAGCTGCTGGAATCGCCCGACCTCGCGGAAATCATGATTAACGATTACCGCAACGTCTGGGTGGAGCGTCGTGGCGTGATGACACGCGAAAACATCGACCTGCGCCCGGAACAGCTCGAAGGCGCGATCCACTCACTCGCCTCGTCCGTTGAGAAGTCGGCGAAGGCGGGCAGCGACAAGGGCATCATCAACGCCGGTCACCAGAACCTGCGTATTGCGGCGGTCATGAGCCCGACCTCAATCGACGGTCATGCGCTGAGCATCCGGAAGCACCGCGAGTCCAAACTGACGCTCTCAGACTACGTGAGCATGGGCGCGTTCTCGGCCGCGAATGCTCGGCCGGAGTTCGCGGAAGCCATTCACTTTGAGGAAGGCATCGAAGACGAGGCGCTCATGCGCGCGCTCGTCGCGCTCGTTCAATCACGCAAAAACGTCCTCGTCGCCGGCGGCACGTCAGCAGGTAAGACCACGTTCCTCAACGCGCTGATCGAACAGATCCCGTCCGACCAACGCGTGATCTCCATCGAGGACACGATGGAACTGAAGCTGCACGTACCCAACCGCGTGCGGCTGCTCTCCAATGCCGACACGAACGTGACGACGCAGCTGCTGGTCGCGCTGTGCCTGCGCTTTCGCCCCGACCGCATCATCGTTGGCGAAGTCCGGGGCGGCGAAGCATATGACCTGCTGCAGGCGCTCAATACCGGCCACGATGGCGGCCTCGCATCCATCCACGCAAACAACGGGCGCACGGCGCTGAGCCGCCTCGAATCGCTCGCCATGCTCGGCATCCCGACCGGATCGCGGTGGGAGCTGGAGGACATGCGCAAAAACATCGCTGACTGCTTCAACTACGTCGTGCATTTCAAGCGCACCGGCGAGATGCGGCATGTCTCCGAGATCCTCGAAATCCGGGGATTCAAAAACAACGATTACGACCTACAACGCGTTTTTTAACGGGAGCATCAAATGAAGGGCAAGAAGGTACTCAACAGAGCCGCGACGGTGGCAAAACGTCTGCGTCCGGGCAAGTCCATGCTGGTCGGCGCACTTCTGAGCGTCGTCTCCGTTGCGGCAATGGCAGCGGGCGATTTTTCGAATCTGACGGGTTTGACCGACATTATCTGCACGATCAGCAACCTGATCAGCGGCCCGTATCTCTATGGCATCGGCATCGTGCTCATCACGCTGGGCGGCGTCGCGGTGGCCAATTCGGAAAGCAACATCGCGAAGACCTTCTCGGTGGTGCTCGTCGGCCTCGGTATCGCGTCGGTGGCCGTGCCGATCATGCAGAGCCACTTCCACATGGCCAACGCCTGCTGATATGCGCCAACACAAGGTTAGTCGGGGCCTTTCGCTGCCGCGCCAGATGGGCGGGGCAGACCGGGGGCTCGCCATTTTCAACGGGACGATGACGGCGCTGCTCACCTACACGAGCTGGACACCGGGGTTTCTCCTTGTCGGCGTGGTGGTGCATGTGTTTTTGCGATGGAAGAGCTCGACTGACCCGTGGTGGCGAATCGTGATGCTGGTGTACAACCGCTACCCGGACGTCTATGAGCCGGGGCCGAGCAGCCGTTTTAGCGCGCGCTTCAAGCGCCCGTATGGGTTTGATCAGGACCTTCCATGCTGAAAATGATGTTCACGAAGCGCGCGGTGCAGGAGATCGCGCCGTGGGCGACGATGGTCACGCCCGAACTGGTGCTCGATAAGGACGGGTCGTTGCTGACCGTGTTCGAGTTCGAAGGCATCGACGCGGACTCGCCCAATCCCGGCGACATCACCGCCGCCCGCGACAACCTCGATCACGCGTGCCGTAACTTCGATCACCGCGTGACCGGGTGGTGGCGCATGTCGCACCGGCGCGTGCGCGGTGGCATGGACGGCACCTTCGCGTCGGAGGCCGATGCGCGCGTCGACGCGATCAATCAGGCAATCATCGGCAGCGGCAAGTACTTCAAGAACTCGCACTCGCTCGCGCTCGCATTCACGCCCGAAACCGGAATCTCGCGGATCTTCGACAAGATCAGCTATCACATGACAGTCGGCGGCAAGAACCTGGCCGTGGCGATGTTCGAAGCGGTGAAAGACACGATTCTCGCGCGCAGCGCCTTCGCGTTCGACCTCACGAAGGTTCAAAATGAGATCAAGCGGTTCGAGTCGGTGATCGACGGTTTTGTTGGCGGTGTCACGCGCCTGAAGATGAAACGGCTGCAGCTTCAGAATGTTCTGTCGTTTCTGCATCAGCGCGCGAATCCGTCGTCGCCCAAGCGCCGCGTGCGCTATCCGGTCACGATGCTCGACACGCACCTGACCGAGACGGAAGTCACGATCGGCGCCACGGAACTGATGTTCGAATCGGCGCACGGCAAGGTGTACGCGCGGATCATCGGCATCAAGGAATGGATGGGCTTTCAGGAAGCGGCTCTCGACGTCCTCTCGCAGGTAGACGCGGAACTGGACGTCTGCGTGATGTTCCGTTTCCTCGACACCTCGCGGGCGAGCGCGTACATCAAAAAGATTCGCGGCTTCTACAAGGTCGCGGCCTTCAACCCGGTCGCCATCCTCAAGCAGTGGGCAACGAAGGAAGAGCAGAAAAACGACGAAGGCCGTGAGATCTTGGCGAAGGAGGCGGGTGACGCGCTCGCAAAGCTGGACGCCGAAGGCCAGCAGTACGGCTTCGCCAATATTTCGGTGGTCGTTTATGGGAGCACGCCGGAAGAGTGCGAGGACGCGACGCGTCAGGTGGTTGGCGTCATCGGCAACGCTGGCTTCGGCGTAATTCTCGAGAAGACGAACCTGTTCGCCTCGTGGAGCGCGACGCTGCCGGGTCGCTGGGATCAGCAAAAGCGCCTGCAATTCGTCGAGACGCCTGCCGTCTCCGACATCGCCCCACTGTGCAGTGTGGGCGAGGGTTCGAAGGTCAACGAGTGGCTCACGCAGCAGTCCGGGATCAAAACTGGTCCGCTCACCTGCCTGCCTACCCGACATCGCACGCTCCAGTATTTCGACTTGCACCATCCGGGCGGCAAGGCGCACACACTTGTCGTCGGTCCAATTGGCGCGGGTAAGTCGGTGTTTCTGAACTACTTGATGACGCAGACGGGACGCCACGGCGCGCGCCGCATCCGCTTCGACAAGGACCGCTCGACCCGTATCCCGACGCTGCTCGGCGGCGGCCGGTTCATCGATGCCACGGGGCGATTCGAGGCGGCGACCTCAGTTAATCCGCTCTCGCTGATCGGCGACCAGAAGCACTGGTCTTACGTGGCGGACTGGGTGCAGCTTGCCATCGAGGGCGAGGACTACACCTGCACGCCGCAGCAACAGACCGAGATCTACGACCGGATCAAGACGCTGGCGCTGGGGTTCCCGCCTGAGAAGTGGCGTCTGTCGAGCTTGATTACGCTGCTGCCCGCGGACTTGCGTGAGCGGTTGCAGGTTTGGACCGAGGGCAACAAGAACGGCAAGTTCTTCGACCACGCCGAGGACGGCTTCGCCATCTCCGACGACCTGTCAATCGAGATGGGCGACCTGTTCCAGAACTTCCCGGTGGCCGCCGCGTTATTCATGGACTACGCGTTCTACCGGATCGCACAGATCCTCGACGGCAAGCGCTACACGGTGATCGAGATCGAAGAGGCAGGGTTCTTCTTCACCTACCCTAAGTTCTACGCGCGCCTCGAAATATGGGCGGTGACGATCCGGAAGCTCAACGCGGCGCTGGTGATGGCCACGCAGTCGCTTGGGCAGCTCGCACGCGTGCCGAACTTCGAGATTCTGAAAGAGAACATCCCGAACATCATCTACCTGCCAAACAGCGACGCGATCAACAACCAAGGCTTGTACCGCGATGTATTCGGCCTCACGCCGCATCAGATCAAGATGATCTCCGATGCGGTGCCCAATCGCGACTACCTGTGGGTGACGGCCAAACAAAGCCGGATGTTGCAGGCCCAGTTCCCGAAAGAAGCGCTCGCCTATCTCCGCTCGGACGGCCGCGCGCAAGCGCTTCTCGACAAGCACGTCAAGTCCGGCAGCCCACAGTGGCAGGAGGAGTACGTGCGCGACGTACTCGTCAACGCTTAACGCTCTATCAGCAAGGTACCGCCATGATGAAAAAATTGCTCCGCTGCGTCGCCGCAACCGGTGTGTTGACGATTGGTCTCGTCCAGCAGACCTACGCAAACATGCCTGTGTTCGACGCATCCAACTTCATTCAAAACACCATGACGGCAGCGGCCGCCGTGAAGGGTGAGGTTTATCAGGATTCAAATCTGGTCTATCAGTACCAGATGATGCTTAACCAGCTCAAGCAGGCGACCAACCTCGATCCGGCCGCGATGCTTGCGCAGTTCAAAAGCATCACAGGCGACATCTCGAGCCTGAGCAAGTACACCGACGCTTTGAAGGATCTTTACGGTGGCCTGCAGAGCAACGCCGAGTACGCGAACAAGGTGCAGGCGTTGATCACGCAATCGGGAAAGACCGCCGACCAGTGGTTCACGGACCAAAACACGCTACTGCAGAACAACGACAAGACGGCGAAGCAACTTTTCCAACAGGGCAACGACGTCATCTCGCATGTGAGCACGCTCGCCAAGCGCCGGCAGGAGATTCAGGACCAACTGAACATGTCGCCGACGATGCAGGCCACCGCTCAGTTGACCACGCACATGCTGGACATCATCTCCAGTCAGAACAGCGACCTTCTGACGATGATGGCGGCCAAGCAACGCAACGACGCTGTCAAAGACTCGGCGGCAGTCGCCGATCAGAAGGCGAACAACGCGAGTCAGGCGGCCATCAAGGCGCAACAGGACAGGGAACGCGCTGCATTCGACGCGCAAATCGGATCTTCGAAGGTGCTGGGGCAATGATGGAGCGATCAGCAATTTCGCTCATGAGGTCGCTCCTCGTCTTTCTGGCGGTGATCTGCTGCATCGGCTTTACTTCTAGCCGCGCAATGGCGCAAGCGGCCCCCGCTGTGCCGGCGTCGTCGACTAGCTCGGCTGCACTGCTGGCAAGCCAGGCGGGCGACTTTAGCAAGGGGGCAAGCAGCGCCGCACAGCAGATCCATGTCCTGCTCGGCAACGTCGTCACGACGGCAGTGGATGCAAGTTCCAACGTGATGAGCGAGGCCAACAAGTTCGCGTGGGGCCTGGGCGTTATCTCGCTAGTTCTCGTCGGAGTGAGGTTCGCCGGAACCCACCATCCGATTTCCGCTTGGGTCGACCTGTTCGAGGAAGTGGCTGTCCTCGGCATCTTCGTCGCCTTGTACCTTGGCTACACGTCGTCGGCGGCTGGCTTTTGGACGTGGTTTGAGCAGTTGGCGGCACATATCAGCGATTCCGACAACGGGTCGGTGGGCTCCCAGATGGCCTCTCTAGCGGGGACCATCATCGACGCGCTCACGGCGAAGCTAAAGACGGTCAAGCTGTGGGACATTCCTGCGCTGTTGACCGATGTCATCGTTCTCGCCTTCGCGGGGATGCTCATGGTTCTCGCATCAATCATATTCGTTTATTACACCGCGATTGGCCAGATTCAGGCCGCCGTCGGTATCGTCCTTGGCCCGATTGCGATTGCGCTCGGCTTCTCGTCGTACACGCGCAGCTATTTTAAGAAGTGGCTCGATTGGATGATCAGCGCGGGGATGTACACCGTTGTGGTGGCCGTCCTGATAAAGCTTGTCGGGACGTCCATTTCAGACGCGGTGAGCAAGGCGACCCACGTAGGCGGATCTACCACCGTCAACGGGGCGTATGTCTTCGACCTGGCGGTGTTCGTGCTGCTGCTGTCCTTCGAGATTCCGAAGCTGGCAACGATCTTCGGTGGCGGTGCGACGGCGACCGGTACTGGCGCTTTGAAGCTGGCGAGCAAATTCATTCCATGACAATCGCTCACGAAGCTATCGCGATCGAAGACTTGTTCGCGACGCACCATAAGCGCATTGAGCTCGTTCGCCAGTGCGCCAATGAGAGCACGGAAGCGGAATTCGCACGGAAGTGGGTGTCCGTCTTGCGCCGCTGCGCTAGCTGGTTCTCCTCCATGCCGCTCACGCCGGAGCTGCACTGTGAGCCGGGCGGTGCTTTCCGGGCGACGATCGAGTCAACGTTTTATGCGATGCGGCTGGCCGGTGCGCAGAAGTTCGCCGCGGACCTCACGTCCGACAAGCGGCGGCGGCTCGAGCCGCAATACAACTATGCGGTCTTCCTGGCGGCTGCGTGTTCTCTGCTTGACGAGCCATTCCGTCATTTCGAGATGATTCGCCTGTCCGACCGGTCGAAGTGGAATCCGGCGGCACACGGCGCATTCGGCGCGTGGCTCGGCGGCGGCCAATACACGGTGGAACGGCGAGCAGCGCCGCTCAAGAACGAGCGGATGCGCACCGCGATGTTCGCCCAGACTGTCATCGCGCCGGATTTGCTCTCGGGGTTTGACATCGGGGTGCTTGACGACCTTTTCAACGCGATCAATCCTGAGCGCAGTCCGCAAGGTTACGAGCCGCTCGTTCATAAAGTGGTACGGCAGGCGATGGACGTTGCCGTGGACTTTGAGCGCAAAGCGCAGAAGGCGGTGTTTGCGCCGGTCAAATACGATGTTCCGTCCGCCGTGCATGTCGCCCTCGCGCTCGAGCCGCAGTTTGTTCAATCGATGACCGCGGCAGGCAGCGAGACGTCTCCGAACGAGACACATCGGCAGCCAGCGCCGGAATCCGGCGACATGGCGGCCTCAACTGCCCCGGCTTCGACAACGCCCAGCGCGGCCGCGAGGCCTAGCGCCGCCGCAACGAACTCGGCTGACCAGCAGGTCTCGGGAGTGCCGCCTAAATTGTCTCAGTCGCTGCGTGACGCGTTGGAGCGCGGCCAAGCACCGGGCGATGCAGCCGCAACGAATGAGTCCTCCACACGCCCGACCCCTGCGCCACAACGCCCGGCAGCGATCGATCCTGCGGTAGCTCATACCGGCCGTGGCACCGGCAGCCGAACCGGGCCGTCAGACGAGGAACTAACGGAGGTGCTGGGGCCGGGTGCCGCGATGATGAAAGAGTTCTTCAAGGCACTCGCGGGCGACGTCGCATCGGGAAAGGCGAAGGTCACCTGGGAAGAAAAAGGGCTTGCCGTGCAAAAGCGCCTCGTCGGCGCGTACGGCATGACGAGCGATACGCTCGTCGAGCAACTTAAGAAGCGGCAGCTACTCATGCGCGCTCATGGCACCGATATCTGCATCGTTGAGCGAGCAGGGCGTCTCATCATGGAGCGGCCAGCGGCATGAGCTACGTCAACCACTTCCGACCCATCTACGAGTTCAGGCCATTCGTCGTCTGGCCGGTGGTCATCGTTGGAATCCTAGTCTCGGGGATGCCGTACGGCTGGGCATTCGCTCTGGCGGGTGTGCTGCTGCTTTCGATACGCGCACTGCAAATCTGGAAGGCGCTGAGCTTTCGAATGGCGATTTCCACGAAGTGGCTCAGCAAGATCCATATCGACAAGCTGCTCGCCACGCAGAAGACGATGCGGCAAAAAGCGGACTCGATGTACTTGGGCACGGGCTACGAATGGACGCAGAAGCATACGCAGATCGCCCACGAGATTCTTCGCATGCCGGTGACGGATATTCCGTCGTTGCCCAAGTGGCTGCCCAAAACCGAGATCGGTCGGACCGTCGAGGCGCGCATTGAACGGCTGTTCGGACCGAGCGACAGCATCCGGGATCGCATGCCCCAGGGATCATCGTGGATCCACGGCATGGAGCCGCAGAAGGTGAAGGTGCCGTTTCACTACAAGGCAATGGGCGGTCACACGCTCGTGGCCGGTACAACGGGCGCGGGCAAGACCCGGACGTATGAAGTCATTTCCACGCAGGTGATCCATAACCCCAAAGACGTTCTTATCATCGTCGACCCCAAAAACGACGACGAGTGGAAAAAGCGCGTCGAGAAGGAGTGCGCCCGCACCGGCCGCAAGTTCCTCTACTTCAATCAGGCCAAACCGCACGAGTCGATTCGCCTGAACCCGCTGGAAAACTGGTCGCAGCCGTCTGAAATTCCGTCGCGGATTGCGCAGTTGATGGAGGAAGGCCAGTTCCGGGATTTCGCGTTTCTGTTCATCGACCGCGCCGTGAAGGGCGAGCTGTACGTCGGCGACAAGCCCAACCTCCGATCGATTCTCAAGTACGCGCAGTCGGGGATTTCCAACCTTCTGGAGCGCGGGCTGCGTCGCTTCTTCATCGAAAACGGGCTGACGGACTGGGAAGAGTTGACAGTCACGGCGACGGTCAAAGACGCTCAGCGTCGCAACGACGCGTCAATGGTCGACGGGATGGTCAAGCTCTATCTCGACCGGTTTGCCGCTCACGATCGCGGGCACGAGACGATCGACGGATTGATCGCGACGCACACCCACGACCGCGAGCACTATATGAAAATCATCGCCTCGGCGCTGCCGCTGCTGCAGATGCTGGCGACTGGGGAAACCGGGTTGATGCTCGCACCGAAGGCAGATGACTTCGAGGACGAGCGTGAAATATGGGACATCGACAAGATCATCAAGCAGAAGGCGGTCCTCTACATGGGCCTGGATTCCCTGTCGAACAACATCGTGCAGAAAGCGATCGCCTCAATGGCGCTGTCTGACGTCGCGGCGGTGTGCGGTGCGATCTACAACTTCTACGCGGAGAAGCCCGACGTCGTGCTTATCATCGACGAGATCGCCGAGGCCATCAACGAGCAGGTGATTCAGATCCTCAACAAGGGACGCGGGGCCGGGTTCAAGGCGTTTGTCGCTTTTCAGGCGCGCGCCGACCTAGAAGCAAAACTCGGAAACGCAGCAAAAATGCTGCAGGTTTTGGGTAACCTGAACAACCAGATTGTCCTCAGACTGGAGGACTCAGATACTGCTAAGTGGTTCTCCGACAAGGTCGGCGAAACCGCGATCCGCGTGGTGAACGTCTCGAACAGCTTGAACACGACTACAGAGGCGCATGCACTGGAATTCAGCGGCTCGCAATCGCGCTCGCTTCAGCTTGAGAAGGTGCCATTGATCCCGGTTCGCCTCCTCCATAGCTTGCCGAACTTGCAGTACTTCATGCGCATCTCGGGAGGTGCCGTGTATCAGGGTCGAATTCCCATCATCGAAGGCTAAACCTAAAACTATGTCCGCTGCATACAAACACATCATCCGCGATCACAAGCTGTCGCACCGGCTCATGCCGGTGTTCAACGTGTCGCCGGATCTCGAGCTCGCGTGCTCCCGCGTTGCCGACTTCATCGGCGAACGATTCATGGGAGACAAGCGGCCGTTGGCTGCTGAGATGATTGAATCGGCACTCGACAGCTACAGGCGGGCCAAGCGCAACGGCGAACCGTACGTGGCATTCATGCAAGGTCTCTTTGAGCCGGCCCAGGCACTTTACGCGCGTCGTTACATTGCGCGCCGTGGCGAGAAGGTTGAAGTGTGGTGCCCGATGGTGGAGGCGATCACCGCGTTTGAGCAGCGCCATCCCGACCACGAGCTTGAAATGGTCGACGAGCGCTGTCCGGACCATATCACGCAGCGTACCGCAGCATTCCAGCTCGCATCCCGCGTGCTGCACGGCGAGACGTTCCGCCGCTACTTCGAGGAATACGATGTCGCTCACCGTTACGATAATAGCGAAGTTGTCGCAGACTGATTTCCGCACGGCAAAGCGAGCACTCGAGACCGCCATGGCATTCGACGGCGATGCGAACGCTGCCGTGCCCGAAGAGTTCACCCATGGCGCCGGAGCGCGTTGCTACGCACTGGCGACCATCGCTGAGTATCGCCCCGCGCTCTTTTGGTGCGGGCTGTTCGCCGTAGCTCTGATACCCGTGTTGGCGGCAGTAAAGGTGCTACATGGCTAGCCGCTTCGGTTCGCACCTGAAGATCTGGTTTCTCTTGGTCCCGGTGTTGGCAATCGCCGTGATGCCTGCGGTGCCCGACCGGAAGCTATTCGAGGTGCCGGACGTCGAGACTCAGTCGTTGGTGGCTACCGTTGGGCAGCAGAAGGTTGATGCCGCTGTGAGCCGGGCAAACGGAATATTTCGCCATGCGTTCGTTGATACAGGCCTGCTTCACCGGACATTGAATGCGTCGGGGAGCGTCGGCGGAATGAACGACGGAGGCTTTTCCAGCTTCGCGGATACGTGGACCGAGAATTTCTGGCTGCTCGTCTATCGAATCGTCTTTCGAGCGCTGGTGATGAAGCTGTGGATCGTGGGCACAATCCTTTTTGCGATCGGAATGTTCATCGATGGCACCGCTAGGCGAAAGATCAAAGCCTCGGCGGCGGGCTTCGTCAGCCCACTGTCTTTCCACCTCGCCAGCCACGGCCTCTTGCTGGTTTTCGGCACGCTATTGGCCGTGCTCGTTGCCCCGTTACCCGTGCTGGCGGGATACTGGGTCGCGGCCGCAGCGCTGCTAGGCGCACTACTGTGGAAAGCAGCGGAGTCGTTCCAATCTGCGCGGTAGAAAGCAAAGAGTAAGGCGAAGCCCGGAAAGCTCGCAAAATACAGCGTCTTTGTGGGGAAAGGGCTTCATCATGATACGGTCCCCAGCCACCAGCACTCCCTCCTGAGCGCTCCCTCCGGGAAGCGCCGTCTCGCCCCGAGCCGGCCGGTCTTTGCTCTCACCGACCTCCATTCTTGAACGCGCGGATGACCGTATCGTGCGTGTATGCCCTACCGGGCACTGCGCGCAAACGTGCTCCCCACTAGCGTCCGTCGTCGAAAAGGCGCGCGAAATAGTCGCTGTTTCGGACGTTGACCGGTGCCCCAGACCGCAACAATGGACCCCATAGGCAACGCGCTTTGCTTGCCTGATCACCCACGATGAAACGGGACCCATGCGGTCCAGACAGGAGAAATGGCGAATGAGCACGGTTGTCGAACCCGGCAGTGAAGAGAAAGTCGCGCTGAGCGCACTTGAACAAGGTACGGTCGACGCGCCGCTCACGACCGACGGCGCGGACGACGGAGAGCTTGAGCGCGAGTTGACGCAGATGGAGGCGGATGCGGATCGCCTCCAGAAGGAAGGCGTGATCTCGTCCGACGACGCGCAGATGAAGCGCGCGGAAGTGGCGAAGACGCGCAAGCTGTTTCGCGACTTGCCTGCGGCCGAGCGTATTGCGATCATCAAGCGCCGCCGTGAGATCGGCCGTCAGTTGTTGGACCGCCAGCTTTCCGGCGCAGCAGTCGTGACCGCCCGTGTGCGGCTGAACCATACCCGCCTGAAGCCGCTGTTCGAGCAGTGGTGGCCGTACATCAACCGCATGAGCATCAACATGCAGCGTTTCGGCCGCTCGACGTTCGGCGAGAGCGACAAGGAAGTGGTCAACAGTGCGCTCGAAAAGCTGCTCGCAGGCATCGAGAGCTACGTGGACGAGCAACTGCGCGTCGCCGAAGGCTTCCGGCAGCAGAAGGAAGCGGAGCTTCGCGCCAACAAGGAATTCGTGTTCGAGCCCACCATTCCGATGCCCGCAATGGACATCGAGGTCGAGGCGTACTCGCGCTTCTCGATGCGCGTGCTGAGCGCCATCATGAAGTTCGACCGCACGATGGATCACTTCGACTTCATGGTCTGGAACGGCATCCGCGACCAGTCCGACGTGGACGACGAGGCAGTCAACTTCCTCAAGCGCTTCAATCCGCTCGGCATTCGCGGGTACATGACGCACCTGAAGCTGATGACGACGGTCCGCGGCAACTAAGGAGGCGCGATGCTGGCCGAACTCAATCCCCAGCAACGGGAAGTCGCCCAGTTGCGCCAGCATTGCGTGGCGATCGCCTGCCCGGGCGCGGGCAAGACGAAAACGATCGCCACGAAAGCGGCCCTGTTGCTGCAAGACAGCGCCGCGACGGTCGGCGCCGTCACTTTCTCCAAGGACGCCGCGCTCGAACTGCGGGAGCGCATCCTGGCGGCCGCCGGCGAATCCGTGAAGAAGCGCTTGATCGCGGGCACCTTCCATTCGCTCGCCTTCAAGCAACTGAAGCGCCCCGGTGCACGTGCGCTCGATATCGCCTCGGATGGTGACCGGCTCGGTATGCTCATCCGCGTGATGCAGGAACTCGGCCGCGACGGGAAGGCAGAAGACCTCATTCCAACGATCGAGAAGATCAAAACCAATTTCGGGCGGTGCGATCCGGACACTGCCGACGGCGAGCTGTACCACGCCTATCAGGACGCGCTTGCCCGCAACGGTAAGATTGATTTCCAGGACATGCTGCGCCTCGCCGTGGAGGGGATGGAAAACGGAACCATCGCCCCGTACGCGTTCACCTATCTGCTCGTTGACGAGTTTCAGGATACCGACCCGCTGCAATACAGGTGGATCGAGCTTCATGCAAAGGCCGGTTCGATCGTGACCGTCGTCGGCGACGATGACCAGAGCATCTACGCGTTTCGCGAGGCGCTGGGTTATCGCGGCATGGAATCGTTCATCGAAGCGTTTGACGCGAAGCCGGTCGTGCTCGGCAGCAACTATCGCTGTCGTGCCGAGATTCTCGGCGCGGCCGACCGAGTGATCCGCAATAACGTCGACCGGATTGCGAAGGTGCTGCGCGCCGAGAAGGGGCCGGGCGGGAGCGTCCTGACATCGCGGCACCCGGACGAGTACGAAGAAGCGACCGCTGCAGTCGAGGTGCTGGGGCCACTGCTCGCCAAAGGACAATCGTGCGCCATCCTTGCGCGCACCAACCGCATCCTTGATCCGCTCGAATCCGTCTGCCGCTCTCACGGCATCAAGTATTACCGCGCATCCGGCGCATCGGTGCTGAGCCGCCCCGAGGGCGCGCTCATGTGCAACCTGCTCGAGATTGTCGAGCGCATCAAGGACACCGGTCTTGACGCCGTTCTCGCACACCTGGGCCTGACCGCGCAGCATTTGCGCGCATTGCATGCCGAGATCGGCGCGGAACTGACGCAGAAGGGCCGCGCCGAGTTAGTCGAGCTGGGATTGCCCGAGGACGTCGCGACGAACTACCGTGAGTTCATGAAGCGGCTGGCGGAATGGCAAAGTTTGTGCGATCGGAAGTTTTATTCGCTGACGCTCTCAGGCGTCGCTGAATGGATGCTGAAGTACGCGAAGAAGGATTCTGCAATTCGCGCGATCGAGGCGACGAATGAAGTCCTCTGTCGCTTGTCGGGCAGCTTCGCTGAGCGGCTTCTTTTCCTGCGTCAGGATAACAACGAGCCGACGCCCGGCGCGCTCATCCTCACAACGATGCACAGCTCCAAAGGGCTGGAGTGGGATCACGTGTGGATCGCGCGCAGCGAAGAGACGATCGTCCCTGATGCGAAGTCGACGGAGCCGGAGGAACGTCGTCTGTTCTATGTCGCGATGACGCGCGCACGTGAATCCCTGATGATCTCGGGCACGTCCAAAAATTTCGAGTCTCGTTTTGTCGTCGAAGCTCAACTTCAGCAAGTAGCGGCGGCGGCCTAAGAGTGTGATTGGGCTGTTGCCACGGTTCTCGAGCGCCGATTGATCCGCCTCGGCTACTCTCGGTGCCGTGTCTATTCATGGCACCTTCTGCCCGGGGCGTGGGCGCCGATCAGGGCGCTCGTGGCGCTCAGAGTTCTGAGGGCGACCGCGGTCCTCGCTGACCGTCGAGATGGAGTGCTTGAAGATCACCTGCGGGCCCGTCGCCGCGTTCAGACAGACCGTGTACGAATCAAAGGACTCGATGCGGCCTGTCAGCTTTATTCCATTGACCAGGAAAACTGAGACGCGCTTGTGTTCTTTGCGGAGCGCGTTGAGGAACTCGTGCTCAGGCTTCGGGACGGTGTCAGGCATGGTCGCCTCAGTCAGTGAAGTCGAAGAGTGAAAGTGCTTGCAGTCCATGTGCACGCCGTGGCGAAAGCGGTCGGCATATCCGCATAGTCGCTCAACGTCAGATGAAACGCTGATTCTCGTGGCTACAGCCAAAAAAAAGCCCGCTCAAGGCGGGCTGCAATCCATATCGGTCGAGACATGGAGGAGACGTGATCAGTATAAACCCTACGGTTATTGGCGCATAGCCATCTTGTACGTCACGACGGACTTGTACGCGGGCCGGTTCCAGTGCGGCGTGCCGGCTGTCATCGCATGGCTGTTCACAAGCCGGCCAGTGTCGAGCATGCAAAAGCAATGGCCTTCGAACGCGGCTTCTTGCGCTGCCGCGTCCCACGTCTTAGTGACGAAATCGAAGATCGGTTCGACGGGTTTCATTATCAGGGTTCTTAGGGACTTTGACCCGTTATCGGCAAATCATCACGCTTATTCAGGGCTCAGGCGATGGCGCGCGAGATCTCCGTCACGTTCGATTCCGTGCGTTCCTGGCCCTTCGTGTCGTCCAAACGCGGACCGGCGATAGGCCCTTCGTCCGGCGTCGAATCGGCCTCAATCGTCAGCATTCTGGCGACGCGCTTGAGCGTGCCGTTGAGCGACGCACGCGGACCGAGGCGGATCGTGCCGCAGTAGAAGATGTCACCCGAGACTTGGCCGTTGATTTCCAGCGAGCCACGCGCGTGCACATCGCCGTCAACGCGCCCGTCAATGCGAACGTGCTCGCCCTGTGCGCTGCCCTTAACGAGGCCGCCTTCGCCGATGTGCAGCAGACCCTGCGTGGAGATGATGCCGCCGTCGAGCAGGCCGAAAGACGAAATGCCGTGATCCACGACCATGTCGCCGGTGATGGCGCAGCCGCGCGCGATAAGCGTGATGTTGAGTTCGGTTTTCATGGTGTGTCGATTCCTAGAACATTTGCACTTCGTTCGACCCGCCGCGGGTCGCGGGTGCCGCTTTCTTATTCGATGCGGCTGCGCCGTCGGAGTCCGTGGTCTGCTCGTCGCGCGCGCGCTTTGCGTGGTGGCGGTAGCTGTGCGAGTGCGACGGCGTGGAGGTCTCGGTCGTCGCGCCGTCTGTGGCTTGCGTCGTCGCGGCGGGCTTTGCCGTCGTGGCCGACGTCGTCGGTTGCTGCGCAGCGCTTTGCGCTGCCGGTGCGGCCGCCTTCATCGCGAGGGAGTTGGCTGCAGGCTGCTGTGTCGTGTCCGCGTCACGACGGGCTTGATGAATCGGCGACACCGCCGCTCGCTGCTCCTCCGTCGAAACCGGGGCCAACTTAGAAGGGGTCGCGCCAACGGCGGGAGCGTTGCTTCCGAGCGAATTTCTGAACTGGTCAGCCGTCAAGCCAACCCCCGACGGAGCGAGGTCCTTCGCGGTGAGCATCGGTGCCACGGC
Source organism: Caballeronia sp. Lep1P3 (assembly GCF_022879595.1). NCBI lineage: Bacteria > Pseudomonadati > Pseudomonadota > Betaproteobacteria > Burkholderiales > Burkholderiaceae > Caballeronia > Caballeronia sp. Lep1P3. The sequence continues at coordinate 115,267 of NZ_CP084269.1, read as the reverse complement.
AACCGGATGAGGCGGTTCCGCGTCGATCGGACGCGTCGTTGTTGCAGTTGGTTGCTCGGTTCCGGCGAGCTTGCCTGCACCGGAATCCGAGCGAGCGGCGCGGTGGGCCGACGGTGCGCCGAACGACTTGAAGAGGGAAGCGGCTCCCATTCCTGCCATACCGACCACAGCGGCGACGGCCACCGCAACGAGCGTTTGGCGGGCGGTGGGCGCTGCCTTCGGCAGGCGCACCTTCATAGAGGGCGCCTTGTCCTGAGACGCCAAGTCCGCCGGCGCCGGAAGCGCAGCAATCTGCCGCGGCAGATCGATGGTCATTGAGTCGGGTGCGAACTGTGCGTGCAGTCGCTGAATATCGCGTAGGTCCATGTGAGGTCCTCTCGTCGTTGCATTAGGTCGAGCGTAACCAGCGCTGCCGCTAGTCAAGACAGAGAGCGCATGCGCGCGCTCAAGACGGTTTAGTGGGCTTGACCAGGGTCGGGAAGCAACACACCTTCGGGGGCAAAGCGATCGTTGTCGAAAATACAGAGATAGGCGATCTTGCGAATCCGCGTCTGAGCGGCATCGAGGGTGCTCTGGCGAGCTTCCGAGCCCAACGATCGAGCGATAAGTGCGCCCATCGTCAGTAAGAAGAGCTGGTCATAGATAGTCAGCAGGCGTACCAATCGTCCAGACATCGCGTGCTTGATTTCGAGCGTCACTATCTCCGGATACGTCGCAGTCTGCCTCTTGGGCAGTTCATTGGCCCAAGACATTGCTTTGCGGAACCAGCCCTCGGCCACTCGAAATTCAGATTCGATAGCGATGAGCTTGCCGCCGCGAGCGACGGTCATCTTCGCTGCTGCAAAGTTGAAGTCGCCCCGCAAAAACTCACGTGCGAATCCCGAGTGGTATGGCAGTTCGGTCTTAGCCAGTGTATCCGCATGGATTCGCGCGAGCCGGCTGTCGTTGGTCAGGCGGTCGAGCCGCCGAAGACCGCTCTCGCCAGTCGGCGCGACCGGAGGTGAGCTTGGTCTTAATCCGTCTTCAGGTGCTTCCATGTCGGTACCAGCCATGATCGGTTTCGGTATGTCTGTGTTCTCTCTCACATAAGATTTTCATTGTTTAGGCAAGAGTCAAGACGGCGAAAGCTAGGTCAAATTCGTGAGCTTTCACCCGCACGCTCGCGTCGATAACCCGGATACTCAACTCCATTCCCCGCGTCACCGACGCATCGACCTCGACTCCAAGCCCGGAGTCCATCTTTTTTCTGCAAGTCGTGCCCGCCTCGCGCGTTGGCATGCTCCGACCGGATAGCTACCGGTGTGGAAATCTTCTTGTGCTGAGTGTGCTCGCTACACACTCCCCAATTTCAGCCGTGATACTCGTACCTGAGCCGCATTCATTTGCGCCGGTACATCGTTCGAACCCGGGTTTTCGGGTGTTCTCTCTCCAGAGCCTGATCTGGGTAGAACGATCGAAGTTGGCTGATCCGTGATTCCTGCGGCGGAAGTAAATCCGAAAAGGGCTGTTGCGCGGCGTGACCATGCTGCGCGAGAACGACGTTACGTTCTCTGACCGAGCGACACCGGCTTATGCCGGCCGCTCCCTGCACGCCACGTCCCCGGAAGGGACGTGGCGCGTAGGTCTCTATATCGATTTCAAGAAGCTCGCTCCCTCACGGGAGCGGGCTTTTTTTTCGCCTGTCGCTTCCTGCGGCCGGAAATTTCTCAACGGAGGTGCTGTTCTATGTTGTTGCCCGACCGCCTCAATCAACGTATCGCCGAGGCCATCACGCATCAAATCAATACCGAGCGCGAGCAGGCGGACACCACGTCCCCCGTTTGGCGTGAGCGGTGCGAAGTAGCTCGGGTCGCGATGTTCAGCGACGCAGAGCGCTCTGTCTTCATTTCCCATATCAGCGAACGTCGCGGCAGTGCGGCAGCCCGAGAGATGCAATCTCAGGCCGAATCACTGCGGACCAACGCCATCTTCTTTCTTGCAAGGAAACTGTCATGAATGCAGTTGTTCAGATGTTCGATCACGCGCCGCGTAGCCTCGTTGAAGAACGAGCTATTCGCCCGCCTACGATCGGCAAAATTCGGCCCGGCATCAAAGTGCTCACGCGGGCGCACCAGTCCAACGAAAAAGCGGTCAAGCTGTACAACGACATGGTGGCAGCGGGCGAGTCGTTCGAAGCCATCGGCAAGCTGCTCGAAACTTCGCTGAAGCTGCGCAACGCGCTGATTCCGCGAAACGTCGACTACTTCGTTTGCAGACGCTCCGACTTCTCCAATCCGGACACGGCCGACGAAATCCTGCGGCTGTATGGCGAGGATCGCGGGCAAGGATTGCGGCTCTACCGTTTCCCGATCATGTTTGCGTTCGACGACTGGCTGCGCAACGTGCCAAATCAGATGGCCGCGTACACGACTACCGGGCGACAGTACTTCTCGGAGTACGACCGCGACGGCAAACGCTATTGCAAGACGTACGCGCCGGTCGAGCGTAACGCACGTGCACAGCGGGCGCGTCGATCCTTCGGCGGCCGACTGGTCGTTCACCGGCAAGACGACGACATTCCCGATGGCGTCTGTGATCCTCACGTCTGTCCGCAGTATCAGGACCGCAAGTGCAACCTGACCGCAAACTTCTTGTTTGCAGTTCCCGACGTGAAGGGGCTTGGGCTGATCGAGCTGCCGACCAACTCCATCTACGTGCTGCAGAAGGCGTATTCGGCGATGCAGACCGTGGCATTGGCGCGCGGCAGGCTCACCGGCACGCGGTTCTGGCTCTCGAAGAAAGAGTTCGACATCACGCGGATTGACGACAATGGCCAGGCCGTGCGTCAGAAGCAGATGTTGACGGTGCTCGATGCGGACATCGACCTAGGCGCGCTGCTGGATGGCGCGGACGAGGCTCAACCGGCGCTCGATGCTGCCAGTCGTGCAGTGGCGCTGCTGGAGTCGGACGGAACGGTACAGTCGATGGGCGATCCGCTCCTTCAGCCAGAGCAGCAGACCGGGGAAGCACTGACAGGCGATGGCGCATCATCGGGCATCGACGGCGCTGATGGTCACGACGACGACTCGCCGGATCCCGACGAGACGCTGGAAGACAAGCGTCACCGCATGTCGGACCTGCTGCATCGTCTGGGCCTCAGTCAGCCGGAACGACAGAACGGCTTTCGCAAGTACGCGCACCAGACTTACGGTCGCGGTTGGATCGAACGCATCGCTGATGTAGATGCGATGAATGCGCGTCTCAAGAATGCGCTCGACGATCCCTCCTCGCTCGACGTCGAAATTCAGGACGCGATTGCACAAGCCGCCTACGTCTAACCTTGGCCAGTCCCCTTCGGGGGCTGGCATCCTTTCTTCTACACTCGCGCATGAGAGCATTTCAGCAAGAACCGCTTGCTCAAATGTTTTCGACCGCGCTGCACTTGCGCATCGAATCCGTCCGCTTCGGCGGCCCATCTACTTGTTCACGCGAACGAGCTTCCAATGCGTAGAGTCGGCAACTTCACGCTGTTCTTCGGCGCGGAGGACGCTTTTAGTAACTGGCACCCGTGCCGCTTTACTTACCATGACGTCGATTTCCGGTCGGTAGAGCAGTTCATGATGTTTTCGAAAGCCAAGCTTTTCGGTGACGAGGACATTGCCGAAGCTGTACTTGCCACGCATCTACCGAAAGAGCAGAAAGCGCTTGGCCGGAAGGTCAGGGGCTTCGACCTCGATACCTGGAAGGCTAAGCGCGAGTCGATCGTCTACGTCGGATGCCGTGAGAAGTTCGCACAGCATCCGGGCCTTCGGACCTTGTTGCTCGCAACGGCACCGACCGAGCTTGTCGAAGCCAGTCCCTACGATCTGATCTGGGGCGTTGGCTTAGGCGAGCATCATCCTGACATCACGGACAAATCGAAGTGGCGCGGCCAGAACCTTCTGGGCGAGGCGCTGATGAAAGTCCGCGACACGCTGTCAACGTAATCCCTTTCTTAGCGCGCCCTAGCGGTGCGTCGGCAAATACTGGCTACCTTCGGGTGGCCATTTTCATTTATAGGAGGCGATTTGAAGATCGCACATTTTTCTGACCTGCACTACGCGCCGGGCAACATCGAAGAGTCGGACCGATGCTTCGGTTTCGGCATCGACCATGCGGTGCTGGCCCATGCCGACGTGGCAGTCATCTCGGGTGATGCGACGGACCATCGTCTCGACGCACACGCGCCGTCGTTGAACCGCCTCGCACGCCGCATCAACGGTCTGAGCGGCAGCATGCCGGTCCTGATGCTGCAGGGCACGTTCTCGCATGAGCCGCCGGGCACGCTGCGCAACTTCGAACTGATGGCAACGACGCATCAAATCTATCTTGCGGAACGCGTGCAGCAGGTAAGCCTCCACGAGGGGCGGTTCTACCCGTCGGACGGCCCGGTGTTCTCGGACGACGAGCTGCGCGAGGTTCTGGCAATCGGCGCTGATGTCGTGTTCACGTGTCTGCCCACGGTCAATAAGGGGGCGCTGGCGGTCGCTGTTGGTGCCAAGGAAGCCGGGACGGGTCTTGAAGCCGTGCTGGGCGACTATCTCGCCGCAGCAGGGCGCGTCAACCAGCAGCTTCGTGCCGCAGGCATACGGACTGTCGGGGTTTCACACGGCACGGTCAACGGTTGTACGACCGAGCACGGCGTGACGATGGCGGGGTTCGATCATGAGTTTTCGCTTGGCAGTCTATTCGAGGCCGAATGCGATGCGTTCATGCTTGGGCACATCCATAAAGCACAGCAGTGGGAGCGAGCGGGGCGCGTTGTGGCGTATCCCGGTTCGATCGGGCGATTCCACTACGGCGAGGAAGGCGACAAGGGCTTCCTCATGTGGAATGTCGACGTGGGAAGCGCGCAAGCTGATCTGGTCGTGACGCCGTCTCGGCAGACGATCTGCGTCGACTTTGACGGACCGCCCGACATGGAACGCCTGACGGCAATCGCGCTCGATGCAACCGACAAGTTCGTGCGAATTCGTTGGCAGGTCGACGAAGAACACAAACAGTCAGTGGACCGCGACGCGATCGCGGCGCTGTTCGGCAACGCGGCCGAGCTGAAGGTCGAAGCTCGCATTCTTCCGGTCGTGCGATCACGCGCGCAAGGCATCAGCCTCGAAACGTCGATTGATCGGAAGATCGAGCGCTGGTGCGAACACGCTGATGTCGATCCGGCGCCCTTGCTTGACCGGCTGCAGTTGCTGGAAACGGGGGACGCGGACGCAATCGCTGCTGGCGTGCTGGCTCGACTGAGCGATGCAGAGCCGGCGCATCCGTTCGCAAATGACGGGCTGCCCGCATTGTCGAGCATATCCGAGCCTTCGCCGGTGACTGTCCAAGAAGCTCCGAGTGACGATGTCGGCGACGCTCTACCGATGCCCGATGCGACGGTGGAAATCGTCGAGTCGGCTTCGGCAAGTCAGCTTTCGTGGCTCAACGATGATTTGTTCGCGGCGTAAGTAGCCGCTCATGCAGAGGAGGCCAGTATGGCTCCTTCGCTTGGACACGCGAGCCGTGTTCCGATAGCCGATTTTGATCGTCGCTATCGAAACAGAGGTTTCACCGCGTCTTTGACGCATCGATTCGTAGTGGCAGGGCCTTTCTCTAGCAGTTCATTTCTTCTTTCACCCTGGCGGGGAGCGATCCCTACCGGGGCCGCACTCCGCCCACCATAACGGAGTGCATCATGTTTGGTCTCTATCCCGCTGGCCCGACCTGGGTCCGCACGTTCGCGGTGGGCGACTGCTCATCGCGTGATCTTCAAAAGTCGTTGGTCGATTTGGCAGGCTTTACCGCTGCAATCCAGCATCAGCCGTTCGGCCAGTACCGCGGCGCAGTGCTGGCGCAGTTCGGTCAGACGCTGTTGCTGATCGCCACGACGCCCGGCGCGTGCGAAGTTGCAGTCACGCCCACGGTCGAAATGCAGCACCTTCTCTGGTCCTACCAGGAAGGCTATGCAAGTCAGTGGTCTGCTGCCGAGATCCGTAGCCTGACCGGCTATAGCGGTTGGTCCGAGCTTCTGACGAACGCGCGTCGCGAGTTCGGCAGAGTCTGCGGCAACGTGGCGGCCGCACTAGACGGAACGCTCCACGCGCCCAAAGCAGCGGTGCAGTCTGTGCCGTCTGTCGTGATGAACGAGCCGTTTCCCAACGAGGATGACGACGCGTTCTACTCGCAGATGGCCGCTATGTCGGCTTCGATGACTGTGTCGGAGGACCTGTCATGCGGCCTCTGAAACTGACACTGGAAGGCTTCGTTGGTGTGCGCGATGGCATGAAGCGCGAGAGCGTGACGCTCGATCTGGAAGCGTTGCCGGATGGCCTAATCGCCTTGACCGGCCCTAACGGGGCGGGCAAGACCACGATCATGGACAACTTACATCCGTATCCGATCATGCCGTCGCGTGCCTCGAAGCTGTCGGTCGACGCCTTTTCGTACTGGGATCACATCGGGGGCACCAGTGCGCTGAAGGAACTCGAGTGGGAGCACGACGGCATCCGCTATCGCTCGTCCTTCGCGTTCCGCAAGCCCGGCAAGACAGGCAAGGCGGAGTATTACCTTGCTTATCGCGGCGTCGACGGTACGTGGCGTCCGGTGTCGCTGCCTGACGGAACGGTGTCGGACGGCAAGGCGGAGTCGTATAACCGCTGTGTCGAAGCGATCAACGGTTCGTTGGAGACGTTCTTCACGAGCGTGTTCTCGGCTCAAAACCGGCGGCCGCTCGCGTCCTACGGTGCGGGCGAAATCAAGACGCTGCTGGCCGAACTCCTTGGCATCGACCACCTGAAGGCATTGTCGGCGAAAGCCGGTGAGGTCGCGAAGGTGCTCGGCAAGTCGCTAGAAGGCATCCAGTCTGAGCTTGGCGCGCTTGCAGGAAAGCGGCAACGTAAAGCCGACGCTGAGCGGTCGATCGTCGCGCAGGGCAACACCCTGCGTGCCGCTCGGGAGCAACGCGATGCCGCGCTTGAGCATGCGAGCAAGCTGACTCAAGAGCGCGCGACCCTTGCGGCCAAGCAGAGTGAATCGGCCACGACCGAGGCGCGCCTTCGAGAGCTGGGCGTGCGCCGCGACGAGTTGGGGCGTGCCCTGAGAAGCGCGGCCGACGACGAGCAGGCAGCGGCGGTTCGCTGTCAGCAGCGCGTTTCCGTGCTGAGTAGAACAGTGACCACGCACCAAGCAACGCTGGCTCGCCGTGAGGCGATCCTCGGTGCGGCGGCGAAACGCGAGGAAGCCGAATTGGCGATTGCGCGGGAGGAAGCGAGGTTTGCTCCTTTGCAGCGCGACATTGCCGAGTTGGAGGTCAAACGCGCGACGTTGACGACGCTCGATGCGACGCTCACCAGCTTGATGAACCAGGGCACGACGAAAGCCGCGCACTTCGAGACGCTGAGCAAGCAGGCGGCTGTTGCGGACCAAGTGCCGTGCGTCGGTCATTCGATGCATGCGCAATGTCCGCTGCTCGCGCAAGCGTTCCAGGCGAAAGAGCAAGCGGAAGTGCAGCGTGTTTCGGTGGCGAATCTTCGCGCGGAGTATCGCGAGAAAAAAGCGCATGCCGAAGCCTTGGCGCTTGTGCCGGCTGAGTTGGCGGCGAAGCGTGTCGAGATGCTCGCCATCACCGATGCGGCGGCGCAATTGCGCCGTGCCTTGCAGGCGGCGGCAGAGCTTGCCGCCACTAAGCCATTGCTGGAGGCCGCCGTATCGGGACTTGAAGCCGCGCAAGCTGAGTTGCGTTCGATCGCCGAGGAAAGTGCCGCACGTACCGCCAAGTACCAGTCTGAGAAGACGCGTATTGAAGCGGAGCTTGCTCGCATTACCGAGGAGGTCGGGCGACTGGCCGCCGTCGATGTGACAGCCGCCGTTGCGAAGCTGGGCCGCGACATTGCAGCGAACCGGGAGACCGTCGCGGCACTGGATGGTCGAATCGAGCAATCGATCCGCGCGCAGAGTGTCTTGCAGGCCGAAGCGGAAGCGTTGGCGTTGGAGTTGGAGAAGTTCTCGGCCACGCAGATGCGTGCCGATCGCCTCTCCGACGAGATCGCGCAATGGAAGCTGCTGGCTAAGGGCTTGGGCAACGACGGGGTGATCGCGTTGACCATCGATGACGCGGGTCCAGCGCTGACGCACACCGTCAACGAGCTATTGCTCGCGTGCTACGGCATGCGCTTCACGGTGGAGATCCGCACGCAGCGCACGCTCGCAAGCGGCGAACTGCGTGAGGGCTTCGAGATTTTGGTTCACGACGCCGAGTCCGACAGCAGCAAGTCGGTCTCCGTCATGTCCGGCGGTCAGAAGGTCTGGATCAACGAGTGCCTCACGCGGGGCATCGCGCTCTATCTCGCGCAGAACACCGGTCAGCCGTATCGGACCTTGTTCAGCGACGAGTCAGACGGCCCGCTCGATCCCGAGCGCAAAGTGCAGTTCATGCGCATGAAACGCGAAGTGCTGCGCCAAGGCGGGTATCAACGGGAGTTCTTCATCTCACAGACGCCCGACCTTGTGGCAGAGGCCGACGCAGTCATCGACGTACAGGCGCTTGCCGCCTGATCTTTCTATTAACCCTTGTGGGGAGTCGCCCCCACAAGGGGCGCTTCTCGTCTTTCTGACTCCTGTCTCGCGCCTTCCGGCGCTATCTCTATGGCAAACGTTCTCATGCTGCTGCTCGCGGCAGCCGGCAGCCCGTCCCATTCGAAAGCGGCGCCGCACCAGCCGCCTGCGCAGGAAGCTGCACCGGCTACTGCTCAATCGCAGCCGCCGCGCCCGCCGTACCTGCGTCGCGCATCTGCGTTTGATAACGGCCGTCTGCGTCGCATCTGACACCGGCTTTTTGTCTTCCACTTCTTGACTGGAGCCTTCCATGGCCTATTCCTGCACTGATTTCGTCGACGACGTACTCAACGACATGGTGATTCCGAAGCTGGATCAAGCCCGAGCAGTACGGGCCTGACGAACCGCAAGCTCAGTGTGATGCGGTGTTGGGGGCGATTAGCGACGCGGACGTGTCGCTGCGCCTCGCCGCTGACGCGAAGCAGTTCCATGCGGAACTGCTGGATGCCGTCGAAACACTGACCGCCATCGCCGAACAGCATGGCGCGCTCGCCCTCGCGAATGTCGTCTATCTCCAGACGGCGATATTGAAGGGCGGCGTGATCGAGCTCACGCGCGATGAAGCGGAGAACTTCGCTTTCGTCAGGGACCTGCCTTCGGGCGGTCGCTGGTGGCAACGCGTCAAGCTGATCGAGTAAGCGGCAAAAACGCCGTTTAATTTTTTTTCTCAACCCTTGCGGGCAGGCGACCCGCTGGGGTCGCTCCGCATTCTTTGTGTGGAGTGTCTTTATGTTTGAAGCAGCCAAGCTGGGTGCATCGCCCGAGCGGTTTCCCAACCTCGAAGCGGCGATTGGCTACATTGCCGGAACCGCGACGCACGTGGGCGAAGTTCGACCGTGGGTCCGCGACGTCGATACGAAGGTCTTCCTGATCATCGGCGGCAGAGTGCAACCCCAAAGCGGGGTGCGTCAATGACGCCGCCGTGGCTGGAGCAATACGCCAGTGGCCAGAGGACCGGCTACGCACAAGCCCTGATGGCGTACGCTGACTACTATGGAGTCGATGGATCTGCTGACGATGACCCGGAAATTGAAGAGCGGATCGCCATGCATCGGCAGCCGCTCGTCGGTTACGCGAGTCGCACGGGTACCCGCCGCAACCTGGCCGCACTCAAGGGTGCCGACTGGCGCTTGTTGGTCTCGGCTAAGGGCGAGTTGCGTACCGAGGGCTTCGATCGCTATGCGTTGGATAACGGCGCATGGACCGCTTACCAGCAGGGCCTGCCCTTCGACGAGCACGCGTTTTCTGTTGCTGTCGAACGGCTTCGCGAGCGGGCCGATTGGCTTGTCCTTCCGGACATCGTCATGGGCGGCATGGCCTCGCTCGACTACTCGTTGAAGTGGCTGGAACGACTTCGCGGGATGCCGTGCCGGATGCTGATCGCAGTTCAGAACGGTATGCAGGTCGATGACCTCGCATCACTTCTGTCGCCTGCTGTCGGCATCTTCATTGGCGGTTCGACAGAGTGGAAAGAGCAGACGGCGCACGTGTGGGGGTCCCTCGCGCGACGGCGTCACTGCTACTTGCACGTCGGTCGCGTGAACTCGGCGCGGCGCATCCGCATCTGCGCGGCCGCCGGTGCGGATAGCTTCGACGGTACTAGCGTGAGCCGGTATGCAAAGACGCTTCCTCGGCTGGATAGAGCAACACGGCAAGCAGACATGTTTGCCGCAGCGCACGACGGTCTGGAAGAGGCGCAACGTGCGACGGCTGACCTTTTGATTTGATTCAGCCATTGACCCTTTGAACCCTTTCGGGAGCGCATCCCGAAAGGGTCGCTCCTATTTTTTTCGGAGCGAGCATGATGGAACAGGAAATTTTCTCGAAGATGGAAGCTGCGATCAGCGTCATGCAGCGATACATCGAACTTGGGCATAGCTTGAGCTGCGCCTATTCGGGCGGCAAGGACAGCACGTGTACGCTGGTGTTGATGCTTGAGGCGATTCGCCGTTCGGGCGGCACGACGATCACACACCATGTGCAGTCGGCCGACACGACCATCGAAAACCCAACGATCGCGAACTTCCTGCACTCAGTGCTGGAGGAGCTGCAGTTGTATATCGAAGCGTCGGCGTTGGCCGTACAGGTTCACGTGACGACACCTTCGTTAGCAAGTCAGTTTGTCGTCTCGACGATCGGACGCGGCACCTTGGTACGTACGCCTGAGAATGGCGTGCGTGACGGTAGACGAACGAGAGCGTGCGCCGACGAATGGAAGGTACGGCCGGGAGGTCGGCTTCGAACACTGCTTGAACGACGGGCGGCGGATGACGGTGCTCGCGAAGTTTTAACGGTGTTGGGGCTGCGCAGGGACGAGAGCACCTCCCGTGCGGTCGCAATGGCTGAGAGACGCGATAGCGCCGATCATGCGGTTAGAAGCAGAACAGGGGCGCTTACGATCTCTCCCCTCAGCGACTGGACGTCCGATGATGTTTGGACGATGCTCGCGCTGCTGGCCGATGCTCGGAACCTGACGTTTCTTTCGCCATTGGCACCTAGCACGATCCACCGCCTGTCGGAGATCTACCGCGCTGGCAATGGAGGAATGTGCGGTGTCGTTGTGGGCGAATCGGGTGCGCGTGCAGCTTGCGGTAGCAGGTTCGGGTGTGCATTCTGTTGCGTCGCGGGTGACCGCGACAAGTCACTCGAGGCCATCATCGAGGATGAACAGTACGGGCATCTTCGTCCGCTGAACGACTTTCGCAATTATCTGCTTGCGATCCAGTGGGACATGTCGCGCCGGGAGTTGGTGGGACGTTCGCTGAGCGATGCCGGCTACACGCGCATCCAGGCAGACACCTACAGCTTCGCGACGCGAGTCGACTTTCTCAAAAAGCTCTGCAGTATCGACGCGGCCGAACGCGACCGTGCCGAAGCGCACTCGGGGGCACTGGCGACTGGATCGATTCCCGACACCGAAGAAAATCGGCTGCTGTGCGAGCCGCAGTTCGAGTTCGTGACGCCGCAGCAGTTGGTGGCCATCGACTTCTTCCTGTCGATGCATCACTATGCGCCGCACGCGTTCCCGGCGCTTGCGGTTTGGCACGATGTGAACGTGCTCGGCCGTCGCTATCCGGTTCGAAAGCTCGACGGCTTGCCGAAGACCGACATCATCCTGCACGGCTGGTATCCGGTCGGGCAGTACGACCGGGAAGCACCGTCGGTCGGGCTGCGCTCATTCGATGCCGAGCAGTGGAATCCGTACCGGCATCCCGGTCGGCCAGGGCGGTATGCGAGGACGACAGGCGGTGAGCAGACGGTGTATTTCGAGGAGACCTCGCAGTTCAGCGTCGATGCGCAAGCAGCGTGTTTGTTCGTCACCTGCACGTACGACACGGCCTTCATGCTGCACACGCAGCATCGCCACGCCATCGATTCAGCGCATTTCTGGCTGAACGAGGGCATCGTGAAGTTGCCGACCGGCATGGCCCAGCGGTATCAGGATATGGCCAAGCGGGGGCAGTACTTCTCACGACTCGCTCAGCGTCTGAATCTGACGCCGGCCGAGCTGGATGCCCATCTGATCGGGAACGCGATTGGCGACGACGCACATGACGCGCTGTTGGGATTCGACCCAACGCAGTTAAGCCTTTTTGCTGAAGCGGCCTAGCCGCGAAAGTAAGCTCGAATACGTCCCGGGGCCAACAACCCCGGGACTTTATTCGTCCGCGGTAACGAACTGATTCGCATTCCCATAAGTACGAGGAATGCATAATGCAGAAGAAAGCCGTCCGGAACAATGGAGTCCCTGCACATGATCGTTCGCATCGCACAGTTCCCATTGAGAAAGCGCCTGTTATATGGCATTGCGTCCACGGCAGGCGTCCTATTAGCCCAGCAGTTGCTGACATGGATTGCCCATGGTCGGCTGACCTTCCTACTAATCAGTGCTTCGCTTCCCCTAATCACCGTACTATTTGGCGAAGCGTCGGGAGCTTTGTTGCTAGTTTCCGGGTTTGTGTTCGGGGTGCTATGGATGAAGCCGATTGGCAGTTTGGCTGTACAGCAGCCGGACGACCGGATCGTGCTGCTGGTGTATGTGGTCGTCGGCGTTCTTTTGGTGGTGGCAGGACAGCAACTGGCCAAGGTGGCTCGGCGGGCGGGACGAGCTGAAGCGGCTACACGGGAAGCGGCGGAGCGCCTTTTGCAATTTGAGCGCGACGCCCGTCATCGGTTTGACGTCGCATTGAACAGTGCCGGCGTGCCGTTTTTCGTCGTCACCCCGGTCGTGCGAGAAGGCCACGTCACAGAGCTGCGTTGGGACTACCTGAACGAGGCGGCCGCGCAGTTATTCAGCCCCGCCGCAGGGGTCGTCGTGGGCAGCTCGACTTCCTATGTACGCCCCTCGGGCTGGGACGCCGACCTTCTGCTTGAGCGCCTGGCGCCACTTGCCGAACAGGAGGGTCGCGATGCCTTTGACGTACGGGTGCAAGGCGAGCATGGCGAGCAGTGGTTTCACGTCGTGGCTGCGTCGCTGGAAGGGGCGGTCGTGGCGTGGTTCGGTGACATCACGCCCCGCGTGCGCGCCGAGCAGGCGCTTTCAGACGCCGACCGTCGCAAGGACGAGTTCCTCGCTACGCTTGCGCACGAGCTGCGCAACCCGCTCGCGCCGATCAGGCAGGTCGCGGAGATCCTGGAGCAACCCGGACTGACGGACGAGCGCAGGAAGTGGTGCATCACAGTGCTGCGCCGGCAGTCGGCTGCGATGGCGCTTCTACTGGACGACCTACTGGACGTGTCGCGGATCACCCGCGGAGCGCTGACACTGCGCAAAGAAGCCGTTGCGCTCCGAGAAGTGGTCGATGAAGCGGTTGAGATCGCGAGGCCGATCTTCGAAGGCAAGGCCCACGAGCTTGTCATCAAGCCGCCCGCCCGGCCATTGCATATCGAGGCGGACCGTCTGCGGCTCGCGCAGGTACTCGGCAACCTGCTGACGAACGCCGCGAAGTACACGCCACCCGGCGGGCGCATCGAGTTGGCCGGGACTGCGGACGACGCTGAGATCGTAGTCTCAGTCGCTGACAACGGCATCGGCGTCGAACCCGACAAGCTGTCGGCGATCTTCTCGATGTTCTCGCAGGTGAACCCGGATCATCACCGCGAGGGCGGGCTCGGTATCGGACTCGCGCTGTCGAAGTCGCTGATCGAGTTGCATGGGGGCCGATTGACCGCGTCAAGCGCTGGAAAAGATCGAGGGAGTTGCTTTTCCATTCATCTCCCGGCGCAATGCAGGGTGGTGCCCCAGCCGGTGTCAACGCGCGATGTACCGGCCGTTGCAGCATCCGTCGAAAAACGTCGAGTTCTGGTCGTTGATGACAACGTCGATGCGGCCGACGCGCTAACAGCGCTCCTCGAGCTAGAGGGACACGAAGTACGCACGGTCTATTCCGGTGAGGAAGCCGTCGACATCCTCAGTCACTACAGCCCCGAAGTGGTCCTGCTCGATCTTGGGTTGCCCGGCATGAGTGGACTCGATGTCGCGCGGCGTATTCGATTAACGCCTGCGACGAAGGACGTCACGATGATCGCGATCACCGGCTGGGGGCAGCCTCACGACCGGGAGAGGACAGCGGACGCCGGTTTCGATTTCCACTTCACGAAGCCCGTCGACGTTGGTCAGCTCAATCGCGCAATCGAGAGCGCGGTCGCAGCTGTTTAATTGGAGGCACAAGTCTGCGGCGCACGCACCTGTCCTGTGGACTGCACCTTGCTCGTTTTTCGAGCACTTGAGACGACCGGAGGCTCGAATGTGCTACGGAAACCCGCAACAGATGCTAGCGGACATACTGAACGTGCGGCGACTGGAGCCTGATCAGTACGGTCACACTGCGCTCGATAACTTCGAACACTTTTGCGCATATTCAGGCTGCGATCCGGCAAAAGTCGGCTCGGACGCATTCGCTTGGGCCAAGCTGGCGTATATAGCCGCTCAACTTCCGCCCGCCAAAGAGCCACCGGAAATAACAGATGACGCAGGATCCAGCGACGACCGTCGACACGCTAGCGGTTGTGTATGAAGAAGTTACTTAGCGTGCTCAAATAAACGTATTACTTACCGCTGCTTTTGTCTAATATCTAGTTCATATAACACTAGACCTGAGAGAGAAGCAGTATGGAAGCTGAGTACGAAGTGCGCTACAAAGGCTGCACCCTGTCGCCGATTGCATTCGGCGACGGGGAGTTTTACACCGCGATGGTGATCATCGGCACGCCCGACGGCGAACAACGAGCCAGTGGTGCGCTCGGACAATTCGCGTGCGCGTTATCCGCTAGGCAATACGCGCTTGCCTGCGGAATGGCAGACGTCGACCACCGTGACCCGCCGCTTCCAGACTGGCCAGTCCGGATAGAGTTGCGTCAGTTCGCGCACCGGGCAAAGGCTGTTTAGCGACCGAAGCTATACCGGTTGCTGTCGGTCTTCGAGGCGATCGCGCGTTGAACAACGTCAACCGCATCGACTACGCGGTTGCGGCCGCGCGCCTTCGCTTGGTACAAGGCGGCGTCTGCGAGGTTCAGCAGCGCGGGCGCCGACTCAGGCGGGGTAGGGAAAGTGCAGGCAAGACCGACCGATACGGTGACGGGTGCTCCGCCTGTCGATGCTGACGGAATCCCGAGGTTCTCGACTGCCGCCCTCACCGACTCCCCGACGCGCAGTGCTGCCGCCGGTTCGCAGCCGGGCAGAACAACGACGAATTCTTCGCCGCCGTAGCGCGCAACGAAATCGCCCTTCCGTTGCAAGCTGCTTGCGAGGGCGTGCGCCACTTGTTTGAGGCAGTCGTCGCCGGCCAGATGCCCGAACGTGTCGTTGTATTGTTTGAAGTGGTCGACATCGATAAGCAGCACGCAAAACGGCTGGCTCGTCGAGCTAGCAAGCGAAAGCTCACCGGCGAAGCGTTCGTCGAAATACGCGCGGTTGAAGACGCCTGTCAAACCATCACGTGCCGAGGTCTCGACCAGCTTTCGGTGCGTCTGGGACAGTTGCCGGTACAGACCCGTCGTTTCGTAGACCAACATCCCGAGTACCGCGCTTGACGACACAATGGAGGCCACACGCGCGGCGTACCAGCCAACGCTGTATCGGGCGCCCGCCGACAGGGTGAGCGTCGCGTCAATGAGCGCACCGAGAAGCGCCACAGCCAGCCACAGGTCCATCAACGAACGCAAGCGTGTCGTGGAAACGTGCATGCCGAGCGCCGCAAGGCAAATCGCCTCGACGATCAGTCCCGCAGGGCTCTGTGATAGCTGCGCATACGAACCGGATTTCGCGACGAACGTGGGAAGGTACGACTGACCGGCAGTGGCCAGCGCACACAAGGCAACTGCCAACGCGACCGCGCCAACGGCGGCTAGCCTTCCTTTCGCACGACCAGTCAGGCTCGGAGGAACCGAGCGGGCGATCAGGGACGCGGTGACAAGAGCGGGAAAGCCGCCGTGCCAGAACACCCAAATCCACACCGCTGTCTGGGGCCCAGCGCCGAGCAGGCCGGTAGGCGAAAAAACACCCCCGGAAAGACCACCAACTGGATCACGGCGATGACGCTGGTGAACGCGTACGCGCCGCTGAGCGCCGCAAACAGCAGCCGTCCGGAGATGCCGTACTGCGTCCAGAGCAGGAGCGCCGTCAGTCCCTCGGTCAAGCTCACCCACGTCGCAAACATTGGCAGGAAGGGCTGGATGATCGGCCCCGTTTCCTTTGCATAGGGCCACACGAGAACTGCGGCGACGATCGCGAACGTTGCTGCGATACCGGCGGTGAGGCGGTGGCGCGGACTGGATTGCAGGTGGATCAGCGAAGGTTGCATCGGCGAGGGTATGTGATAGGCGACGGGTGCCGCTGTGCGGCGATGGCGAAAGGCACTGCGACTAGGCGAATGAACTGCCGCCTAGGCCGTATGTAGCTGCGGCTGGGCACGCCGGCGCGACACAAAAGCAAACCGCTTGCGGGTGTTTACGGCTTGACAGGCCAGCTCTTGAATCGAGCGTTAAACAACACGTAGCGCGGACCGAACCCTGTCACAGTTTTGTGGTTCGGATCTTGCTCGAATTGTCGCAGACGGCCGGCATATCGAAGAAAGCCATGAAAGCGACAATTATTTCTCAGGGCCCGCCGCCTCGGGACTCCCCGCTCGAGCTGCATCGCTTCCGGTTTCGAATCGATGGCGATTCGGTGCTTGCGACAGTTCATGTTGTGTCGCTGCGCACCGCCCGTGTCATCGTCCAAAACCTGCGTGCGGTCGACGCCGTTATCAAGATGCTGCGCGCCATCGTGGCCGCTCGCAGCGACGATTACGACGCGCTTAACAACAGCGTCTACTCGTACGACCGCGACGCGCTTTGGCCACAAAACCGCATTACCGGAGGACGCCGCAGAAATGAAGGTTGAGCACCGAGAATGGACGATTGATTCCCGCCCGAAGCAAATCGGCCACCATTGGCATTCTTGGTGCGAGGTGGAGCGCCCGCCCTGGGAAGACGAGGACGACGGCCAGATCTTCCATTTCTCGGACATTGGCTACTTCGATACTGAGCGAGCTGCACACGAGCGGGCGATCACGTGGGCAAAAGCCTGGCTCGACGAGAACTTCTGAAGAGCGCTCGTCGGCTACGCGGGCGGCTGGTTTGCGACACTAAAAGTCACCGGGTGCAACCTGGAAGCAGGCGAGCCCTTCGGAACGCCACATATCAACGACGCGCTGCCGGTCGTCGTAGACGCAGAGTATCCGCTCCCGCGGGATGGATCCGTCCAGCAGCCATCCCCGTTTTAGACGGTCGTCCGCCTGCCTGTCTCCTGCGCGTCGCATAAGAATCTTCTCGATATGCTGCATTCCGACATGCAAGTCGAGCCAAGCTTCCGTTTCGGCGCGCACTTCGTCGCTGCGGCCCGACGCAATCCAGATTTGACGACGGGCCGCGTGGGCGTGCAGTGTCTCTATCACCGGCGTATTGGGAAGGTCGTCCCCGCACGCAGCGAAGAATGCGCGCCAATTTCGCCGTTTGCCCTGAATGAAATGCTCGCGGTGCTGGATGAGGCCGATCGTCCCATCCAAATCGAATAACACGATGTCACGCATAAGAAGCCTCCTCCTCACAGGAGAGCAGTGTTCGTGCGCGCCCTCACAGCATTTGCGTGGAGCAGAGATTGCTCTCGGTCGTCGGAGGATCACCCCATGGCCAAGCGTCCCGACCACGCAAGCGCACCGCCCAGCGATGCGCTACCCGACTCGATCTCGCCTCAACTCGCCACGCTCGCGCGCCGGCCGCCCGCGAGCGGCGACTGGCTCTACGAGATCAAGTTCGACGGCTATCGCCTGATGTGCAGGCTGGGCGCGGGCCAAGTGAAGCTCATCACGCGGGGAGGACACGACTGGACTGCGAAGATGCGAACGCTCGCGACCGCGATAGAGGACATGCCGGTCGACAACGCGTGGCTGGACGGAGAGGTGGTCGTATTGACGGACAGCGGCGTCCCCGACTTCAACGCGCTGCAGAATGCTTTTGACCGTCGCAGCACGGCGCAGCTGACTTTTTTCGCGTTCGATATGCCGTTTCTCAACGGACGTGACCTGCGGGAAGTGCCGCTTGCCCAGCGCAGAGAGCTGCTCGGCGAGCTGATCGCTCAGACGTCGAGCGAGCGCGTCCGTTTTAGCGAGTCCTTCACCGAAGACCCTGAATCGTTACTCGCGTCCGCGTGCCGGATGCGACTGGAGGGCATCATTGGCAAACGCGCGGATGCGCCGTACCGCTCTGGGCGCTCGACCGATTGGATAAAACTAAAGTGCCTTCAGCGCCAAGAGTTTGTCGTCGGCGGGTACACAAGACTCGTCGGCGCAAAGAGCGGGATGCGATCGCTGATGCTCGGCGTGCACGAGCGCGACGGCAGCCTGCGCTTCGCCGGCACCGTGAAAGCGGAACTGAAGCCGCGCCCGCTGGCCAAGCTCGAAAAGAAGGCGGTAAAGCTCGTTCGCGATGATCCGCCGTTCTACAACCCGCCCCCGCGAGAGAAAGATCGCGACTTCGTGTGGCTGGCTCCCGAACTCGTCGTTGAAGCGTCATTCCTCGAATGGACGCCTGCTGGCGAGGCGCGCCATTCTGTTTTCCAAGGCATGCGTGAGGACAAGCCCGCGACAGCCGTGACGGAAGAGACGGTCGTCGACGTTGACGAACCTGAGAGCCTGCCTCAAGCGAAGGGAACCACGCGGGTATCACCCGGCCGGGCTGGAACACTCGTCATCGCGGGTGTGAAAGTGTCCAACGCCGAGCGCGTCATTGACGACGTGACGCGCATGAAAAAGATCGACCTTGTTCGCTATTACGACGAGATCGCGGAGTTTGCGTTGCCGTACCTGAAGGATAGGCCGGTGTCGCTGGTGCGCGCGCCGGAAGGCATCCACGGCGAGCTATTCTTCCAGAAGCACGAGGAGCGTTCAAAGATCCCCGGCATTACCCGGCTGCCGGTCGAACTGCATCCTCGCCACCCGCCGCTGCTGGTCGTCGATCGTCACGAAGCGCTCATCGGCCTTGCCCAGATGAACGTCGTCGAACTGCATAGCTGGAACGCCGTGCAGCCGGACCTCGATCATCCTGACCGCTTCATCCTCGACCTGGACCCGGACCCCGAGCTGTCGTGGCATATGATGGTCGATGCCGCGACGCTATCGAAAGTGTTGCTCGACGAGATCGGACTCAAAAGCTTCATCAAGACGAGCGGGGGCAAGGGCTTTCACATCGTCGTGCCGCTCACGCGTCGGCAGCAATGGGACGAAGTGAAAGAATTCTCGCACGCGGTCGCGCGCTACATGGCGCGACTGATGCCCGAGCGCTTCTCCGCCGTCCTCGGGCCCAAAAACAGGGTGAAGAAGATCTTCATCGACTATCTGCGCAACAGCAAAGGAGCGAGCACCGTCGCCGTGTTCTCGGCACGCGCCCGATCGGGCATGGGCGTGTCGATGCCGATCGCGTGGGACGAGTTGAGCGACATCGGCCGCGCCGATCAGTGGACGATCAAGACAGCCGCGCAGCGCATGCATTCGCTGAAAGCCGACCCTTGGAAGGGCTTTCACCGCACGCGGCAAGGCATTACTGCGGCGATGCGGAAGGCGGTCGGTCTGCGCTGACCGGTCTGGCGTCAGCCGAGCTTTGCTTCTTAGCCTTGTGATGCGGCTTGATGTGGAGCGTGGAGTGCTTGCTGGTCGGCCCGCCCGGCGTACCGGTCTCCCCATTTCCGTTGGGCGTGGCAATGCCGACACCTCCACGGCCCGCGCCGTTGCCACCGGCAATGCCGCCGGCGTTTCCTTGGGCGAGCGCGGCGGTCGAAAGGCCCCACGCAAAAGCGGTCGTCACGATGCATTTCGTTGCTGTGTTCATCTGTTGCTCTTCCGGTTTAGCGCCTAAGGCGGCAGCGTCTGTCGCGACGCGCCGGTGTGCCGTGTTTGCAAACCTTGGTCCTGACTCGCCTGCTGCAAGTTCGCACGGTATTGAACGCGATCAACGTGACAAGCCCGCGACCACGGCATGACGTATGCAGAGCCTACGATAGAAGCTGGTCTCGATCACCTCGCCGCGAAACCGCCGGTACAGCAGGCGTCCAGCGAAGTCGTAGTACGGCTCATTGGAAGGTGGGGCGCTCGCTGGGACGGCTCGATGAAATTTGGTGCGCCTGTCCGCCTCGAACGTCGTCCAGAGCTCGCTGCATCGCACACAAGGTAGCGATATGCGCCCATCGTCAGTCTGTAAATACGGCAGTCAGTCGGGCGGCTGATCAAGATAGTCACCGCTAACGAAAACGATCAGTTCGGACGCGACGTCTAGCGACATATCGGGGGCTTTTCCTCTCCTGCGGCGCTTGACCCGACCCACAGTGCGCGGCCGAAAAACGCGGTGTCTGGGTACAGCTTACACGTGAATGCGCCGCCGCCCGCCGGGCGGTGTTCGTCCACATAGAGCAGGTCTCCGCCTCCCAAGGAGTACCGCGCTACGCTCGCGCACTTGAGAAGCGCGTAGACCGATGAAAGCGACGCTCGGTCTTCGCGCTCGATAATGGTGACAGTCCGTGCCAACGGGTCAATAAGGTATGCGCTGCCCATTACTGCATTGCCGCTAGTTAGCTCACGTCACCAACGGCGGCATTGCTGGCGCCCGACCTTGGCCTCGAGATGGACCTCCTCCTCATGGGCGGGTCGGCGGATGTTGATCAGCAACGCAGCCTTTTCCCGCGGCGACGCGGGCTTCAGCTCTCTCAACGTCGGCCGGATAAGTGATTTCGTCGGCGACCGGATCGAATCCGGCGCAGCGATACGTCGCGAGATCCCTCTGCACATGTGCGCGCGTCGAGTCGTCTGCGCCAGTTGCACAACCTGTGACAAAGCACAGAGTCGCAGCAGCCGTGAGCACTGCTTCAAGCGAGCGGGTGAATTGGCTATCACGCATCGAGTCTCCAGTTAGTAAGGGCAACGTGGTTGCTCATCCGACGGCAATCGCCATACCTTGGGGTGACTTGTGCCGGTTGCAGTCGTCCGCGCCAGTCTTTTACCGCTTTGTTTTTACCGCTTTGCCGCCCACCGAGATGCAGTTCGGTGGGCGGACGCGAGCGGCTGAGCGCCGGATCAGGCAGCTTGAAAAACGACAGCGCCTTCCTTGTTGAGCGCGGCATCGTTCGGCAGCCGGCAGCCACGTCCGGGGCCTCACCGCGTCGGTCACGGCGTAACCCCATCCGGCTTTGGGCAGGGAATGTCGTGCGCCGATCGGCGTGCGCTTGACCTCGAAGGCGCTACTGACGACCTCGAAGTCGCAGTCGCACGGGTTTTTCAGCACGATCACGACCGTCGCTGGCATGCCTGGGATCACGCTCGCGCTGCTGACGACGATACGCAGTTTCGGACGCTCTAGGACGTTCCGCGGCTGGGCTTCGTCGACTTGTCTCATCGCGTTATGCCGTACCATTCATTCGCTCGAGCGCGGCTTTCGCCGCCTCGCGACCGTAACTCCAATGAGTCTTGATGGCCGCCGGGCTGAACTGCCCGTCCTTGAAGTGGGATCCCTGTTGCGACGACTCATAGTCCATCGGAACCATGCGGATTGGCTTAACGCTGGCAATTGCAGCCGCGTTCATCAGTTGCGGATCAGATTGGCGCTGCGCCGGGTCGATGCAGTTCAGCGCGTAGGCGAGTAGCGACTTTAAGCGGTGTGACTCATCGAGCGTCTCATGGTATGCCGCAGCGCGACTTCCGTGCTCGATGTTTTTTTGACGGATCTCCGCATCACTCACGTTGTCCGGCACCTGGCCGTCCGGGGTCCACAAGTCGGCCCGAAAGATGGTCGTCTCGACGTCTGCCGGGGCAGTCTCAATGAGACGGTGCAGGGGCGCAGCTGAAACCAGCGAGCCGTCCCAGTACCACTCATCGTTGACCTGGACTGGGGCGAACCATGGCGGCAAGCTGCCCGACGCAACAATCATCGGGGCAACTAGGCGGCCTCCGCGATTGTCGAAGTAGTGTGCCTTGCCCGTCGCCACGTTTGTCGCGATGACGCTCACGTGCGTCCCGCTCCGATTTAGCTCTTCAAAGTCGCACACGCTCTCAAGGGTCCGGTAGAGCGGCGAAAGATCCATGATGCTGGCCAGTTCGGGCGCGCCGGTGCCGTTTGTCCATGGCACCGCTAGTCGGCGCGTAAAGAACCCAGGTAGTCCTGCGCTCATCGCATAGCTTTGGTCGGCTTCGGCGAGCACCCGGCGGAAGTCGTCGCCCCCAAGTATCGTTGCGCCGTTGAAGGCAAGCATCTGATCCGGCATCGCCGTACCGGGCACTGAGACTCGATCGTAGAACTCCCTGAGACGATCAATGCGACGCGACGGTGTATTGCCAAAGTAGATCGCTGCGTTGATCGCGCCGATCGACGATCCGCAACACGCGTCAATTTCAACGTTGGCTTCGTGCAGAGCTTCGAGCACGCCAGCCTGAAAAGCCCCAACGGCGCCGCCACCCTGCATCGCGAAAGCAATGCGCTGCGACTTGCCTGGTTTGATGTCTTGCTCGGTCATTGATACTCCGTGGCTAGTACGAGCGCCGCGGGCGGTCGTGCGCACGCGGCGAAGGGTGCGCGAGTGATTGAGCTAGGTTAAACGGTGCTGACGTCACTGGGTTTGCGCTGAGGCGCACTCGGTCTGGAACCAGTAGTCAACAAGGCGCTGCGCAGCCTGCAGGTCCTCGGGATAGTAGGGGTCGTCCCAGAAGGGAGATGGGTCGTAACCCGCTTTGCGAAGCGCGGCTAACTCTGACTGGTGCTGAGCCATCGTGGGGTTCGCATTTGTCTTTAATGCAGTTAGGTCGCGGCACTCGCCGTCAGTGAGGTGCCTTCCTGGCGGCGGCATCTCGCCGACGGCGCATCCGGCAAGCAGGCATGCTGAAGCGAAGCCAAGCAGCATGTTTTTGTGTGTCGCGCCCACGATGGCCCTCTGCAATCAGTCGCCGCTGCCGAGCTCGCTGTGCTTGTGTGAATGCGTGGCAGCATGGACGAGTTCATAGTGAGCGCCTTTGCCGCTCCTCGTCGGCGGAAAATGCTCGCCTTCCACGCACGTCACCTCAAACCCCGAGGCGCCGTCGCCTTCCTTGACCACCTTGTAGATGCCCGAGGTCTGCACCTTCTCACCGGGCTTGTGTTGCTCTGCCATGTTGGCTCCTTTCAGTTTTAATAGCACCGAGCAAGGCCCGTTCCAATCACGAAGCACCGTCTCGCGCGCTTCTCCTGGGCTAGCACGGCCTTGGCGCGCGAGCGGTTCTCAGGCAACGGCACGCCTTCTGCTGACGCATAAGGTAAGGGAGGAGGTACTTTATGAAAGTCGTATGTGTAGCTTGGGGTTCGCTTCTGTGGGATTTGAAAGGCTTTCCTATCGTCGGTGAATGGCAGGAAGGCGGTCCGCTTTTGCCCCTTGAGTTCGCTCGCCATTCGGACGGTGAGATCGTCAGTCTTGTGCTGATGGAGGACGGTCCGCTACAACCAACGTTTTGGGCACCTGTCGCTGTCGAGACACTCGATGCAGCGCGAGAAGCGTTACGTGAGCGGGAGGATGTGCGGAATCACGCGACCGAGTGGGTAGGGAGCATTCCTCAACCCAACGGCATCGACTACCTGCACTCGGAGGCCATGGCCGCATGGTTGAAAAGCAATGGTGCAGACGCGGTTGTGTGGACCGCGCTACCGCCCAAGTCGCGAGACCGCAACGGTCGCCTGCCCAGCGTTGACGAGGCTGTGCAGTATCTGCACTCGCTGACTGATGACGACTGGAGCCGGGCTGAAAGCTACATTCGTCACTCGCCACCCGGTCTGAGGACTCCGTTTCGAGAACGGTTCGAGTCGGTGTTCGGCTGGACGCCGACCAGCCCGGACAAGTGACCGCGACAGTCCGCAGCGGCTCGGACGCTAATCCTGGCGCTTCATGATTACCCGGTACGCATTGAAATGGCGAATCGCCTTGGTCGCTTCACCGAGTTCTTCATGGATGCGCGCAGCGTTAAAGTGGGCGTCCGCGAAGTCGGGCGCGTGCGCCACGCAACGCTCGTATGACCGAAGTGCTTCGCGAAAGCGCCCCGAGTCTTCCAGCGCGACGCCAATGTTGAAGAGCAACACCGGGTCGTTTGGTCGATAGCGCAGCGCGTCGCGGTAGATCGCTATCGCGTCGTCGAACCGTTCGGTGTCGACGAGGATGCCGCCAAGGTTCAACGATGCGTCGGTATAGTCGGGCGCACGCGCAAGCGCCTCCCGATATGCAGCTTCGGCGGCGTCAATGTCCTCGTCTTCCAACGACCGGGCGCGGTAGAAGAGGTCGGTCGCCGCCTCACGAGTCTTTTTTGCCAGCGGCGCCTGCAGCGAAGCGACGTTTGACGCGGCGGGTTTGTCGTCGAAGTCCAAAAGCAGTTGGCCGGTCTCCGCATCCCACTGATGGCTGGCCTCATCCCTGACCGCGACACGGTCGCCGACTGCCGCAATGCGCACACCGGTAAGCGACCCTTCGTGGCCCCAGCTCTTACGCAAATGATCGAGCGCGCGGACGATCTTCAAAGGCGTGACTCCGGCCACGCGTAACGCCTGTGCGGTCCGGAGCATGACGACGTCCTGGAAGGTAAAACGCCAGTCGCGCCGCTCGCCGCTCGGCGAGACAAAGCCGGCCGCAACCAGCTTTTCTACGACGCTTCGGGAAACGCCCAGCATGCGCTGGACTTCTCGCAGGCTGTAGCCATGGTCGGGCATGTCACCTCTTTGTGCCGGTCTTGCGTGCTGGTGCGGGCTGATCTTCGGTGGCCGCGCGGCGAACCGAGCGGCGTTTTTGAACCGGTGCTTCCTGCGCCGGTTCAGGAATCGGTGCGGCGGCCCGGGCTGTCTTCCGTGCGGCGCGCGGTGCAGCCGTCGGTTGGTCCGCTGCGGCGGGCTTTTTCTTCAGACTGGCGCGCAGGGCTTCAACGAGGTCGATTACTTGCGCGCCGGGCTGTTCGACGGCGGGCGCGGCGGTGATTTTGTTGCCCGCGATTTTCTTGTCGATCTCGGCGAGGATGCGTTCCTTCTCTTCGTCCTTGTAGGCCGTCGCGTCGTAGCTGTCTACGCGGTACTGCTCGATCAGTTGTTCGGCGAGCTGCAGTTCCGTGGGCTGGATGTCGGTTTCTTCGATGCCGATATCGGCTTGGGAGCGGACTTCGTCGGCGTAGAGCAACGTCTGGAGGATCAAGCCGTCGTTGCCGGGGCGCACCTGCACCATGTGCTGCTTGCCCTTCCACGTCCATCGGGCTACCGCGCAGGTGCCGCTGTCCTTCATGGCTTCCTGCAGCAACCGGTACGGTTTTCCGCCCCGCTTGTCGGGCGCGAGGTAGTAGGGCTTGTCGAGGTAGATCGGGTCAATTGCCTCCGTCGGCACGAACGACACGATGTCGATCGTGTGGCTCGCGCTTGCTTCCAGCGCTTCCAACTCCGACTTTTCGAAGATCACGTACTTCTCTTTCTCGAACTCGTAACCCTTGACCATATCGGCGCGCTCGACGACCTTCCCGTCCTGCGGGCAGACGTACTGCTGTTTGAGCCGGGTGCCGCACTCTTTATGCATCAGGTTGAAACCGACGCCGGACTTGCTCTCGGTGGCCGTGTAGACCTTCACCGGCACAGAGACGAGACCGAAACTCAGCGTCATTGAAGCGATCGAGCGGGCAGCCATAGGAAACCTCGCGTAGGTTATCTGGCCGGCCACAGTCGATGCCGCTCTTGGCGGCACAACGCAGTCACGCGGCAAGGCCAACGGGCGTTCTGTGCAAACCGGGTGCCACGCCGCTGACCCCGGTTGCGGCAACGGCAAGGCGGGCGACGCTGCGCCTCCGTGTATATTTTCGGCAACGGAGGGCAAAAAAGTGTGCACGAGCTACGAGTCTAATCCGAAAGACGCGTTTGACGTCTTCAGTCTGTTCCCGGTGCCGAACTTCGATTACAAGCCGGAAATCTACAAGGACTATGCTGCGCCGATCTTCCGCCGCGTCGATGGTGAGTATTTGACTGACGCCGCGACGTTCGGCATGGTCCCGCGCAGGTTCATCCCGCAGGGCGTGAAAGCATTCGATACGATGAACGCGCGCTCCGAGTCAGTCGGCCAGAAGACGAGTTTTCGCACCGCCTGGAACAAGCTGCAATTCGCGCTGATCCCCTGTCGCCGGTTCTACGAGCCGGACTATGAGACTGGGAAGGCAGTGCGCTGGCGAATCGGCATGGCCGATGGCGCGCCGCTCGCGATCGCTGGGCTTTGGCGTGCATGGAAAGATCCGGCCGATAGCTCAATGAGCCTTTCGATGACGATGTTGACGGTCAACGCCGACGATCACCCGCTGATGAAGCGGTTCCATAGGCCGGGAGCGGAAAAGAGGTCGGTTGTCATCATCCCGCCGACGGAATACGAGGACTGGCTGTCTTGCAAAAGCACGGACGAAGCGCGCTCGTTCCTGCAGCTCTATCCGGTTGAGGCGATGCGCGCAGAGCCGTTCCCACTGCCGCCGCGCAGCGCCAAGCCTAAAGCGATGCCCAACCTCGATCTGGCTCAAGCGTCCCTGCTTGCGGACGACGGCGGCTGAGCAATGCTGAGTCGAAACGGGAGTAAGGAAATGGCTACCTATCGCGCCGCGTATGTCCGGCAGCAAGCCGGTTTAAACGGATTCCGTGTTGCTGACGCGAAGGTTCAGTCCAGTTTCACTGACGACGAACTTATGCTGAAAGCAAGACAGGCGCGACAATAGCGAAGCTCCTGCGTGAGTTGATTACGCGAAAGATTAGCTAGCACGGGGCAAACTGGAGCGACACGCCATGCCTAGACGCATCCCACACCAAGCGTATGCGCTGCGCCACCTCGACAAGGCGGTCAATCGGTTGATCGTGGCAACGACCCCCATGCAGAAAGCCGAAGCGGGTAGGTGGGCGCGGCTATGGGCGCGAGCGGCGGGCCAACCTTTTGATAGGCCACAGCATGGCGTCCATCGGGGAGGCGGTGCCAATAGATGGCGCGACGACTACCGTATGGAACAGCGGCGTGGGACTAAACGTCGCGAATCAGGTCTTTTGTTCGGCGCGGACAAATAGTTCGCGGCCTGCATCTATCGACCAGTAGGCCGGGAAGTGTGGCCTAGGCAACGAAAGCTGGACACTAGATCGGCGACTGGAGCGAGTGATGCGACTAAAGCGTCGCCTCGCGGGCCCACGCCCCGCCGCCGTTGCAGGTGACGGCCGCGGTAACGCGTTTAATTGCTGAAGTCGGCCGAGTCGATCCAGCCGTCGCTTGCGAGCACCAGCGTCCGGTTCCCCTTGATATGCGGTGCAAGTGCTTGGTCAAGGCGGTACTGCTTCGCGACCTTGTCGTTCTTCGCCCAGTCGGGAACATCGACGGCGCTCATCGTGAAGGCGACTTCCGAAATGGTATGGCCAAGCGCATTGCTAGGCTCGGAGAATCGCGTCACGTCGTCCACCTTGTAGTGACCAACGCAGAGGTCGGCGCCGTCAGGCTGAACCAAAGCTTTCTTGCCCGCATCCGTCAATGAGTAGATTTTCGCTGGCACGGTGAATTCTTTTTCGCTCAACCACGCCTTTCGTTGCTTCGTGCCCGTGGCGACTGACAGCACGCCCGCATCAACGAGGGCGTCAAACGAGCTAGTCGTCAGCGCGTTGCTTTGGTCAACCTGCGCTTGCTGCTGATAGGGCGCCTTTTCTTGTAGCGCGACGGTGATCGGGTAGCTACGACCGTCAGCCGACGCGGCGAAAGGATGAATCGTTATGCAGTCTTTCGCGTAGTGCTTGTTGATCGCTTTTTCGAAGTTGGAGTTGCTGGCTTCTTTCGGCGACCCGCAGGCCGCGAGGAGGCACGCAAGGATGGCAGGTGCAATCAACTTTTGCTTCATCGTTGTTTGAATTCGGTTTGTGCTTTGATGGCATGCATCCGCCGAGCGAGGCAAGCGTCGGCGGCGATGAGTCTTTATCTCAGGCGCGGCTCGCGAGTGCGCGTTCGATCTTGCGATCCGTCTTATACTGGCCCAACGCAAAGACGGACCAGATTGCTGCGGGGAGCCAGCCAATGATCGAGAGCTGCAAGAGCAGGCAGATGATCCCGGCGATCGGGCGGCCGATCGTGAAGAACTGGAGCCACGGAATGATGATGGCGAGAAAGAGGCGCATGTGAGCTTCCTTTGTTGGTTCGATGAGACCGTAATAACGGCTCACTTAAATGGATCCTTAACTGGGCGGAATGGCGTCAGTCTCCCGCCCTAGCTCGATCAGTTGACGACGAGAGCGCCGCCGTTGCCGAGGCCGCCCTTGACGTTCTGTGCGCGGTACTGGCGAACTGCGCCGACGAGGTTGTTGAGCGAGTCGGTGAACGCCGCGACCACGACCTTGCCCTGCGCCGTGCGTGCGTAGGCGCCGCCGCCCGCAGCGCCTGCGCCGCCGAAGCCGCCAGCGAATACGCCTGAGAGCATGCCGTAGTCGACGTTGCGCGCCGAACCTTCGGCGGCCGCCAACTGGACGCTGGACCGGTTGTCAACGAGCGTCAGCATGGTCGAGGCTTCCTGTGCTTTCATCGTTCCCGCGACTCCCGCGAGGGCGCCACCAACCACGGGCACGAAGGCCAGCAGGCCCGCTGCGCCGCCGCCCGCGTCGCGGTTGCTGAACGTCACGCTTGGGCTGATCGTGTAGTCGGCCGCGACCATCTGGCCTTTGTGCATCTTCGAGGTCTTGCGCAGTTCGCCCGACGAGTTCAGGGCGCGTTCGCCCATCGCCGTCCCGAGCGCGCGACCGCGATCGACGATCACGAAGCGGTTGCTTTGCTGAACGAGCAACTTCAGGACGGGAACCGTCGAGCCGAGCTGGTACTGACCGGTGAGAAGGCCGTACCACGGCGCTTCCGTATCTTCGACGATGGCCACGGTGCCGAGCGGCGCCGCGCAGTGCTGCAGGCCTGCGTTGGCGTTCTGCGACGCTTCGCCGGCAGCGGAACCGGTCGCCGCCGTCTTGGCGGATTGCGCGCCCGGCTGCATCTGTGAGCAAGCGGACAGCGCGAAAACGGACAGGGCGGCCACGCCGATCATTTTGAGCTTCATGTTTCCTCGTTGTTGTGTCGTGTGGTCCTTTGTATTGGCATCAATGCCAAACGGACCTTTATAAAAACCACTTCGGTGCCTCGCTATCTCGATCAGCGTGTCTGGCGTCGTGTGTCAGCCAGGGCAGCGGCGGAGTGCGAAGGCTCCCAGAATTCGGTACTACACCGGCTCGCTCCAGCGAGCCGGGTCCTGCGCGCGTTTAGGGAAGTGTCGCCCGCCGTCTGGAGCCGGGAGTCAAGGGGCAGGGGTGCTACGTGCCGGGGAGGTCATTGGCGACGCGGCGCCAACCCTCCCAAGGCGATATCAAGGCTACCGACCGAGAAACGATGGCAGGACTGGAAAGAGGCGTCTTTTTGATGCTCTTTTCCGTCTCGCCGACCGCTAACGCCATCGGCGCTCCAAGGGCGTCACGCGCCACCACACTCCGTCGAGGCTTGATGCCTGCGCACGGATGCGACGCATCGCCCCTCGCTTCACCATCAGCCCGCCGTCCTTGACGAAACCCATGGCTTTCAATGCCTCGGTGGTGTAGCGCTTTCTCAGCGTCGCGTAGATGCGAGTCATGACGACTTCCCGACCGAAGCAGCGGCCACCTTCGGAGGGCAGTCGAAGCCGGTCCGCTCGCCGCGGATCACCTCAACATCCGCGCGGTTCGCCCGCACAAGAACGTCTCGTGACCCGTTCGTTTCGTCGAAGAGCCGAACGTAGGAACTGCCGCCCACGCCATGCCACACGGCGCGGGCATCGCGCGTCCCCCACTTATCAGTGGTCGGAAGCTTGCAGAACTGCACCTTCACTGCGCTCGCCGTCGCGATCGCAGCCAACTGCGTGTGTTCGGCGTCGGAGAAGACGACGACTTGACCGGGCGCCGAGCGCACGCCAAGGTTGACCATTGCCAGATTGAGCAACGCGGGCCGGGTAGCGACGAGCAAACCGAAGATCGTCATCGCAAGAAAACTCACGGTCAGGCGAATGCTGGGTCGCTGTGCCGTGGTGGGGACGATGAGCAGGAGGATCCCGCCGATTAGGCCAGCAGCCGCGAAGAACAGCAACGTCGCGTGCATGCGCGCATCGGGCGATTGATCTTTCAAAAAGACCAACGCGGAGGCAAATGCGAGCGTTGCGATCAACGACATGAAGACCATTGCTCCGTTATCGACTACCTGATGTAGCGAAGCTGCCGGCGGCTCCCCGCGGCGCTTGAGGCGGAAGTTGTTTGCGACGACGACAAGCTTGAGCACCCACAACGCCGCGAAGGCACCGAAGCCGATGCCAATCAGCGCAATGCAAGTGAATGAGAACGCGGCGGAGGCGAGGAAGAAGGCATCACCGAGCGACAAACCCTCGGGCACGATGCTTTCGAAATAGCAGTAGGCGATCAAGACAGCACCGCCGAGGAGGAGGACCGCTTTCCACGCGGTCGCAAAGGATGCTTGAATGACGTCGATGAGCGACTTGACCAGCTTAATCGCGTCGACGGGTTCTTTCTTGTTGGGTTCCATGGGACCTCGCTTAGGTGACGATAGCGACGCGAATTCGTTCGCGTCACAACCCAGCCTATCGACACCACCGCGAAGTCAAGGAACCTGCCGCCGCGTCAGACCCGAGAAAACAGAGAGGAACCTTCGCTTGCGTGGACGCGCGTCTCGGAGGGGAATAGCGCGGACCGGATACCGTTTTCGTCCGGCTTCGCCTTGGACTGGAAACGGATGGTCCGGATGCCCGCGCTTGCGAGATATCCGTCGCGCACGGCGTCACGCGCGGCGTCGTGCGTTTTATCGTCGAGCTCGACAACAGCAACGAGAGCAAGCTGTCTGTCGTAGACCGCGTAGTCCAGGCGCTTCTGCGAGATGCGTCGGAAGTCGATGGTGCGCTGCTTTCCGTTGGAGATCGGCTGGATGATCGCTGACATTGCGACTTGCGGAAAGATCAACGCCTCGGGAAGCGCGCGGCGAAGCCGCTCGAAGAACTCCTTCTCGTTGGCGGTCAGCAGAGGAACGGCCTTGTATCGCGGCTTCGCGGCCACCTTGCTGGCAATGACTGCGACGATGCCAACCAATAGGGCGATGACTACAACTGGCGCAATGTGGCTTTGCATGTGCCCTCGATGCGGTTATAGGTTGAGCACGGCAAGCAGGAGGCCGGTTGCTGTGGGCCTCGCTGAACGCCGTGAATTTGCCAAGGCGGCTCTTACAGGACGGCGGGCGGACGAACACCGCCACCGTTCAGCCCCTGGGCCTTCGCTGTGCTCGCAGCCTTGGTGGTGAACGACCATGTGAGATCGAGCGGACTGTTCTGCGTTCCGGTCACGCCCGTCGCGGTTAGAACGCCGACGACATGCACCGTGTACGTGGCGCTTGAGTTGAGCGGCTTGAAAGGAACGCACATCGCGGCGTTCGTCAGCGCGGTATCGTTGGCTGAAGTTTGAAGCTGACACGGCACGGCATTCCCGCCGCTGTCCGTGACCGTATAGCTCACGGAACTCAACTTGGAAAACATGCTCCCCTGAATGGTGATCGGATACCCGGTGTACGTCTGGTCGTACTGCGGGGCGGAGGCGAAGGGGCTTGGGATCTCGTTGACATACCAATCAGTCGGAACGTCCGTCTCGTTCGGGTACGGATAAGCGATGACTTGCGTGCTGCTGAGGGCCGAGGTCTGATTGCCGAAGTCGATGTTAAACGCCCCCCACGTCGAGCTGGAGGCGCTGCCCACCCCCATGCTGGCGAAGTTGTCGAGCATGATGACTCGGTGATAGGGCGCGTCGAACAGGCCCCTGACGCCCACCAGAGAGTCGGTGAATGCGCGTGCATCACCGGCACTTGTGACCTCGCCCCAAGTCGTGTAGCTGCCTTGTGCGTTGATGCGGACTCCCGGGGATGCACCGGTGAATCCAGGCTGACCATCCGTTTCGTTGTGGCTCAAAATCGAGTTGTCCGCAAGATAAACAGCATGGTTTTGCGACGACGTCGTTAGCCCTTTATCGACCAACAGCGCGGTCGTGTAGCCGACGTTATGCCGTATGGCGTTGAGGTATGCGACGCTGTCGGCGATGGGGTCGCCTGTGGCAACAACGCTCTGCGCCGTGGATGCCGGTGGCAGGAAGCTCGCTTTCTGCGACGCGGCTGGCGTGCCACTCTGGCTCCCTGTGTTGTTTGAGCCTCCGGTGCCGGTCGAGCTTCCTGTGCTGTTCGAATCGGAGGAACCCGAGCCGCCGCATGCGGCGAGCACGGCGACGGTCAAGGCCGTCAAAGCGGAAAGGCGGATGGACGGCAATACAGACGACTGTTTCAAACCAGACCTCGTTATGTTCGTGGACGCCTGAGCAGGCGTTTTCATCGTTTTTTCTATTCACCGACCCGCCATAGACGAGCCGGTCGTTACAAACCAGTCTTGTCCGAGAAGCGTCTTGTCAAGGCAACGGAATAGTGCACGGGAACCAGCGCGTTGCGGCCCGATGCGAGTTGCGCACGCCTGCCCGGAACAGCAGAACCATGGTGAACAGAAAGCGGATTGTTGCGCAGCCGAAAGCAGAGGTTTTTCGCGCGCCTTTCGCCGAGAGCTGACGAACGCCGGTGCCATGTCGTTTTGCTCATTTGATAGTCGCCTTGACACCAAATGGGCAATTCGCCATAATGGGCATATGGCCATACCCATTTGGAGACTGTGATGCCTGCAACTCGATCCTCGCCCAACAAGGGCACGCCAAGCGGCGAACGCGCTTCGCGACTGGCCGCGTTTATTCAACTCGACCCGATAGCGCAAAGCCGCGAGATCCGGCTGGGGCTGGAGCCGAACATCATCGGTCTTGTCGCTTCCGAGGTCTTGAACACCAGCATCCAATCGTTGCTTGCAAGCCTGCGTATTCCGTCGAGCACCGTGACGCGAAAGCTTGCCGCTGGCGACCGCCTGAGTAGCGGAGAGTCTGATCGCGTGTCGAGAGTCATCCTGATCCACGCACACGCCGCTGACGTATTCGAAAGCGGCGAGCTTGCTGCAAAATGGATGCAGACTCCCCACGCGGAATTGGGCGGCGAAAGTCCCGTCTCGATGCTAGACACGCAGGCCGGGTACGATGAAGTGCAGAGAATCCTCCAGCGGATTGAGTTCGGCGTCGGCGTATGAGGCTTTTTCGTTTGGCCAAGGATAAGCCCGGAAAATATCGCGCTGACGATCTGAGCGGCAATGGCGCTGCAATAGCTGCCGGACGCTGGAATCCGGTCGGAATGCCCGCCCTGTACACGAGTCTAAATGCGGCAACGGCGGTCCTTGAGGTGCGAGTGCATGCGTCGGGCATTCCTCCGGCGGGAAACCTGTTTCTCGTGGAGCTAGAAATCTCCGATCATCTGGTTGACGAGGGCTATGAACCAGTTCTGCCTGCAGACTGGACCGCGTTGCCAATACCTGCGTCGACCGTCGACGTCGGCCGCCATTGGCTTATGCAAGGAACGTCGGTCGCGATGAAAGTGCCTTCTGTAGTGTGTCCGGCTGACTGGAACCTTATCCTCAACCCTCTTCACAGCGACTACCGCGAACTGAAAGTCATTCGTCAAGAGGCGTTTGGACTCGATCCGCGACTGTTTTGCTGAACGCACTGGAAAACATGATGATGCGAAAGACAACGATGTTGCTTCGCGCCTAAACAGGAAAGTGCCATGGACAACCGCGACGCTTATGCCCGTCTCGTCGAGGGGCTAGGCCAGCTTCTGGTTGACCATATAGGTGCGGCGGCGAAGGCGCTTGCCATGATCTACGGGCCGTCCGAGCGGCATTACCCTGAGGCTTCGCGGTTCGCCGCAATCAAAACGTTAGGTGTCCGCCAAGAGCGGACGTCCATTGAATTGCTCACTTGTTCTCAACCAACGCTTTTTCCGCCTTCAGATCGGACATGAATTGGTCACGGCGCTCGCGTAGTTTGCGGCGACTTTCCTCTGTCCGTGAAATGTGTTCGGATAGTTCATTGTGCAGGTTCGAGTCGATGCCGCCAGGCTGCCAAGCCACCACCCCATACTTGCGACGGGTCATCCGCGCCAGCTCCAGCGCTCGCTTCGCGGCCTTCGCGCTTTCGAAGGCCACCTCCTCACAGAACTCAAGCGGATCGCCATATTCCCACACTGAATCCAGAAAATTGCGGGTCGAGTGAATCACGGCGGGGAATTCCCGGAGCCCCGAAGTTACCTTAGTGCTCAGCCACTTCCACTCCAGCTTTTCGGGAAATGAAAAGACGGGGAGCTCCACACTACGAATGGAGTCGTAGCTCTGGGTCTGCATCGCACTATTGGACGCCCACTCTGCACGGTGCATCATTTTCCTGCACGTGCGAGCGTAGCTCTCTAAGGAAAGAGCGACCGACAGCGCCGTATCCTTCCTGTCGGTTCTGCGCAGCCTTGCGTCCCTCCAGCTGTTCCATCCTATCGTCATCAAGGAACTGATCGCGCTCGACGGGAGAACCACCTTCGCAATGTCCAGCCAACCGCTCTTCACTAATTCCGCCATCCACTCCTGCGCCATCTCCCACTCCCGGATGTTGTCGCCGCGGCAATTGTATAAGGAGCCGGAACTGCTGACTGCCCTAGATTCCAAGACAACCTAATCGGACAGCGCAAATAACGTTGGCTGTTGTTCTGGAAGAGCGCCGCCCGCGGTTGGCTTGACTAGCGCCCGCTGCCTTCGGCGTTTCTGCGTGCATGAGCGGACACTTACTAAAGTGACTGGTCCGGCCGGCCGATAAACGTATCTAACCGGCGCACCGACAGATGAAGGACTCAACGACGGGTAGTCGGCGCGCGTTTTTGACATTCACTGCACATGGAAGATGGGAAATGGTCGGGCGTTTTGCACTTTTGTTCGCACTTGTCTCCGCGGTTGTCGGCTTGACAGCTTGTAATACGGTCGCCGGTTTCGGGCGGGACATCACTGATTCCGCGAACGCGGTTAAGCGTGTCGTATTTTGAATTGCTTTACAAAGACACCTTCAAACGCTAAACGGAAAACCCAAGACTACTATGACAACGCCGAATTTAAGCGTGACCGCAACCGTGTCCGACAACGAGTGGGGGAAACAACAGGTCTTCGTGCTCGTCGGATATCTCATGGCGACCTTGCAACAAGCGGACGGCGCGCCACCTCCGCTTGGCCTCGCTATCACCGGACTTCATAACGACAGCGGTGTACTGACCGCAGAGTGCGCTAGTGAAGCGGTAGGGGCCTTCTTCAAAGTTGCAATCGAAACTGCATGGGAGCGCATTTCTGGATCGAAACAGGTCCGGCTCATAGGGCGCGCGTTAGCCGGGTGACGCTGACATGCCGCTGAAATGCCTCGACGGCGAACGTGAGATCTTCGCCTTTCAATTCAGGTCCACCGAAGAGTGGCTAGCGCTTCGTCACCGAGCGAAAGATCGTAAAACTCTGCGAATGGCATGCTGCGGGGCCGGCGCAGTACTACGAACGAGCAAGTTGGGAACTAGGCACTTCGCCCACGCGAGACGTGGCCCGTGCGAAACGGCTCCGGAGACGGCCGAGCATCTGTTGGCGAAGATGGCCGTCATCGACGCAGTGGAGGGCACGGAGTGGGATGCGATACCTGAGCAGGCTGGGAGTACACCGACCGGTCACCAATGGCGGGCCGACGTGCTAGCAGTCAAAGGCAACGCGAGAGTCGCCATCGAAATCCAATGGAGCAGACAGGATACCGACGAGACTGAACGGCGACAGTCGAGGTACGCAGAAGCCGGCGTACGCGGTTTGTGGCTATTCAGGCAAAAAAACTTCCCGTCGCGAAAGGACATCCCGTCTTTCAGGTTGATGTTCGACGAACGCGCGGGGCTGTTCAATGTGCTCATCCCATCGGCCTACTACGATCCGAAGTGGGTAAGCATCAGCAAAGACGACGACCTTCTATGGAGTCAGACGATCCCGCTGCAAACTTTCATAAAGGGTGCCTTAAAGGGCCGGCTGCGGTTTGCGCCAACTCTCGGCTGTCGGATGCCGGTCGACGTGGATATTGCCCGAATTCGGTGCTGGAGGTGTAAAAAAGAAACGGGTGTGGTCGCTGGTTTGACCTTCGCGGCCAGCCGCATATTCCCTCGATTCGACGACTTCCATACATCGATTCACGACATGGCGAAGATGCCGGACGGGGTGGCGGAGGTAATGTCAATCCTTCCACCATCTGTCCTTATGCGACATGGAATAGGCGTAGTGAAGCCTCGGTCGAGCAAGGCCGCCTCTGAAACGTACTTATCGAATGGATGCGTCCACTGCGATGCATTGCAGGGAAGGTTTTTTGAGTCAGCGTTTGAGGCTCAAACGGAGTTTGCCACCGAAGCCGTATTCAAGCCCGAATGGGTGCGTGCGCTACCTTCGGCGACTGCATACACATATCGCTGGTGGTTCGACGAGGGACGTTTTCCGCAGCGCTCGTCCGCTAGTCTGCAAGATACTTATCGACAAGATTGACGAGATACCACCGGAGCCGCCGGAGCTACTACTGCCTTTTCGAGCGCTCATGCGGCACCTGCCCTAAAGAAGCGCGCAAAGTGGTCGTTAGTAAGGCCTTCAGGAGTCGGAGGCGACCATGGTGGCGAATAGGCAGGGTTTCGTGCGAGAGCTTTTCAACTCTGATGGGCGCATTGGGCGGATGCGGTACTTTCTGACCATCTTAGGCTTAAGTTGTTTTTACGCCTTCGCCGCACTGCTCAGTGAGTTGATTGCCGGGCCGTCCGGCGCAGTCGTCCTAGTCGTTGTAGCGCTTTTCTTGGTATCGGCACAGATGTTCGCGGCGGTGAAGCGCATCCATGACTTCAACACATCTGCCTGGTGGTTAATTCTTTTGTGGATACCGGTGCTGAACATCATCATGGGGCTAGTCTTGCTTTTTCGCCCGGGGACGGACGGGTACAACCGCTTCGACGGCCCAGGTGAACAATTTGAGGTGCAAGAAGAACCGAGCTGGTCGTCATGTCCGACAAAGGGGACATCCGACGAGTCACTTGAGGAAGGGCTGCGTCGGCTCAAGGCGCTTTTCGATCGAGGATTGTTGACTGCGGAAGCATATGCTGATGGCCAGGCGAAGCTGCTGACCGCAGTGACTGGGGATAACACCAAGTAGTTGGTGTACGGTCCTCAGACCACATGTCTTTGTCTCAACGATGCGTGCCACGACTGAGTCCATATGGCTAGACGACGAAAGAAAGCGAAGTACCACCTGACAGCGCGGCAAAAGATCATTTTCGTTCCTTTGTGGTTTGCCGCGTTCTTTTTTGCGATGGTCATGTACTTCGCGCATTGACCTCCGGCGTGACGGCCTATCTGGTTATCTTTTATTGGATCGCGCCGCTTAAGCGCGTGCACGATCTTTCAGAATTAAAAAGGACCACACGTGAACTCTAGGAATAAATTCGCACTGGCGCTGGCCGCTGTCCCACTGCTTGCCGTCGGGAAAGGCGATATTGCGCGAGAGGTGAAGGACCCGGTCGAAATTAGCCGCATTGTTCACGGCGTTCCAGCATTTCGCGCCGACCTTGGTGCACGCCTCTCCGCCGGCGGGATGGGCGTGAGTGGCATCTACATTCGCCCGATAACGCGAGAGGACGTCGCGGAAGATCCAATGCACGTTGCGCCGGGCGACGTTGAGATTCACATTTACACCACGGGCGACCCGGATGCCGGCGGATGTCGCATCCTTGGCAATCCGACCATCCTGAAGCGCGGCAACCGCTATATCGCTGAAGACCGTACAGGCTGGTGGCTACTTAAAGGAAACTGCGATTATCCGGGGTGACTGCCGCCCCCGGTCCGGGCCGCACGCCTGTGGAGTCGCCAACTGCGCCAATCGGCCCAATAGCCGACGTTCCGGGGCCTATGAGTAGGCTGCTCAGAGGAAAGCCGCTCAACCATTCGTGAGCAAAAAACTACATGGCTGCGCCTGTAACCCAGTATTCCATCGAGAAACACAAACACATGTACGCGAAGTGGTGCGCGGCCGCCGCGTATCGCCGTGGCCTACCCGGCGCAAACAACTCCTTGGCTTTCGAATTGATAGAAGGAAGTGGCCTAAGCGAGGTAACCGGGCCAGAACACATCGGCCAGAATGTCGATGAATGGCAGATGAGTTTTATGGAGACGATCGAGGCCGCGGCTTTGCAATCCGGCGTGAGCGGCTTCTCCTTTGGTCGTGCTCAAAAGCTAGTCAACATCTACTTGAAAACGGTGCTCGTATGCGGAGGGCACCACCGACATCCGA
This sequence comes from Caballeronia sp. Lep1P3, assembly GCF_022879595.1. Classification (NCBI taxonomy): domain Bacteria; kingdom Pseudomonadati; phylum Pseudomonadota; class Betaproteobacteria; order Burkholderiales; family Burkholderiaceae; genus Caballeronia; species Caballeronia sp. Lep1P3. The sequence goes on along the minus strand of NZ_CP084269.1, from coordinate 76,804 downwards.
GCGTTGCCTTGCTCCATCCGCCGCTAGACCGCGAGCTCTTCGGAGGGATACGCAGTTTTCTGTCGAAGAACCACACGGCGATGGGTGAGGCGTGGTCGGCATTCACCGCAGCGCAAAATCGCAATTCAAAATGGACTACGTTCACTAAGATTGACTACGTGGCGCACATAGACGCGATCAAGTTGCTGATGGCCGGCAAGCCCCTGTACCAAGTCGAGGAATACTGGGATTTAAGTCGGTGAGGCGGGGGGCGAGATATGGCCACGAAAGGAGGCTACGGGTCGATTTCCCTCAGCGGCGCTAAGTTCAGTGGAAGTTTCGGCTCGTCGTGGCAAGGGTGCCAAGGAGCGCCGTCATGTCGACAAGTCGATTGGCAACGAGATGTTTTACCTCGCCTTCCTTTTGCCAAACGCCATAGACGCCGAGCAAGGAAGCGCCGAGCGCTTCCTTCCTGAACTTCTCGACCAAGGACGGCCAGACAATCACGTTGATCTGGCCGGTCTCGTCTTCCAGCGTGATGAATAACACTCCGTTCGCTGTGCCCGGACGCTGACGCACGGTGACGATCCCGCACGCCTTGGCAAGCCGCCCGTTGGGATAGGTGGCGAGCTTCGAGGCCGCAAAGATCTTCTTCTCGTTGAGCCGTTCGCGCAGCAACGCGAGAGGGTGCCGGTTCAACGTCAGGCCCGTCGAGCGATAGTCGCTCACGATCTCCTGCGCCTCGTTAGGTGCGGCAAGCAGCGGCAGTTCTTCCTCGCGCGTCGTAGCGCGCAGCAGGTCCTTGTCGGGCACGGCTGCCACCGCCTGCCAGAGAGCCTCGCGCCGATTTCCCGATAGAGCGGAAAGGGCGTTCGCGTCCGCAAGCAACTGGAGGTCGCGACGATCGAGCCGTGCACGGTTGGCAAGATCGTTGACCGATTCAAAAGGGCGCACCGCCCGTGCGGCCTCAATGCGAGCAGCCGACTCATCCCGCATGCCGCGTATGAGCGACATTCCGAGCCGCACCCGCGCCATCGAGCCGTCGCCTTCAAGATACGAATCCCAGTTGCTGATGGTGACGTCGATCGGGAGCACGCGCACCTTATGGCGCTTTGCGTCTTGTACGAGCTGCGACGGCGAGTAGAAGCCCATCGGCTGACTATTGAGCATTGCGCACAGAAATGCCGCTGGTTCATGACACTTGAGCCAGCAACTTGCATAGACGAGGAGAGCAAAGCTCGCCGCGTGGCTCTCCGGAAAGCCGTATTCACCGAAGCCCTGAATCTGCGCAAAGATGGATTCAGCGAACTCGCGGTCGTAGCCACGATCGAGCATGCCGTTCACGATGCGGTCGTAGTAGTGCTGCAGTCCGCCTTTTCGTTTCCACGCGGCCATTGCGCGGCGGAGCTGGTCGGCCTCACCGGCGGTGAAGCCTGCGGCAAGCATGGCGACCTGCATCACCTGCTCCTGAAAGATCGGCACGCCGAGCGTGCGAGCGAGCGCCGTTTCCATTTCGGGCGAGGGGAACGACACAGCTTCCAGTCCTTGCCGCCGACGCAGGTATGGATGGACCATGCCGCCCTGAACGGGGCCCGGCCGCACGATCGCGACTTCGATCACGAGGTCATAGAACTGACGCGGCTGCAGGCGCGGCAACATGCTCATCTGCGCGCGAGATTCGATCTGGAACACGCCGACGGTATCGGCGCGGCAAATCATCTCGTAGGTTTTCGCGTCTTCTGCCGGTATGTCCTGCAACTCAAACGGCTCGCCGCGCTGCTTAGAGATCAGGTCGAGCGTGCGCCGAATAGCCGACAGCATGCCGAGCGCGAGCACATCGATCTTCAGAAGCCCGAGCGCTTCAAGGTCGTCCTTATCCCACTGGATCACGCTGCGATCGACCATTGCGGCGTTTTCGATCGGCACCAGTCGCGAGAGCTTGCCGCGCGCAATGACGAAGCCGCCAGTGTGCTGAGAGAGGTGACGCGGGAAATTCAGCAATTGCGACGCGAGGCTCGCCCACTGCTGAATGATGGGTGTCGACGTGTCGAGGCCGGATTCAACGAAACGGTTGAGCAGGTCCGCACTGGAGTCGAACCAGTGGTGCGACTTGGCTACTTTGTCGACGATGATCGGATCGACGCCCAGTGCCTTGCCCGAATCCCGCAGTGCAGATTTCGGCCGGTAGGTCGTGACGGCAGCCGCGAGCGCCGCGCGGGTGCGCGTGTACTTGCGATAGATGTACTGGATCACTTCTTCGCGCCGCTGGTGCTCGAAGTCCACGTCGATGTCGGGCGGCTCGCCGCGCTCCTTCGAGATGAAACGTTCGAAGAGCATCGAGCTGCGCGCGGGGTCGACCTCGGTTACGCCCAAACAGTAGCAGACGGCTGAGTTCGCCGCCGACCCGCGCCCCTGACACAGGATTCCTTCGTTGCGCGCGAAGCGCACAAGGTCGTACACGGTCAAGAAATACGGCTCGTACCGAAGGTCAGCGATGAGCGCGAGTTCGTGCTCGATCTGCGTCTGCACCTTGTGCGGGATGCCTTGTGGAAAGCGTCGATGCGCACCGATATAGGTTTCCTGTCGCAGGTAGGCGGTCGGGGTCGTGCCTTCGGGAATCAGTTCGTCAGGGTACTCGTAGCGCAGTTCATCCAACGAGAAGGTGCAGCGGCTCGCGATCGTCACCGTCTCGGCGAGCGCCCGTTCCGGATAGAGATTCGCGAGCCGCAACCGGGCGCGCAGGTGTTGCTCGGCGTTCTGAGCCAGTTCGAACCCGCACTCGGCAATCGACCGGTTCAGACGCACAGCCGTCAGTGTGTCTTGCAGCGGCTTGCGCGAGCGGACGTGCATGGTGACGCCGCCGGTGGCGACTACCGGGACACCATGTTTATCCGCGACGTATTCGACGATGCCGCGGTGAATGTCGTCCATCGCGCGGGCGTGGAGTGTCAGCGCCGCCCAGCAGCGTCCCTCGAACGTGCGCGCGAGCCATTCCATCTGTGCATCCAGTCGCTCCTCCTTTGCCGGATACTCGGGCGACAGGATGACGAGGCAGTCGGGCAGACCCGTCAGGTGGTCATAGGGCGCTTGAGGCCACGCGAGATCGCTCGGCGTCAGAAGATACGTGCCCTTCGATGTGCGCGTGCGCGCCAGGGTGATGAGTTCCGACAGGTTCCCATAGCCGTTGCGGTTCATGGCCAGCGCCGTGAAGGCAAGGGCGGGCGTCCCGTCCGGGTTCATGAGTTGGAAATGCGCGCCGACGATGAGCCGGATATTCGCTTCCTTCGCGGCGACATGCGCACGCACGATGCCCGCGAGCGAGCATTCGTCGGTGATGGCGATCGCGAGATAGCCAAGCTGCTCAGCGCGCAGAATCAGTTCTTCCGAGTGCGAGGCGCCGCGCAGGAACGTGAAGTTGGAGAAGCACTGCAACTCGGCATAGCCGGGCAGCATGGAGGTGTACACGTCCATCGCTTCAGCCGAACAGACCGTGCAGGAACCACCGAGGATCTTCTTCGGCGCGGCTGCCGACGCGCTCGCGGTAGATCCAGTAGCAGGTGTGATCGTCGGCTTCCGCGACAAAGTAATCGCGCGTGACGAGCTCGCCGCCCCACCATCCCGCTTCGACGCGCTCGCCGGGGGATACCGTGCGCAACGGACTGCCGTAGAACGGCCGGTGCTGGCGCGTCATCAACTGGATGGGCGTCTCCAGCAACCACGAGGGGCGCGGCTGGTCGCCGGGCAGAGGGCAGCCTTTGACGTCGCTTGTCACCGGCACCCAGTTCGACACGATCTCGGGCCGATGGTCGGCCATGGGCGCGGCGCGCAAGACATTCTCGTGGCCAAGACGCGCGACGAGCAACTCCATCAGCCGGTTATGGTCGGCTGCGCTGCCGCCTGGCTCGGGGAATAGGGTGTCGGACGGCGGCTCGGCCGCTTCGACGTCATTCACTTCTAGACGCACGGCGATGACCGCGGCCGCGAGCTCGACGCGCCCCAACCGTTCCTTGAGCAAGCGCGTGAGGTGTTCCTCGTGCCATGTCGGCTCGGCGAGCGCCACCTCAATCGTCGTTGGTGGCAACGCCGCGCGCCCGCGCTCATGTTCGAGTTCGATCGAGAAGCGCGTCAGCGCCAGTTGCTTGCTGGCGAGCCAACCGGTCAATTGCACGATAAGCCGCCGCGCGACAAAGAGGACGGCTTCCGCATGCTCGACGCGATCGGGCAATTCGATACGTGCGTTGAAGGACGGGGGCGTCTGGACCCATTCATACAGTTCGGGCGCTTCGCCAACTGCGCGATCGAGCGTATCCAGCAGCGCGGTACCGCAGCGCTTCTTCAGACCGGCGCGCGGCAAGCGCCGCAGGTCCGCCACGCTCGTGCATCCGAGGCCATCGAACCAGTCGGCATAGCGCCGGGCTTCGAGTACCAACAGCGCGGGAAAGCGCGGCAACTGGCGCATGAGCGAGCGAATGGAAAGTCGGTGACCGCCGCGATAACGCGCCATCAGCCACGCGCTTTGGCCGGTGGGCGCGACGCTCATCCGGACCGTGAAGCCGAAAGCCGCGAGCGAGGCGCGGATCGCGCGTCTAAGCGCGCGCACGCCACCGAATAGCCGCAAGCTCGCCGACACGTCGACCAATACCGTCTGCTCCTCAGCGATCGCAACCTGCGGGCTGAACTGCATGAGGGCGGTAGCGACGTCCGCGACGGCCTGCTGCTCCTTGAGTTCGTCCTTGTCGTGAATGCGCGCATCGGGCGCGAGCGTAAGAACGCCGCCTTTGCGCATGCCCATTCGAACACCCGCCTCGTGCGCTGCCTGATCGAGCGCGACGACACGCTCATGGTCGAGCACGACCAAGCCTAAGCTCGAGGCGAAGCCGGCAGCCTCACTCGTGGACGACCAGTTCGGCTGGAAGACTTCTCGGCTGAGGTGCGGCAGATACACGCCGATCCACACTTGCATGGCGATTCAACAGGATAGGCGAATGGGTCAGTCCAACGACAAGCGGCTCGTCACGCGCGGGGCCGCGGCGCTTAACAAACTCCAATGAAACGCTGTCACGCGCAGGGCGCACAGCAATGCGAAGCGGCGCAGGGGACGTGTCGCTCGCAGCAGCGAGCGGCCGCAGCATGAAGAACAGCGACTCGCTGGTCTGCGCGGCAAGGTGCAGGCGGCGTAGCGCTTCCGGTCGCACATGCGTTTGCCAGAAGAGCAGCGCGCCGAACGTCCCTGCGCGAAGGATCTGCTCACCCGCCCACAGCGCATCGGCGGTCTTTTGGGCGCGCACGACGTTGATCGACGTCTCAGGCAGGCCCCAGTAGGCCGCCGCTTCGGGTTGAAAGCGATGAGGGGGCTGCAGGAAAGCAATGCGCCGTTGGGCGACAGCCTTCAGCGCTGGCAGCAGCAATCGCATTTCTCCAACGCCCGGCTGCTGCACCAACAAGTCCGTCAGCGCGCCTTTGGGCCAACCGCCGCCCGGCAGTTCTGCGGCAAGCGTCTCAGATCCACACGGCACGACGTTGACGCGAGCAGACGACAGTTGCGAGCCGCGCCAAATCGATGGATGCAGGTCTTCGAGGGCCAACGCTCCCATGTTCAACCCCGTACTGTATGTTTGTACAGTAGTCTACACCATTGCGGCGGCGCTTTAGTCCCACCATATCCATCGGACAAAGTTAAGCGGTGGTAACACTGTCGCCCAATAGCCGCGGTAAAACCGTAACGAGGTAAGTGTTACGTATTCAATGCAGCTGCAATCCCCCGCAAAAAAGAACCAAGCGATGCACTGATTGAGCGAAAAGAGGTGTCTTTTCGCTGCAAACATGTGCGTGGCCCGCGTAGCGTCGACGCGCGCTCAGAAGCGCACCGCATTTTCCGACGTTTGCGACGGCGATAGTTGGTGCGGCAAAGGTTTGCGACTGTAACTTTTTGTTGCAGACGCCCCCCTTTTTAAGCAGACAATTCGCTCGCGCTGTCCCTAGGCGCTCCCGACGCTCACTACGGTCACAGCCACTTCGGTACGCCAGCCATGACACACGCCAGCCACGACCTTGCTTCCATCCGCGACTTGAACTTGTCGTACCTCACGCTCGCGCGGCGCGTTCTGGCGTCCGACCGGGAAGCAGCACAGTCGCATCTGGGGCTCTCGGTGGACATGGCGGACCTGCTGCTCAAGCTCTCGCCTGAGCAGACGCAGAAGCTTGCATCGTCGTCACAAGTGCTGTGCTTTTTTCGCATGAGCACCGATGCAATGCTGGCGGGCCTCGCCGGCCGCAGCAGCGAAGCTGACACGTCGGCCGTCGCTCACGACGCCCTTCTGGCGGCCTAAAGATGACCACGACCACGCCTTCGAAAAGCCTCGCTGCGGAAGCTGCTCAGGTCATGCGCGCGATTGCGCTGATCAAGCTCGGCGCTCGCATGCAGGTTCTTGAGTCGGAAATCCCGACGCTCTCGCGTGAGCGCCTGATTCGCCTGTACCGGGAAGTGAAGGGCGCATCGCCGCCCAAGGGCATGCTGCCGTTTTCGGAGGACTGGTACCTGACGTGGGCGCCGAACATCCACACGTCGATGTTCGCGAACGTCTATGCCTTCCTCGAAGCGAATACCGAAGGGCTGGATCGTGTCGACTTGCTGACGCGCGCCTATGCGCTGTATGCCGAGCACTTCACGATGAACGGGGAGGCGTTGCAAATGGACCTGACGCGCGCCTGGACGTATATCCGTTTCAAGGACGCCGGAATCCTCCGTCTCGCGGGCTGCACGCATTGCCGCGGAAAGTTCGTCGCGCACGCACACGAGCCGTCGCATTCGATGGTGTGCGGCATCTGCCAGCCGCCGTCGCGCGCAGGCAAGACCAAGGCGGCCGCGAAAGCAGCGCTCGAGCGCGACGCCGCTCTGCAAGCACAAGCGGCTTGACCGTTCGTCCGAAAGCGGTCTTCGGCACGTTGAAGAGCCGCAAGTTCGACTGACGTCCAGCCGCGCGGTGCTCCGCTGTTACTTCCGTCCGTCGGCGGCGAACCGGGGCGGAAAGACAATACGGCCCAAGTCATCGCGCTCAAGCGGAACGTCCGGACCGTCCAGCAGCTTCTCGACCTCTTCCACCTCAGGCAACGGCGGCCACGGCCAAGCTCCAGTCGCCCACGATGGAATCTCGGTCTGACGAACGAAGCCGAACTCCTCGGGCTCGTCCCATATGGAATCGAACGTCTCGTTGAGGATTTGCTGCATATAGGCGACGTGCTCGAGACGCATCGACCACCAGTGACGGCGAACGCGGTCTTCGCCGGCGATCACGGTGCGCGATTCGAGGTCGAGCACGAACCGGTGCTTCATGTACGGGTCGCTGGCCCATAAAGAGTCCCACTCCCCGACCGCATATCGTTGCTTCACTCCTGCCAATAGTGTCCCCATTGGTGGCGTTCGCGCGCCTCGATGGCCACCGCCATGATCTCGCCTAGGCCGAACGCTGGATTTTCACGTTTTACCGCGATGAACCGGTCGACAAGCGAAGGCGCAACCCGGAGCATGCACAACGCCTTCAACTCAATGAAGTCGAAGAGGCTAGTCATTATTGGCCGATTCGCGACTAGGGCGCTAATCTCGTGGCATAGCATCGCTTCCCGACGATCTCGCAAGCCACGTTTAGCCATCACGTCAGTAAACACTGCTCGTTGCGCGAGATTGCGATCCTCAGCAGTAGCGAATTTTCTGGAATCGATCTCCAGCAGCGCGAGGTTGATCTCGTCACCGGCAGCAATGAATTCGGAGAGCACTGGTTCTTCTTGGTACATGGCGGTGAGCGTCTTACAGTAGACCCTATTAGCGGCTGAAAACGGCCATTCTTAAGAGTTCGCCTAACAGGCGTGCTCCTCTAATCAGTCGCGCAATAGTTCCGTGAGCCACGCGTCAGCAGGCCGACCGGCATCGACGTCCACGAAGAGCGCAACGCGGCCGCCCACAATGTCGCGCGACCGGAGGTCGGCCGCATCCAGCCACGGCTTCAGACGTGTTCGGCGGGCCGGAATATCTGCTGCGTTGAAATCGAGCGGGTATTCGATGGACGACTGGTCGGACTCGACCACAAGACGCATAGAATCGACGCGTATGCCGCGAAGTTCCGTGTCGACGATCCTGTTGACCGCAACGTCGAACTCACGCTCACTGCTAAGTTGGTAGGTGCGCGGCTGCTTCGCACGACGAAGATGAATGACTGCAGAGACGCGTCCGTCTGTATCGGTCAGCAAAAGCCGGTAGCGGGCAACGCGCGCCTCGCGATCGGCGCTTGCAAACACTGCGTCCTTGAACTTGCCTTTATAGGTCACGTTGGCTCCAGCGTCTATCCACGACAGGCCGTCGCGGTTCAAGCTGTGACCTTACCTTTCGGTTGCGGAAGTCAAGTCACGAGGTCAGTCGCGACGTGAACAACGTGCGCCATGAAGGCGAACTACTCATCGTGCCAGCATAGCCGTTGACCTGCCCAGTCCTAATGGATGCAGCACAAGAGGTGAAGAAAAGAAACTATGTTGTCGTTGTTCTGTTGGCTCACACGACTTAACGACGCTACACCTGTAAACTTGAGGCCGATTCTTCCGCCCCGTGACACTATGAATCTCACCGCTAGAACGATCGAAATACTCGCTGATTTCACATGCGGAGGCGGCAATGGCTGGCCGTATCGCACGGGTTCAGCCTTGATCGCCCTTTTCAATCGATACGGCTTCAAAGAGACGTATCCATACTCTGCCTCGTCACGAACCGCCTTTGCTCGCGAGAAGATCACCGAATTGGCTCCTCAAGAAGCAATGGAGAGGTTCATCTGTGACTTGGTGAGCCCAGCCAACTGGATCGAGCTGGAGCAGCCCGTCTTGCATACTCCCAAGGAATGCCTAGATAGGCTCAATAACCTTCTTGCGTTTGACAGCTATGAAGTGGTTCCGATGGGCAGGCAAGGCATTTTTCACAAGGTCGTCTTTACATCCGGCTCGCTCATCACCGTGGAGTCCATGCCCACGACATTTCCCGAGCTGACGGCAATGTTCATTGGAGAGCAAATCGTCAAGTGTCGGCAGAAGATCGATTCCGAGGACTATGACGGGGCAATCACAAACGCGCGCTCTCTCATAGAACACGTGCTTATTGCCATTGAGGCCGAACTGAGCGACCAAGCTCCAGCAACTTTTGATGGGGAACTTCCCAAGCTCTTCAATCGCGTGCGAACGTTGCTCAACATGGATGCGAGCAGAAAGGATATCTCGGACAGCCTCAAGCAGGTCATAAATGGACTGTCGTCCATCGTCATGGGGCTGGCTGCGATGAGAAACAAGATGTCGGATAGCCACGGGAAGACCTACCGCCCCGAGCGGCACCACGCAAAGCTTGCCGTCAACTCTGCGAAGACTTTGGCTGACTTCCTCTTTGAGACGAAGGACTATCAGCAGAAAAAGGGCATACTCAAGACGAAAGAAGCCGACACCAACAATTGGTAAAAAATAAGACAATGCTCAAGAACATGTTCCATCCCCGCCACTGGTTCGACTCCCACATGCAACCCGAGATGGAGTTGATGGACACCTTCGCGAAGAATATAGAAACCCAGGTAGCACAAGGCATCCAAGACTTCCATGAGAAGAAAGTGGTCGACGTGGTGAACCCCCATGAAGAAGAGTTTGCCAACGTCTTCGTTGAACATCATCTGGGCTTGGACGACCAGACCTGGGATCTGAACGAAATCTTCGAAGCGTTCTTTCCAAATCTCCAGCGTCGCTCAGCCTTCATCACTCTGTTCTCTTTCTACGAGCACGAGCTTGATTCGCTCTGCCAGCGATTCAACCGAGCCGAGAAGCTGACTTTGAGCTTAAAAGATGTCAGAGGTAACGGGCTGGAGCGAGCCACTCTCTTTTTGGAGAAGGTCGCTCAGCTACCGGTGCAGCGTGATAGTCCTCACCGGATGGAAATAAAAAACATTCAGAGTATCCGCAACCTCTTCGTTCATGCGGATGGGCGAGTGAATACACAGCGGAAGGCCGAACTCGCTTACATCAATTCATGTAACGACCTCAGCCTGAATACGCGGCATGAAGTCATGATCGGCGGCAACTTCCTCAGCCATACTCTCAGCATTTTCAAGAAGCACTTCCAAGATATCGATGCGGCCATCCAGGCAAAGTATGCAACGCAATAGCAGGCCACCAGCATGAGCCTGTGCGACCGAACCGATAACACGAGACTCACGCTGATGGCGTAGGTAGGGAAGCACCGTAACTGGTCGAGGTGGCCGGTCGCGGACACCACAGCGGCCTCGTTAGGGGCCTAGCTACAATTCTCTTCGATCGCGGATCTCGTGATATTGATGCAACTGGTCGATCTGACGCAGATCGAACTGCGATTGCAATGTGTAGTAGTTCTCAATGGCACGGTCGATTAGGTCTTGCGCTTCCTCTTTTGGGTCAAATTTAACGTCGGTGATGCCGTGTTTCGTGCTGTTTTTCGCGCTATTTATGAGATCCGCGATATCTTTTTGCGCGTCTCCATGGGGAGCCGACTCACCATCGTCATCCCGCTGCAAGAAGAGCACAGCGGTGTCTCTCATGTTTTTGAAGGCGGGGACACCACCGTTGCTCTCAATGAACTTGCCGAGGATTTCCTCGGCAGCCCCTGCCAGGTTGAGCGAGGCGAAGTACGACTTTCCCTCGAGAAAAAGGCGCAAGGCTTCATTGAGTAGCTCACATGCGACTTCGAATTTCGACGTGACGGCCATTGCTGGATTCCTTTGATGAACGTTGCCTTGAAACCGTGCCCGAGACGACAAGCTAAGTGACTGTTCGTTGACTCGAAAGCCGCCAGAACTCGCTACATCCTCGCGTCGGCATCAACGGTTTGCCGAAGGCGCGCAGCGGTGCGGTGGCTAGACAGGCCCATGAGGTTGCTTACCTGCTCGTTGGACTTGCCCGCGATGATCTGCCTGCGACCGTATGTGTTTCGAAGCAAGCGCGGACTTTCGTCGGCCGCGGACAAGCCCGCGCGGTGAAGGGCCTGGCGAACGCACTTCAACATCGTGTAGGGCTGCATCGGTTTTCCGCCTGCCGTGGCAATGAACAACCATTGCGTAGCGCACGGGATGCTTCGGCGGACCTCTTGGTACCTACGTAGAACATCAAAAGCGAGAGCATCAATCGGCACTCTACGTGCGATGCGAGGCCCGTGCTTCTCCACGAATACGGTAGGGCGCTCATCATCCATATCCAGCTCGTCGACTCGCATTTTTCGGAGTTCCGCCGCAGTGACGCCCGACGCAAGAAACAGCGCCACGATAGCCGTGTTCCTGAGTTCCTTGAAGGCCGCGCCCTTCGGCGCAACGCAGACCGCCTGAAGCCGTGCGTCGTCGTCCGAGGATAGATAGAGCGGCGTGGGTTCGTCCTCTGGCCAGCTTTCATTGACGAGCATCTGCGAGGCCGGATTATCGGCGCGCAACTCGAGATTTACGAGGTGACGCGTGAACCGGTCAATCAGCTTCAGATAGCGTAGGCGCGTCGTTGTCCCGGGCGCACAGTCCTGCGCAAGGTCGGTAAAGAAGCCGTCGAGGTGGTCCGCTCCGTAGCTGGCCACAGTCGCGCGGTGGCCGGCCAGATACTGGTTGAAGCGCGAGAACATCGAACGGTGCTGGACGATCGACTGGTCGGCGAACGCGCGTCGACCGGCGCCGGTGGCTTCTTCGCGTTGCCATTGGGCATAGGCGTCTTCCGGTGCCACGAGCCACAGGTCATCAGGCATAAAAGTAGATATACTGAAATTACGTTATTCCCATACCCTACAGCGAAGCTAACGCTTCGCCAACCCCGAGCCACCAAAAGAGGGGGCGCTCGCGGCAATCTCGCTCTCGATGGCGTCAAGGCAAGCTGCAGGTCCGCCAACGACGATTCGTGCGGAACACGCGAGCATCAGATTAACGCTCAGGCCGAAGTCCTCAATGAGGTAGCCCCGCGCACAAAAGGCACCGTTGCTTTCGGTCGCCGCCGCCTCAACGCGCGCAGCCAGCGGCGCTTCACTGGATCGATATGCCCACACGGCCTTGCCAAGCGCGACCGCAAAGCCGACTTCGAAAGCCGTGCCGCTGTCCGGCTCGCCCGCGCCCCGAAAGTCATCGAGGTTCGCCATCACAATATCGGCCGACCTGATCAATTGGACGTTCGCCGCATAGATGTAGCGCGCAGCATCCTGCGGTGTGAGAGACGAGGGGACCGCGCCGTCCAGCGGATAAAGCCCAACGAAGCCACGATCGCGGCAGAGCTGCTTCAGGCGTTCGCCGTGCTCCTTCGCGTCGCGCCGGAAGACATCGAAGCCCGCGAGGTAGATGCGCGGCTCGCTCGCGGCGCGCTCTATCGGCAGAGGCGAAGGGTCGATCCTTCCTTCACGGACCCGGCGTTTGATTCGGTTTAGCTGCTTCTTCACGGCCAAGGCACTCTTGCCGAGACTGTTTGCGATCTGCTCAACCGGTAACCCCTGATCGAGCAGATCCATCACGGCGCGTTGCGACTTCGTCGGATTTCTTTTGGACATCGGTTCGTGGCTTCGACTGCAGGGCTTTTGGAACGCCTATGAGCTTACCAATAACCCCGCGTAGTCAAGTCACTCGCTTCTCCCGCCCCAAGCTACGCGGAACCGACCAACGGCGGTTTCGAGTTCGTTGGCCTGCGTCTCCCAGCCTGTAAGAAGAGACGTATGGCATAGTGCGGAACGTCAGAAAACCCAGGGGAGAAAATGACGACCCTCTCGAACATCGAAGAAAGGATTAGGAAATTGCAGGCTCGAGCAGACGCGATTCAAAAGAAGCAGGCCATTGCTGCCGTCGCAAAAATTCATTCGCTCATGAAAGAGCACGGCCTGACAATCGACGACCTGACTAGTCGAGGTAGAGCCGACGCAGGAAAGGACTCGGCCAACGCTGCGCTAGCTGCGACCGGCAAATATCGCGATCCGAAAACGGGCGCAACGTGGAGCGGTCGAGGCCGAGCGCCGGCGTGGATAGCGAACGCTAAGAATCGTGCGAGATTCCTGGTCTCTGCGGCCGTCGAGTCCAACGATAGCGACTCGGGCAAGCGCACCGGCAACTACCCTCGCGGTCCCCAACCGGCGAAGTACCGCGATCCCAAATCGGGAGCAGAGTGGAGCGGCCGCGGCAAGGCGCCGGGATGGTTGGCATCGGTGAAGGACAAAACCAAGTTTCTGATCTCCGCTGCTGATACCAAAGCGGCTGGCACTAAGAAGCCGAAGTCAGAAACAAACGCGACGCCCGCGCGCTCCACTAAGGCCGCAAAGACGCCCATCGCGGCAAAGGCGCCCCGCGCGAAGCGGACATAGCCGCGCAGGGTGGGGCGTCTTCTTTCTTTAAAGAAGGCCGAGCCGTCAGCAGCCGCTCGCCAACGCCTGCTTACGCTTCCGTCTTAAACACGGCCATCGTCGCGCGCAGCGTTTCGGCCTGATCTTGAAGCGAACCGGCAGCGGCGGCTGCCTGCTCGACGAGCGCTGCATTTTGCTGGGTGACCTCGTCCATCTGGGCAATCGCCGTATTCACCTGCTCGATGCCGCGACTCTGTTCGTTGGAAGCCGACGCGATCTCGTCCATGATGTCGGTGACCTTCTGGATGGCTGCGCCGATCTTGGTCATCGTCTCTCCGGCCTGCCCGACGAGTGCGGTGCCAGCGTGGACGCGCGAACTGGACGCCTCAATCAACTCGCGAATTTCCTTGGCGGCCGTCGAAGACCGTTGCGCGAGACTACGCACTTCGCCCGCGACCACTGCGAAACCGCGTCCTTGTTCGCCGGCCCGCGCGGCCTCGACCGCAGCGTTGAGTGCCAGGATGTTCGTCTGGAACGCAATGCCCTCGATCATGCCGATGATCTCAGCGATCTTGTGCGAGCTTTGCTCGATGTCTGCCATCGTGCCAACGACGTTCGTCACGATCGTCGCGCCTTCTTGGGCAACGTCGCGCGCATTGCCGGCCAAGCCGCTTGCCTGACGAGCGTTTTCAGAGTTGTGCTTCACGGCCGCCGTCAGCTCTTCCATGCTGGCTGCTGTTTCTTCGAGCGACGCTGCCTGCTGCTCGGTGCGCGACGACAAGTCCGTGTTGCCCACGGCGATTTCGCGGCTGGCATTGGCGATCGTATTAGCGGACGTCTTCACACTGTCAACGGCTGACAGCAGTTGCGTGCGCATGCGGGCCATCGAATACATGAGGCTGGAGCGGTCATCCGCGACTGTGGCCACGTCCACAGCGAGATTGTTGTCCGCGATCTGATTGGCCACTTCGGCTGCGTATGCAGGTTCGCCGCCCATCGAGCGAAGAATGCCGCGATTGAGCCGCGCCACGATCAAACTGAGCACGGTTGCAATGACGACGAGGGCACCGAGACTCCATTCAAGCGACGTGTAGAACGCTGCATTGATGTCGTCGATATATACGCCGGTTGTGATGAGCCAGTCCCATGGCTGATACAGGGATACGTAGGACATTTTCGGCAGGATTTCACTGGTACCGGGCTTCGCGAACGAATAGTACGCGTACCCCACTCCCTGTCGCTTGCCTACATCAATGAGCTCGCGATATAGATAGACGCCGTTCGGGTCCTTGAAGTCCATCATGGTCTTACCAACAAATTCGGGCTTCATCGGATGCACGAGCACCTTCGCCTGCGAGTCGAAAACACTGAAATAGCCGTTGTCGCCAAAGCGAATGCCGCTGATCGCGTTCAGCGCACCTTTTTGCGCTTGCTCTTGGGTCATCGCACCGGTACTGGCCTGCTGTGCGAATTCGCGGACGATGCTGTTAGCGACCTCGGTCGCGTGCCTGAGGTCCAGCTGCGTCTGTTCTGTTCGGATCGAGCGCATGCGATAGGCGTCGCCGATGGAGATCCCTGCAAGGCATACAAGGCTGAGCAGGAGAGGAAGCCAGAGTTTTCGAGAAAAGGTCATGTCGTTGTTCAGTCGGTGTTGGGCGGGCGGTGCGTTAAACGGCGGCGCTTTCCATGAGCGCCATCTCCTCGCTCGTCATGAGCTTCTCGATGTCCATCAAGATCAACATACGGTCGTCGATTGTCCCGATGCCCGTGATGTAGTCCGTGGCGAGCGTCGAATTGAAGCTGGGGGCGGGTCGTATTTGCTCGGGAGCGAGCGTCTGGACGTCTGAGACACCGTCTACGACGATGCCGGCGACACGGCCTGCTACGTTGAGCACGACGACGACCGTCTGGTCGTCATACGTCGCGCGTTCCAGTTGAAACTTCAGCCGCATGTCCGCGATCGGGACGATCACGCCGCGGAGGTTGATCACGCCTTTGATAAACGCCGGCGCACTGGCCACGCGAGTCACTGCGTCGTAACCTCGAAGCTCCTGGACTTTCAGGATGTCGATCCCGTAGTGCTCGTCGCCCAACGTGAAGACGAGGAATTCCTTGCTGCCGGCCTCACGCGCGCCGTGTCTTTGTTCGCGGTTCATCTCTTTCCAAAACCAGTAGTTCGTTTCTTCGCAACTGGACAGCTGCCGTGTTGCGTTCCCGGCATAGAACGGCAGCTTGGAAAAAAACTGAACAGCGGATTACGTATTTGGTGTCGTCGACCGACTTTAGCTCCATACCGGTAGGTTCTACCTATCGCAGTGGGAAATAGTCAGTATCTCGCGTTAAGGTCGACCGCTTTTTGCCCATAGAGCGGGGAAGGAAGGTGACATTAGGCAGCTATTCGATTTCCACAGGCGATCCCTGGGAGATGAAGCAACCGGCGACCGGCCGTGCCCGCAGTACTTACAGCGACGCCTTCCCAAATGCACGTCTTGAACAATAACAACCGGTCCCTCGTATCCCTAATGAACCTGCACAACCTCAAGGTCGGCGCTCGGCTGACTATCGGCTTTGGCATCGTCGTCGTCCTGCTACGCGTGATCGCGGCGATCAACTTCCTAAGCATGCGCGGTCTGAACAGCGAACTCACGCTGATCACCGATGACCGATTGGTCAAGGCAGCCGAAGTCAGCAAAGCGAAAGACGCCGCAAGCCTCACCGTATTGCGCTTGCAGCGAGCCGCAATCACCGGACGGGCAGAAGATATCGAGACAATGAAGGCCGGTGTCGTTGAAGCCTCAAAGGCCACATCGCAGCGCCTTGAACGTGTCGATCGCATGATCACGTCGCCACGGGGCCGGGAAATGTTCAGTGCGCTCGTCGAAGCTCGTGGTCGCAACACCGCTGCCCGTAACGAGACAATCACTCTCCTGACGGCGGGCAAGATCGAAGAGGCTCGTGCGCACATTACGGGACCTGTTGCCGACGCACAGGCCAAATACTTTGCGGCTCTTGACGGTCTTCTCGCATACCAATTCGAGCTCGTCGATGAATCCGCCAAGCAGGCGCATTCCGCCTACGATCGCGCGGTGGCTCTCTCGTTGGCGGCGACGATCGCGGCTGTACTCGTCGCTATCGCGGCAATGCTTGTCATCACTCGTTCGGTGACAAAGCCCTTGGGTAGCGCGCTCGAGGCAATGAAGGCGCTGGAGCAAGGCGACCTCACGCACCGAGTGCACGCAAATGGCCGCGATAAACTCGCGACGTTGATGCTCGCAGTGCAAGCCGCGTTTGCGAAGCTTTCCTCGCTCGCGAACGGCATCAAAGAGTCGGTGGACGTCATTAGAACGGCGTCGGGCGAGATCGCGGCGGGCAGTACGGACCTTTCGTCACGCACGGAGCAGCAGGCCGCATCGTTGGAAGAAACTGCGGCGAGCATGGAAGAGCTGACCGCGACGGTCAAGCAGAATGCCGAGAACGCGAAACAGGCCAGCGGGCTTGCGGACAACGCGAGCGCAGTCGCCAATGAGGGAAGTGCGATTGTCAGTCAGGTCGTCGACACAATGACCGGCATTGAGCATAGCTCTGCGAAGATCGCGGAGATCATCGGCATTATCGAAGGCATCGCTTTCCAGACGAACATCCTCGCCCTCAACGCCGCCGTTGAAGCGGCTCGCGCGGGAGAACAGGGTCGCGGCTTCGCGGTCGTTGCGAGTGAGGTCCGCAGCCTGGCACAGCGCTCGTCGACTGCAGCCAAAGAGATCAGAGAGCTCATCGAAATGTCCGGCGGGCGAGTGCAGGCGGGGACCGAACTGGTCGCGCGGGCAGGCGAGACGATGCAGCGCGTCGGTACGGCCATTCAGCGCGTCACGGACATCATGGGTGAAATCGCGTCCGCGTCCAACGAACAGAGCCGTGGCATCGAGCAAGTGAATCAAGCCATCTCGCAGATGGACGAAGTCACGCAGCAGAACGCGGCGCTTGTTGAGGAAGCAGCGGCGGCAGCCGGTTCGATGGAAGACCAAGCGAAGCAACTGACGGCAGCCGTCGGCGAGTTCCGGACCGGCCAGACGCTCGCCCTCCAGTCAACTTATCACCGCGCGCCCCCGACGCCGCAACATGAAGTCGCCAAAAAGAGTGGGGCAGCGACGCGTGTATCGAAGCCGCCAGTAGCGCCCAAGCAGGCAGCAGTTGTTGCGGCCGCTGACGGCGACTGGTCGACGTTCTGATCGCGGCAGGAGGCCCGGCCTTGACAGTCAACGCGTTGCCCTCTACAGCAGACAGAACGTCACCGGCGTTGGTCGCCGACAGCACGGACGGAAAGCGTTTAGTTCGCAAGCAGGTAAGCGATATGGTCATCCAATTGCACCAGCTTCGTCGGCGACTCGCAGGTATAGAAAGCGGTGCGTCTCTGGAAGCGATTGAATCCGTGGTGAAAGCTTGTCTCGAACTCGACGCGTTCCTTCGGTCGGATGTCCCGCGCTAGAGGACCAGGAAATGAAAACGCCTAATGACGAAAGCCCATCCCTGCGCCGCGAGGCGTTTCGCTGCACCGGGCAACAACTCGACGCTATCTTGCGATTCGCGGAGCAGCGGTGTTTCGAGGAGCGGCCGTTGCAATGGGTGGTCGCTCAATATCTTCTGTCGCCGGCGGGCCCGGCCTGACAGTCAGCCGCCTGGCGCGGCGGGCCGTATTAGACCGC
The DNA here is from genome assembly GCF_022879595.1 of Caballeronia sp. Lep1P3. Classification (NCBI taxonomy): domain Bacteria; kingdom Pseudomonadati; phylum Pseudomonadota; class Betaproteobacteria; order Burkholderiales; family Burkholderiaceae; genus Caballeronia; species Caballeronia sp. Lep1P3. The sequence continues at coordinate 58,789 of NZ_CP084269.1, read as the reverse complement.
GACCGCAACGCATTTTGGTGATGTGTCGTGCGTTGCTTGCAAGCGCAGTAGCCGCCTGAACGAAGTGCGCTTTTGCGCAGAAGGGAAAGAAGGAAGGATTCACCGATGGTAACTGCTCAAACGCGTTTGTTGGTGGTCGATGACATGGCCACCATGCGCAATCTGATCCGCAAAATGCTGAGGGCGGTCGGTTACACGACCGTCGACGAAGCAGAGGACGGAGTATCAGCGCTCGAGAAGTTGCGCGCACAGAAATTTGATCTGGTCATCACCGATTGGAACATGCCGAATATGGACGGGCTGACGCTCCTGCAGGAGATTCGCAAGTCGGAGGATTTTGCCGAACTGCCGGTCTTGATGGTGACCGCTGAGAAGAGGCGCGAAAACGTACTTGCGGCGATTCAGGCCGGGGCTAACGGCTATATCGTGAAGCCGTTTTCTGAGGCTGCGCTCGCAGACAAGCTGGCTCAAATTTCACCGCCTGCAGTGGACGCCGCCCCGACAGATCAGGACGCTAACGTATTCGCCGCGGTCTTCGAAAGGACCATGTGACGTCTACCGCTCACACTGTTTCAATTTGTTGCAAATGACCGCCCCCCGCATGGTGAAGATTTCAACGCTCGCACCGTTAAGGACTTATGCAAGCGAAAAACGAAACCATAAAGATCAGTCGACGAACAACTCCGTCATGCCGGAACCGATCAACGTCCGGCGTGGGACAAAAGAAACAGACTACGCCGCCACTCTGCAGCACTTCGACGCCGTTGCCGCCGCTAGCTCGGCGGTTAGGCTTTCGTCGACTTCCGCGTTGGGCACGTCGAGCGCGACCGACATCGACGCAGACAAGGTTGCAGCCATCAAAGCCGCGCTGCGCAACGGCACCTACAGTATCGATTCGGCCAGCATCGCCGACGGAATGCTTGGCATGGCGCGCGATCTACTGCAAAAGACGGCAGGCTGAGCATCGGCGAAAGCACGCCCACATGCATTCGACTGTGTCGACGTGTAGGCTGCGTTTGATCGGTCAGATGCCGTAGACCGTATTAAATCTGTCACTCTTGCGCCAATAATTTTGTCAACTCGCCGTGGGAACCGATGCCCGTGCCCGCTCGGCCTTGCGAGACAAAGGTTTCCCGGAGCGAAATAATTGTGTCACCAGCGAAGCTAAGTTCGGCAGGGTTGGGCGACAAGCAGGGCAGCAAGGTCTCAGTCCGGCCAGTTGCGGTCGCCTATCGTCTGCGGCCGAGCGGCCGCTGTCGAACTGGTTTGAGCCGGTCGCCCAGTGGACGGATAACGCCACAACGGGCCCGTGTGCTCCCGGCCCGTTGTGGCGTTAGATATGCTAAGCATCGCTAAAAAACGGCGGAAAAGCGTGCCTTCGATCACGCTGCCTTGAGGAGTCCAAGTTGCTGCAACGCCGTCACGCCGTCGTCCAGCCTGATTTCTTCGACGATCTTGCCACCATTGAGCCGTAGCACGGTCGTGCCAGTGAAGCGCATATTCCGTCCGGTCGCGGCCGGCAACGATCCAATGAGGAAATCGCCGAATGCCGGGCCGGTGTGTGTGCCTCCCCCCTCCCAACGCCCGACCACATAGTCCCCCTCGGCGATGAGATCAGCGGCACCCCAGAAGTTGAGGTCCGTGAATGCTTCGCGGAAATCGGTCATGAATGCCTTGATGTCATCGCGGCCACGACGCGGCTCGTGCAGCGAGTAGTGCAGAAGCATGTCAGGCGCAGCAAGCTCATCGACGATGTCGAGGTTGCAGGTCTTGCCCCAGAAATCGGTGAACCAGCGGCCTACGATGGCCTTGTTGTCATCTTTTTTGGACATGGTGAATTCCTCATTGACGGTGGTTGAAACAGAGAAGCAAGATCGCCTCTGTCCGCCTGAACAATATCGAGGCAAACAGTCAACGGCCCCCCGTTTCTTGACGTGTTACTCGAAACCCGCCGCGTAACTGCGGAGCATCAAGCGGGAGTGGTCAAGGGCGATAAAAACCGCATGCGTTGAGCGTGGTTTCCGTTCACAGAAATTAAATAACAAGAAACGGAGTGTTTGTATCGAGCGGCTGCCATAGATTGATCATTCAATCCCGCAGTAGCCGACATCGGCGCACGACGTAGGGCGCGATCGAACCTCGCTTATCGCGCACGCGCCAAAGATGTCAATCCTCCGCACCGGCATCGCGTTCGCCAGTCTTTCATTGAACGGAGTTTAACCATGCTGCCATTTCTCTCGCTTCACGCTCTCGCTGCGCAACGCGGTGACGGACTGCGCCCTGAGCTGCTAGCTCTATTTGAACGCCATGCCGGATTGGAGACCGGTCTCGATGCCATCATCGAACCGGACGAAACACAGCCCCTTAACCAGGTGGACGTCGTGCCCAAAGAGCCAGTCAAGTAGTGAGGGGCTGCTGCCAACTACCCGAAACGTTTCCTGGAGCCTTTTTACTTTTCTGACGATGCGAATTCCTATGACTGACAAGGCTCACTTGATGATCGACTACCCTGACTGTCTCGCTCTCGAGCATGGCACTTTTATATTGCGTGGGTTTGCGCTGCGCTATGGGGAAGAGGTGGCCGCGCGAATTCGGACAGCGGGATAAGTGGAACGCCCGGGGCTTAGCCAGCGATAATGCAAGCAAAGGAACCGAGGACATGACGAAGAGAACCCGACGCACGCTCGACACTGATTGCCGACGCCCGTTAGCCTCTCGGACAGCGACGGGCGTTCCATACGCTGCATTTCGGCAAGCCATCCTGCGCGCGGTTTGGTTTCGTGCGTGGTGCCGGACAGCGATGCGCGCGCAGCGGCAGTGGACTATGCCACACGCCTTGCCGGAAACCGCCGGCCGCGGAGCAGGCCACCCCGCAGCGGCTGCGCGACGGGGCCACCTCGACAATCCCGCCGAGATGCGCAGTCGGACTATAACAGTCGTACTCCGGCACCTGCCTTTGAAGATGCATCGGCCCTGACCAGCAGCAACGGGACGATTCGGGCTAGTCTGACAAAATCAACACATCTCGGGGAAGCACGGATGCAGTGTCCTTGCTATGGACTCTGAGCAACGATTTCACGACAGGCGCCGTAAGGCGAACGGTCCATCGCTCAACTGTTGGCGAAGAAAATCGACCGCCACGCGCACCTTCGCTGATGCGGACGAACGCGCCGTCGACACGGCCCATACATCGGCGAGACGCGAATAGTCCGGCAGGATGCGCACCAGTTTCCCCGATTCGATGCTGTCCGCCACGTCCCATTCGGACGCCATAATGATGCCGTGCCCGTCGAGCGCCCATTCGCGGACGATGTCGCTCTGGTTCGACGCCATCGGCCCGGTGACCTTCACTGCTTCGGCGCCGTTCGGACCGTTCAGTTGCCAGACGCCGAACGCCTGCTGGCGGTCGCGGAAGGCCAGGCAATCGTGCTGCACGAGGTCGGGCAGCGAACGCGGCGCGCCGCGAGCCTCGACATAACGCGGCGAGGCACACAGCACGCGCGTGCTCTCAGCGACCTTGTGCGGAATCACACTGGCTTCCTGCACATCGCCCACGCGAATATCGAGATCGAAGCTCTCTCCGGCCACATCGACGCGGCGGTCCAGAAGTTCCAGCCATATCTCGAGCTCGGTGTGGCGCGTGCGCAGCATCGAGAGAATCGGCGTCACGTGTAGGCGACCGAGCCGCAGACTCGTGCTGATGCGCAACATGCCGCGGGGCTCGCGTTCGCCGCCTGCGAGCAGGTCGTTCATCTCCTCGATTTCCTCGAGAATGCGGCGCGCCCGGTTGTAGGCGATGTCGCCATCTTCCGTCACCGCGACGCGCCGCGTCGTGCGATGAAAGAGCTGCACGCCCCACATTGCTTCGAGCGCCGCGATGCGTTTGCTCACGTAGGGTGGCGACGTCCCCAGCTCCGCCGCCGCCGCGATAAAACTCCCACGACGCGCCACGGTGCAGAGCACCCGCAAGTCGCGTATATAAAGCTCATTACTCATCGTTAGGTTATTTATGGAATGTCTTTAAGGTGAATAATATCCGACGAGGTTCATAGTAACCTAACCCCATAGAAAATGAATCGTTGGAATCATCAGGGAGACACGACATGGCAGCAGGCCGAACGGGCGGCGCATTCCTCGCCATCTGGCACGACATCGAACGTGGCGAAGAGAGCGAATTTGAGCATTGGCATGCGCGCGAACATATGCCGGAGCGCATCGGCATTCCGGGGTTTCTGATGGCACGTCGTTACGTCGACTGGTCGCGTCCGAAGCACGGCTGCTTCACCCTCTACGATGGCGCGCATATCGAAACCTTCCGCTCGCCGGGCTACCTCGCGCGCCTCAACGACCCAACCGACTGGTCGAAGCGTGTGCATCCCATCTTTCGCAACTTCATTCGCGGCGCGTGCGTGGAGCGGGCTGCGACGGGCGGCGGAATCGGCGGCGCCTGCTCGACGTATCGACTGACCCTCGATGCGAGCCGGCACGACGATGTCCTGCGTTATTGCGCGGCGGCGCTTTACGACATCTCGTCGCTCGATGGCGTCACGAGCGTGCGCGTCGGCGCGAATGTCGCGGACATCACGAGCGTGCGCACGAAGGAAACCGAACTCAAGGGGCCGAACCGCGAAGACGTGTTCGATGCGGTGGTGATCGTCGAAGGCATCGGCCTCGGCGAACTGAATGCCGCTCAACCGCTCGTGCTCGACCTTCTACGCACCGACGGCCTGCTCGATGCCGACGCCGCGCATTACCGGCTTTCGCAACTGCTTTCGGCGGCGCACTGAGCGCACGCGCAAACACATTCATCGACAAGACGGCATAAGGAGGAGACCCATGACCGCATCGATACAAGAGACGAGCGACGCGCGGCTTCAGCGGGAGACCATGTCGACCGTCATCCGCAAGATTTCGCCCTTCGTCGGGTTGCTGTTTTTCGTGGCCTTCTTGGACCGCGTGAACGTGAGCTTCGCCGCCCTCACGATGAAGGCTGATCTCGCCCTGTCCGACATCGCCTACGGCACGGGCGCAGGGCTGTTTTTCATCGGCTATTTTCTGGCGGAGATTCCGAGCAACATGATGCTGGAGCGCTTCGGCGCGCGGCGCTGGCTGGCTCGCATCATGATTAGCTGGGGCGTGATTTCGGTGGCGATGGCCTTCGTGCAGGGCGAAGTCTCGTTCTACGTGCTGCGCTTTCTGCTCGGTCTGGGCGAAGCGGGTTTCTATCCCGGCCTCATGCTGTACTTCACGTATTGGTTCCCGGTGCAATATCGAGCGCGCGTGATCGGCTTTTTGATGTTCGCGATTCCCATTGCGAGCTTTGTCGGCGCGCCGCTCTCCACCGGAATCATGACCCTCTTCGACGGCTCACACGGCATGCCGGGCTGGCGCTGGCTGTTCGTGATCGAAGGGCTGCCCGCCGTGATTCTCGGCTTCGTCACCATGCGCTATCTCGCCGATAACCCGCTGAAAGCGCGCTGGCTGAGAGACGATCAGAAATCGTGGCTCTTGAACAAGCTCGAAGGCGAACGTTCGCTGGCGAAAGCGCATGCGAAAGGCGGCTGGTTCCGTGCGATCTCGAATCCGAAAGTGCTGTGCGTCGTGCTGATTCTCGCGCTTAACGGACTCGCCACGAACGGCGTCAACTTCTGGCTGCCGCAGCTCGTGAAGAGCTTCGGGCTGTCGACGTTTCAGACGGGACTGGTGGCATCGATTCCTTATGGCTGCGCGGGGATCGTCGTGGTGTTCTGGGGATTGCATTCGGACCTGAAGCGCGAGCGCGTGTGGCATTACGCGATTGCCGGATGGGTCGCAGCGGCGGGACTCTTCATCGCGGGGTTCACGTTGAATCAGCCGGTGCTGAACATCGCGGCGTTGACGTTGGCCGTCATCGGCGTGAACGCGACGCAGCCCGCGTTCTGGACCATGACCGGACTCGTGCTCGCGGGCAGCAATGCGGCGGCCGTCGGCTTCGCGTTCGTCAACTCGCTCGGCAATCTGACGGGCTATGTCGGGCCCGTACTGGTCGGCTGGCTAAATCAGAGCACGGGCAGCTTCGGCACCGCGCTTCTCGTGCTCGGCTGCACGACCGTCGTCATGGGCGCGCTGCCGTTCACGCTGCGGCGCTATATCGTCGAACAGGAGCGCGGCGGCGATACGCTGGCGCAGGAGGCGGCTCAGGCGCTGGACGATACATCGGTGGCTTCAGGCAAGACGCGAGTGAGCGTCTGAGCATCGACATAAGGAAAACAGTCATGAAAGTTTTGATTACGGGCGGCGGCGGCTTTCTCGGCGCGTGGATCGTGCGGACGCTGGCGGCGCGCGGCATCGGCGTGCGGGTAATGGAGTTGCGCGAAGACCGGCGCATCGCGCGCGCGGTGGCAGGCGAAATGGCCGATACGCTCGACTGGGTCACCGGCGATGTGCGCGATGCCGGCGATGTGCGCGCCGCCCTGCGCGATTGCGATCACGTCATCCATCTAGCCGGCCTGCTGACGCCGGCGTGCCAGCAAGACCCACTGCTCGGCGCGGCGGTGAATGTGGCCGGCACGCTCAACGTCTTCGAGGCGGCGAAGGACGCAGGTATCCGCAAGGTGCTGTATTCGAGCAGCGGCGGCGTGTACGGCCCCGACGATCCAAACTTCCCCCTGCCGACCACACACTACGGCGCGTTCAAGCTCGCTAATGAAGGATCGGCGCGTGCTTACTGGCTGAAGCATGGCATCGCGAGCATCGGCTTCCGGCCCTTCGTCATCTACGGGCCGGGACGCGAAACGGGCCTCACGGCGGGACCGACGCTTGCATGTCGCGCCGTCGCGTTGGGTGAGGCTTATACGATTCCGTACACGGGGCGCTCCGGCCTCGTGTTCGTCGGCGATGTCGCGGCGGCGTATGAACGTGCCATCGTCACACCGTTCGATGGCGCGCACGTCGTCAATCAGGCGGGGCACAGCACCGACATTAACGAGGTGATTCATGAACTGCGCCAGATCGATCCAGCAGCGGATATCCGCGCCGACGGTCCGCCGATGCCGAGTCTTTCGACGGCGAACGGCTTTACCGGCGAAGACGTGCTAGGCCCTTTGGATGTGACGCCGGTCAGCGCGGGTTTGCGCATCACGGTGCAGCATTATCGCGAGGCGCTCGTTGTCTGATGGACACGATTCAAATCGGGAGCGGACAATGAGAACGATCGGTGCACACACTTTCGGCGTGGTATGGACCCATGACGCGGCCTCCTCGATCGACGCCTTCGCCGCGCTGGGCTTTCGCGATTTTCAGCTAATGGCGATGGCGCCGCATCTGGATCCCTGGAGCGGGCAGCAGGTCGTGGAGGCGATCCGGCGCGCGCTCGATGCGTGCGAAGGCCGTGTCATCGCGGTCGATCTTCCGAGCAGCGACATCAACATCGCCAGTTCGACACCCGCCGCCGTCAACTTCGCGATGCATACCTATGAGCACGCGATGTCGCTCGCACGCGCAGTAGGCGCGCAATGGCTCACGATCAATTCGGGGCGCAGGCACATGTTGTTGCCGCCGCCGGACGATCGTTTGCTGCACGTATTCCGCGATGCGCTCGCCCGGCTCTCGGCAAGGGCTGACGAATGCGGTATGCGCATTCTGATTGAGAATATTCCGGGTTGCCTGCTCGAGACTGCAGCGGCGCTCGAAGGCTTTCTCGATGAGCAAGGCTTCGCTAATGTCGATGTGCTGTACGACGTGGCAAATGCTGCGGCGGTCGGAGAAGATCCGGCTGCCGGGCTTGCGCTGCTAGATGAACGTGTTGCGGTCGTGCATCTTTCGGATGCACCGGAGGGTACCTGGAGGCATGCCCCGATCGGCACCGGCGACATCGACTTCGACGCCATCCGGGTTCAACTCGACGCGATGCATTTCCAGGGTGAAGTGGTGCTCGAGGTAATCAGTCGAATGCCTCTCGAGGATCTCAAGAACTCGTTGGCTCAACTGCGTCAACGACTCTGGTAATCCTCTCGGCCAATTGAGGCGGTTCGATATCGCAATCGAACGGTCCCCGCGCAACGGCTCAATGTCGGCAAACTATCGGTCCACCCAGACGGCGATCGTCGAAGCATTATTAGCGGCGGGCGCGTAGGCCAGTTTCGGCGTCCGCCGGCTTAAGGCTCGTTTCGCCTCCCTTCAGCACACCAATGGTCTAGTCATCGGCGAATCGCTTCTCCATGACCGCTCTTCCTCCAAGACGAAATTTCGAGCGGAAACGCCGCGGGCACGCAAGGCCACTCTAGAGAAGGGCGGGCTCGAGCCGTGGGCTCGAGCCGTTCCCGTACCGTGCGACCGCCGTAGCCGGAGGTAATCTCGAATGGTCGGTTACCCGGCGTGTAGCCAGCCAGTTCAATGGCAAACATGATGGTATCGAGAGCAGCTTGATTTGATGAGAGATCAGGCGCGAAGCCGCCTTCATCGCCGACAGCCGTCGAAAGCCCCTTTTCCTTCAGTACGCTCTTCAGCTTCGACGCCCCAGCGCAGCGCCTCTGAAAAGCACGGCGCACCGACGGGCAGGATCATGAACTGTTGCAAGTCAATGCTGTCATCCGCATGGACGCCGCCGTTGATGATGTTCATCATGGGAAGAGGCAAGCTTGGCTCATTCGTGGTCGACAAGTAGCGGTACAACGGCACACCGGAAAACACTGCGCCGGCTTTCGTAGACCGTATTAAATCTGTCACTCTTGCGCCAATAATTTTGTCAACTCGCCGTGGGAACCCATGCCCGTGCCCGCTCAGCCTTGGGAGACAAGGGTTTCCCGAAGCGAAATAATTGTGTCACCAGCGAGGTAAGTTCGGCAAGGTTGGGCGACAGGCAGGACAGCAAGGTCTCAGTCCGGCCAGACGCGGTCATTAACCAAATCGGAAACTCGACACAGCGATTCCACCCGAGATGTCATCCTCGTGATTTCAAATTTTCTCGGGGTCTTCTCCGGCAGCCTCGACAGCCACCATCAAAGGGATCAAGTGGTCTCTGACAGAGACGAGCTCAGCTTTTGACGAAAACTGTCGTTTCGGTTAGAAACGCGCCCGGCGTCGAGTTCGTGATCCCAACTATCAGACCAGCAGCCGTTCCAGGTCGTCGATAGGGGCTTGAGGAGAAATGCGTCAAAGCATTGCAGGTCCGATTCGGCGAAGCTACTGTGCCCCGTCAGTGCGTCGATACGAGCCCTCGCGCAACGGCCCTGCCGTAGATGAAGGCACACGTCGCGTCCGTCGCCGTCCAGCAGCGTAATGTCTAGAAAGATGACGTCAAGCAACTGCCGGCTGCGATTTTCAAGGCCGCCCCGCCCTATACGCAACCGCGCTCTGATGGCCCAGCGCCGAAGCAAGGTCGGCGAGAGCGGCTGCCGTGTCGTCGCTATCGTCAACGAACAGAACGCTGCTCATCCCGTCCCCTCAAAGACCAACATAATCGGACGCAGCGCGTTGCCACTGCGGTCGGTGCTTGCCCCGCCGGGGTTGCAACCGTATGTCGCCGTCAGGTTTGCGGCTATTTGGTCGACGATGGAATAACCTCGACAGTCACGTGCGAAAGGCCTTTGAGGTGTGCCAGCGCGGAACGATAGTAGTCGGGGCGTCGTTCGTGAAAACGCGTCGCGAGGGATATGACGGCGCTCATATGCCCGGGGCCGACGCGCCACACATGAAGGTCGAGGACCCGGTCGCCGCCACTCTCGATTTCCCGGCGAACCGCTTCGGTCATGCGTCCGTCGGGATTCATGTCCAGAAGTATCGCCGCGGTATCGCGAATCAGACCATATGACCAGTTTCCAATTACGAGCGCACCCACAACGCCTGCAAGTGGGTCCATCCAGTTCCATCCGAACGACCGCGCTAGAATGAGTCCGATGATTGCGAGGACCGAGACGGCCGCATCAGCAATAACATGAACGTACGCTGCCCGCATGTTGTGGTCGCGTGCCGTGCTTGCGTGGGCCTCATGGTCATGTTCGACGAACTCGATGCTGTGCTCGCCATCCGGTAGTCGGACAATGGTCCGAAAAGCGTGCGGTTCAGGGACGTGTTCCTTCGATTCTAGATAGCGGCCCCTATCGACGAGGGCGAAAATCTGGCGCGAGCCGTCTGGCCTGACCGTCGTGACTGAGACTCCGTCCGGCTTGAGCCCCTCTGTCCCCGCTTCTGGCGTGATGCGGAACACCGGTGGCACACAGTCTTCGTAGATAGACACTTCGAACGCGCCCGCGTTTCCAAAGATGCGTTTGACGTCGTCTTGATGGGCGTGGACATCTTCATGCTCATGGTCGTAGCCATGCCCGTGGCTATGACCATGACTGTGCCCATGATGGTCACCGCTCAACAGCCACACACTCGCGAGATTGACCAGCAGCCCGACGACAGCGATGGGAATCGCTTCATTGAAATGAATCGGCACCGGCGAGAAGAAGCGCCAGACCGCCTCATATGCAATCAGCAGCGCAATCATCGCCAGCACGATTGCACTGGTGAATCCTGCTAGGTCACCTAGCTTTCCGGTCCCGAAGACGAAGCGGGAATCCCTCGCGTGCTTGCGGGCATAGGTGTATGCCAAAGCAGCAATCAACATCGCTCCGGCGTGCGTCGACATATGCAGGCCATCCGCGACGAGTGCCAGCGAACCGAAGAGGCTGCCACCAACAATTTCTGCCACCATCATCGCGCTGCATAGCGCAATCACTAGCCATGTTTTGCGCTCATTTTGCTCATGCGCTGACCCGAGAAAAATGTGGTCATGCCCAGCGCCAAATGCAGCGTCCTTCCAATCACTCATTTCAAACCCTGCTCTTACTTGAAGTAACTGCGAACGACTTCAACTAGCTGTTCCGTACTGCCGCCGTGTTCCCCAGCGGGTTCGGCGTCTACAAGATGCGTACGGATATGGTCCTCTAGCACAACTGCCAACAAGCCGTTCATTGCGCCTCGGCAGCTGGTAATTCGTTGCAGTACGTCGTTGCAATCGCGCGCATCTTCAAGCGCGCGCTCGATGGCCTCTACCTGTCCTTTGATACGGCGGACACGATTGAGCAGCTTCTGCTTGTCGCGGATGGTGTGACTCACATTGAATCCAATATAGCCTAGGGGGGTATACTATCATGCGAAAAGTTGTATCCGTCGTGTACGTGCAGTTCTCAAGCCATGACGAATGGGAGACCGAAAAGGAGTTTGGACAGGCGTGGCTCGACTACGCGGCCCCGCATCGGGACGACGGGCGCGGCGCATACTGCTCGAACGCCGCGCTTCATGCCTCGACCTTCCTGGGCGGATGCTGCACCGGTGCGCTAGCGACCGCGCGGTGCAATGCAGTTACTGATCCGATGCGGACGCCCACCTACCGGTGCCGTGCACCGCAAACGCTTTCCGAGGCTGAGCAACCCGCGTTCGGCGATGGCGCCGGAACGATGCGGATCCTGCCGTTGTTGGGTACTGCCGTTCGGCCGTCCGTCAGCGTGCAAAACAGCCGGAAGTAATCGCCGTCGCCGGGAAACGGGCCTCCGGTCGCGGTCCAAATCAAGATCTACCCCACTTTGGGAAGGCGCACGATGAAGCGCGGAAAACGCGGTCGACCGGAGGCTTGTCTTTATAACGGAGATTTACAAACAGCAAAACAGCATAAAGAGCGGTTCGCCTCGTTCAATCAGTGCCTCCAGCTCGAGGCGCCATTGCACCGAATATCCTTTAAGGCAGGGAGCGGCATCGCAGTCGTGCCGGTAGAGACTAATAAAGCAGTCATCAAACAGCCGAGGTCGGCACTGCAATTCGGTCCGACGATGCTGAGAAAGCCGTTGATGCGCAAAAGGCGGAGCTGTAGAAGCTGCGCGAAAGTGGGTAGAAAAGAAGCTTGAAGACCACGCACATGGGAGAAAACGCTTCCCCTTGAGGGCAAGGGACGCTCTGCCTAAGTCGCCGGAGGTTCCCGACTCCGATGTACGGCAGCATACGCTGCCAGTTGTCGATCCACATGCGTGACTCCGGCAGTTCGGCCGGCAGGACCGACCGGACAGTCAGCTCCGCCTGAGGGAGATCCACAGCAGGGCTCGCGTCCATATCAACAATCGAATCGCAAAGGAGGACTAATTTGATAGAATTAATGCGCTCTACGGTTTAGGACCGTCTGCACAATTCGTTTCAGAAGCATGCGACAGGCGTGACATGGAATCGACGTGAACATTCGCATTGAGCCCCATTCTGCTCACCGCGCACGAACTGTCTATCCAGGCCGGTAAAGAAGTCGATACGGTGACTCGCGGCGAGTAAGAGGAAGGTCAAGTTCATTGTGTGCGGCCCCTCTACGATTTGTGCAGCACTTTTCGCATCATCCAGAGATTGCCCAACGCAAACAACGTAGTGATTTGAGCGGTGTTCTTCGCCAGCCCCCGGTATCTCGTCTTTACATAGCCGAATTGTCGCTTAAGGATGCGGAAAGGATGCTCGACCTTCGCCCGAATGCCGGCCTTCAGTCGTTCAATCTCGTCGTATATCGCATCGACAGGATCATTCAGGTTCAGCTTCCTTCGCTTGCTGGGCCGCATCGCGACGTGCCACCGAGTCGAGCCCGCTTGCTCACGTTTTTCGATGCCTTGGTGACCGGCGTCGGCATAAACATTTGTCTCCTCTCCGTGCAACAATGCATGTGCCATGTTGATGTCGTGCACGTTGGCTGCCGTGCCGATGACCGTATGAACCAAGCCTGACTCTGCGTCCACGCCCACGTGCGCTTTCATGCCGAAATACCAGTTGCGGCCTTTCTGGGTCGACTGCATCTCGGGATCGCGTTTTCCCGAGCCGTTCTTGGTCGAACTGGGCGCCGCAATCAACGTGGCGTCAACAGCTGATCCCGCCTTGAGCATCAATCCCTTGTCGCTCAATATCTCATTGACCACCGCCAGGATCTGCGCAGCGATCCCATGGGCTTGGAGCAGGTGCCTAAACCGCAGGATGGTCGTTTCGTCCGGAAGACGGGTCATCGCGCCGTCGAGACCCGCGAATTCGCGATACAGCGGCACATCATAGAGGGCCTCTTCCATCGCTGGATCCGACAGACTGAACCATTGCTGAATGAAGTGAATGTGCAACATCGTCGCGACCGGAAATGGCGGACGGCCAGTCTTCCCCTTTGGGTAATGCGGCTCGATCAACTCAATCAGCCGCGTCCACGGCACCACTCGTTTCATCTCGTCCAAAAACTCCCGCTTGCGCGTGCGCTTGGTTGACAGATTCAAGCCGAGATGAAGTTGCGTCATTGATGTCTCCAGGTCGTAATCACATAGTAGCATTCCTAAGTGTCTGTGCGCGTTGAGTTACGCAGAGTTTCCTTTACTGAGCGCCAGACGCCTTGCGACAGCAAGTCTGATAGCCTACGCCGTAAATCGCCTTAATCGTTAGCTGGTAGTTACTGACGGTCTCCAGCTTTGACTTCAGTCGAAAGACATGAACATCAAGCGTTCGTGTTTCTTGCGAGCGTCCGGCGATGAGCTTTTGAAGATATGCGCGAGGCACAGGGGTGCCGCAGCGTCCTAGGAGCTCCCAGGCAATCTTGAACTCAATTGGCGTCAACTTAGCGTCAACGCCACGATGCCGGATCCTGCGACGCTGCCGATCCAAAATAACGTTCCCGAACTGCGCCCACATGCCGCTGTTGACAGACCTCTGTTGCGCAGACGCAAGAACGCGTTCGACTAGGCGCCGCGGAGGAAGAGGTAGATGAACAACGTCTGCCGCCCCTGCTCCGAGTGCAATCGTTGCCTGGCGTCCGATCGGCGGGTCGACTAGAAACACTACTGTTGCGGCTGACAGCGAACACGCGTGAATCCAACGCAATAGGTCCAAGGGGGGAATTGAAGTGCTCTGCCAGTGAACGAGAACAACGTCCCACGGCGCACTATGTACTGCATGGATGAGGTCTTTGTCGGAAGCTATAGCCTTTACATCCTCGACGACCTGCATTAACTGGTCGAGAGGCTTAAAAGTGGCCGGGCATTCGTTGCAACGAAAAGCAATTCTCATTTTGGCGCACAGTTCGTGGCATTGAACAGTGGATTGCGCTAACGAAACACTGATTATTGAAGCTCGGCGGTCATCGGTCAGGTAGCTGCGGACGTTATAGAAAGCAGCTCACGAAACGGACGCAAGAGGATGAAGAGGCAGATCGGCTTCGCGGAAGCGGAAATTGCAGGGCAAGAAGCGCGTGACGAGGCGTCAACGCTTCTTGGGGGAGATGGAGAAAATTGTGCCGTGGGAGCGTTTGCTGTTTGCAATCGAACAGCATTACCGGAAGGGCACGCGAGGCCGTCCGCCGATTGGACCTGAGCGAATGCTGCGGATCTACTTTCTGCAGCAGCGGTACGGGCTGTCGGACGAAGGGCCGAAAGACGCGTTGTATGACAGCATTGCGCTGCGCCGCTTCGCCGGCATCGATCTCGCAGTCGAGAACGTGCCCGATGCGACCACGCTGCTCAAACTCGGGCGCCTGCTGATTGAGCACGATCTGACAAGGAAGCTGTTCGACCAGATCGGTATCTAGCTGTGCGAGCGTGCACTGATGATAAAGGAAGGCACGCTGGTTGATGCCGCAACCATCGAAGCGCCACCGTCGACCAAAAACGCCGGGACGAGCCGTGACCCGGAGATGCATCAAACGAAGAAGGGAAACGAATGGCACTTTGGGATGAAAACCCATGTTGGCGTGGGCGCCGATTCGGGCTTGGTCCACAGCGTGGCCGGCACGACGGCCAACGTGTTGGATGTGCCAAAAGCCCATCTGCTGCTGCGCGGCCATGAAGAGGAAGCGTTCGCCGACGCGAGCTATATTGGTGTAGACAAGCGCGATGAAATGAAAGGCCAGGCGGTAAAGTGGCACGTCGCTGCCGAGCGTGGAAAGATCAAGGCGATCCAAGAGGGGCCACTGAAGGCACTTGTGACCGCGCTTGAGCGAACCAGGGCGCAGATCAGTTCGCGCGTCGAGCATCTGTTCCATATCGTCAAGAACCTGTTTCACCATCGCAAGACCCGATACACGGGCTTGGCCAAGAACACCGCGCAACTTTTCAGCTTGTTCGCTGTGGTGAAGAATCTGGTGATTGTGCGGAATCTGTTGCGATCGGTTCATGGGAGCGAGCAATCCGTCAGCCGTAGAAAAATCAGAGCAGCGAGGCTCTTTTGAGAGCCGAATTTATTGAAATGCGCGCAAATTCGATTCGTTATCCAGAAACTTCGACGCCCGTGGATCTGCAAGCCGACCCAATAACGCATTATTCGGCGTTTCCCTAATGCCCGAGGTGACCGTTAACCTGCATTGGGACTTGCAGGTCCAACGCGCGATCACCACAAACCCTCGACCGGGAAGAAAACTCGTGTGATCACATATCTTCTCAGTTTGAAGTAGTCAGCGCCGTGACAAAGAAATGAATTTACTGTCACGGTCGAGTCATGCCCACTGCTTTGTTAGCGTCAAACGCGGCACCGGCTTGCCAGGTCGGTTCAAACGCTAAAACGCAATTGTCGATTACATCTTTGTTCGGGTTGTTATCCATTCAGGGTCATCCTCATGATCGCCTTAATCAAAACCGTGTCCAGACAATCCGAGCCGGTACAGTCGCTCGGCTTCGAGGCACAATTATCACGTTTAAGTCATGCTCCAGTCAGATTGCAATATATAAACTTTCCTCCAATCAAGCCCCCTGGAGGACGCAATGAAAGTAATTCCCTTGTTGGTTGCTACCCTCGGCATCGCCGTTGCGGTGCCGGCTTTTGCGGACCATGCTTATCCCCTGAATGACATACAGCCGACCCGAGGGGTTGAATCGTCTGCGGCGTTCAGTAGCAACAGGCAGTCGTATGGTGGCAGCGACGAAGGGTTGGCCGCCGCGGGGAGAGTCGGCAAAACCCGCGCGGAAGTCGTCGCCGAAATGATCCAGGCACAACGGGACGGCATGATACCCACGAGCAAGAACGACTACCCGCCGAGCGAGAGAACCATCGAACGCAATAAGGAACTCTATCGAATCCGCAATCGCTGACTCGGTACAACCCTGTTTTCAGGCCAAGTTGAGGCTTCGCTCGACGCACGTCGTAACGTGGCACGGGAGTCCGCAGGATTCGGATGGTGATGGGCGGCAGTTCGACGCAACGAAGTCAGAGGTTCGCCGAACTACCGAACATCGATTTCTTCAGCGGAGACCGCGTTCAGCCGCCGCAAGTCGTCGATTTAGTGATGTTGGCCGATTCGCTTCTTCTCGGTGAAAGCATGAGACACTGGATTATTCCTACAGCGTCAATGTCGGCAGTGGCGCTGTTCGGTGCAACCGCGTTCGTCTTGTCCGGAAATTACAACATGGGAGCGGATGCTCCCCACTGGCCCCTTACCTACAAGATCCTGCAAACATTGCGAATGCGGTCCATCGATGCTCATTCTAAGGACATCGTACCCCCAAACCTCAACAGTCCCGATCTCATTCTTAAGGGTGCAGGACAATACGCGGCAATGTGCGTGACATGTCACCTAGCGCCTGGAGTCAAAGATTCGGAGTTGGCTCCCGGACTCTATCCTCAGCCGCCAGAGCTTGCGAAGTCACAATTGGACCCGCGTAGCGCCTTCTGGGTTATCAAGCACGGCCTGAAGATGAGCGCCATGCCGGCATGGGGCAAGACACACGATGACGAGACAATTTGGAGCATGGTCGCCTTTGTGAATAAGTTGCCAAGTATGAGCGCGCAAGAATACAAGGAAATGGTGGCCAAGGCCCCTCGAGACGAGGAAATGGAGGGTATGAAGAACATGCCTGGAATGAAGTCGACGCACGGCGACGCGGAGGATGCGAAGAACAAAGCAAGCTCCTCGCGGCCGCGAGAGGCAAACCACCACACTCATGACACGGACTAGAATAGCCCTTGCCCGCTTCCTTAAGCACCGTACGGCCGTCTTGTCGCCATGAATCAGCGGCTCCGATAGCAACGTCTCATAACGCCTAGTCGAGGCGGTCGAGACGCAACTGCGTTGGCTTGATGACCCAAGCGATAAACATGGTCGAGCCGTCCACCGCCAACCGATGTTCCGCCGCAGGTCTACGGCTATTTCGCGACGATGAAAAGCAGTAGCTGGGGCGTCGTTCTTGGAAGCGTCTCTCAACGGGATATTAGAGCGCTCATATGCTCATATGCCCGGGGCCTACACGCCACACATGGAGGTCGAGCACCTATTGCAGGCCTATCGCACGTGGCTCGTGATCCTTGTTTGCCCGGCGGTCTCGCCAAATGCCGCGTCGTTCCAATCACTTGTGTCTAAAGCCTGCTCAAACGCGAACTAGCTAGAGATTGCCGCCAGATGTCGGTCGACAAAATTCCTTCAGTACCATAGCGTAACGCCGACTACTAGTTCCTTGTCAGATACAGGTTCGGCGTCACGGCGCGCAAAATCGGCAGTGCGACCAAAGCGTCTTCCCCAGACAAAGCCAACGTAGGGCGCAATCTCACGCCGTATTTGGTATCGGAGGCGCAAACCTAGCTTAATGTCCGAGACGCCGCTGCCTATCTCTCGCTCGGGGTCTGCTCTTCCATAGACGTTGACTTCGGCCTCGGGCGTGAGGAACAACCGCTGAGAAAGCAATACGTTGTAAGAGGTTTTTAATCGTAGCGCAGTTCGACCCGAAGCCCCTATGTAACCGGTGGCTTCAACGTCGAAAAACCATGGAGCCAGCCCCTCCACCCCAATTGCCGCCCAGTCCCGCGATGGCCCATTGCCGAAGTCGTGGCGTACACCTATCTGTGCGTTCCAGTAAGTCGAGTAGGCGCGCGAGATTAGCGCCTCGACGCGAGCGTCGTCTGTCTTGCCATACAGTCGGTCACCAGAACTTTTAAGCCAAAGTCTGTTAATGTCGCCGCCCAGCCATGCTTCGCCGTCCCACGACCAGCCTTGCCCGCCGGCAGCCTTCACATACTCCAGCTGGTCGACGAGTATTTGGTGGTAGACGTCGTCGTCAGCCATGTCCATACCCTTCATGGGAATGCCTTGGTTCGGATTCGCCATCGGAATACGTGGCTCCTCCACCGGTATGATGTGGTTGGGGCCGCTTTCAGGACCGCCTTTCGGACTCCGTTTGGCGCTAGCGTCGACGCTGACGCCCTGGTCTGCATTCGCCGATTCGTTGCTGGTGCCATTCCCTGTGCCGGGGGAGTTGCCGCGCGGCGCGATCATATGCTCCATTTCCTTGGAGCCCCGCGTTTGGTCGTTCGCGTCCGCTTTTCCGGTCATGTCGGACTTGCGTGCGGGAGAGCCTGGCGACGCATCGTGACCGGCGCCGTGAGCGCTGTGGCCGCCGATATCGCTCACCGCAGGCATGCCATCCATCGGCATCGATTGAGCAGGAGAGGTGGCTGAACGGGAAACGACGCATGCGGCGATGAGGACCCTCACAACAAGACGAGCTCGTGTGCCTCCGACTAGGTGCGCCGACAAGCTTAGCTGGCTCATGCGACCACCACCTTGCGGAACATGCCCGCTTCCATGTGATACAACAGATGGCAATGGAAGGCCCACTGGCCGGGTGCGTCCGCCGTCACACGGAACGTCACCTGTTTGGTGGGCTGCACGTTTATCGTATGCTTGCGAACAAGAAAGCTGCCGTCTTCGCTCTCAAGCTCCATGAACATTCCGTGGAGATGAATCGGGTGATTCATCATGGTATCGTTGATGAGCGTGACTCTCAATCTTTCCCCGTAGTGAAAAAGAATGGGTGGCGCCTCGGAGAACTTCTGCCCGTCAAATCCCCAGATGAACCGCTCCATGTTTCCTGTTAGGCGCACGGCGATTTCTCTTGACGGCGGTCGGGTGTCCAGTGGGCCGCCCGCGGTGTGTAGGTCCGCATAAGTCAGCACTTTTCGCCCGCTTTCCCGCAGCCGTGGTCCAGGGTCTTCCAGGGAACGCGAGACGGCCATCGGCCGCATGTCTACCTCCGGGCCAGTCCCGCGTGCCATCTCGCCCATTCCGCCAGCTTTCATGTCGGTCCTGGTGTCTTCGCTCTGGCTGTCCTGCACAGCTTCCATTCCCTGCATGCCTGCGTCGTCCTGCATTCGCTGCATCCCCTGCATTCCCTGCATATCGCTCATGCCTTGCTTGTCGTTCATGCTCGGCATCGAGTTCGCCCCGTGCATGTCGCGCATGCTATCCATGTCCTTCGCGTCGCTCGTCGCTTGCGTATGGTCCATCCCGCCCATGCCCCTCGCGTCTTTGGCGCCGCTCATACCCTGCATTTCGCTCATCTCGCCCATTCCCATGTCACCCATCGAGAGCCATGTCTTCGGGTCCATTGGAGGTATGGCAGCTTCCATTCCTGCGTGCGGAGCTAGCGTCGCTCGGGCGAAACCGCTACGGTCCATCGATTGGCAGAAGATGGTATGAGCATTGTCGTCAGGCATGTCCACAAGGACGTCGTAGGTCTCGGCGACAGAGATGCGAAATTCGTCAACGGTAACTGGCCTCACTTCCTGCCCGTCGGCCGCCACCACTGTCATCTTTAAGCCAGGGATGCGCACGTCGAAGAGCGTCTCTGATGACCCGTTGATGAAACGAAGCCTAACCTTTTCGCCGGCACGGGCAACAGCCGTCCAATTTTTCGCAGGTGTTGTACCGTTAGCCAGATAGGTGTACGTCGCCCCCGATACGTCGTGAAAGTCTGTCGGATTCATGCGCATCTCATTCCACATCTTTCGTTTTTTGAGCGCTGCACCTAACCCCATCTTTCTAACGTCATCGAAAAATTCAGGTGCCGTCGGCATCTGAAAGTTGTAGTAGTCGCTCGAAAGCTTGAGTTTTTGCATGATGCGCTCTGGGTTTTCGTCTGTCCAGTCGCTAAGCATAACTACATAATCTCGGTCGCAGCGGATGCTCTCCCCACCGGCCGGCTCGATTACAAGCGGACCATATAGTCCGGTTTGCTCTTGAAATCTGCTGTGACTGTGGTACCAAAAGGTACCCGCCTGCCGTACCAAGAACCTATAGGTGAACGTCTGCCCCGGCTGAATACCTGGAAAGCTTATGCCCGGTACCCCGTCCATATCAAACGGCACGAGGATTCCGTGCCAATGGATTGAAGTAGGAACCTGGAGACGATTGGTAACTCGCATCGTGACTTCCGTCCCCTGTCGCCAACGCAGCTCCGGCGCAGGGATTGAGCCGTTTACCGACGTGGTCGGGCGAATACGCCCTGTGTAGTTCGCTAAGGTAGAGCCGATGACCAAGTCGAAGTCCGTTCCAGTGAGGACCGAAGGCCCGTGACTGACGTACCCGTCTGCTCGAGTCAAAAGCGGCCAGGCACCAAGTCCCGCAGCAAGTCCGCTGGCGGTCACGCCTTGCACGAAGCGACGGCGGTTAGTTAGGTTCGGAAGGACGTTCTGCTTCTTCGACATGACGCTTATTACCTCACGCGGCTGTTGAGTTTCCCGCTGCCCGAGCGACTGCGACTTGATACTCGGGCACGAACGAGTAAATCTGAATCTCGACGAAAGTTCGGCGGCGAGCTGTTGATTCGCTAAAGATACCTCGTCTGAGCGACGCCTAAGAAGAGTATCGTGCTCGGTTTCTTTTAACATGACCGGCGAATGACAAGCGCGTCATGGAATCGCCTCCAAAGCGCGTGAATGAGCAACGCGATACCAGAAAATCGATGCAGAGCGGGCAGCGCTTTTACACTAACATCACCTTGGGACACATATAGACCTCAGACTTTCGCGTTGCGCAAGCGCAGGGCGTTCGTTATGACGGAGGCTGAACTGAGGCTCATAGCTAGCGCCGCAATCATCGGCGATAGGAGTAAGCCCGTGAACGGGTAAAGCACGCCCGCTGCCAGTGGAATCCCCAGTGCGTTATAGACGAAAGCAAAGCCGAGGTTTTGCTTCATATTCCTGACGGTGCTCTCAGACAGTTCCCGGGCTCGCGCGATGCCGCGCAAATCGCCCTTGACCAGCGTAACTTGCGCGCTGCTCATTGCGACGTCTGTGCCCGTGCCCATCGCGACGCCGACGTCGGCCTTGGCCAGCGCCGGCGCGTCGTTGATGCCGTCGCCGGCCATCGCGACCACCTTGCCCGCCTCTTGGAATCGTGTGACGAGCGCAAGCTTGTCGGCAGGTTTGACCTCACCGTAGAATTCATCGATGCCGAGTTTGCCCGCTACGGCCTTCGCGGTTACGACACCGTCGCCAGTTGCCATCACCACGTGAATGCCGTCCTCCGCAAGGCGAGCCAATGCTTCTGGCGTCGTCGGCTTTATCGGGTCCGTCACCGCCAAAAGACCAGCCAGGTTCGCATCTACGGCAAGGTACATGACGCTCGCGCCCTGTGTCCTCAAAGAGTCGGCGTCGCTTGCTAACAGTCCGACGTCAATGCCCTCGGCTTGCATCAGAGCTGTATTGCCTAGGGCAAGGTTGCGACCGCGTACAATTCCTCGCACACCGATTCCTGTGCTGGACTGGAACTCGTCAGCTCTGTCGAACGTCAGCCCTTGTTCGCGCGCGGCAGCGACGATCGTTGCGGCGAGCGGGTGTTCGCTACCTTGGTCGAGGCTTGCTGCGAGGCGGAGAACCTCTTCCTCTGAAAAGCCGTTGATGCCAACACAGCGTTGGAACGCTGGGCGTCCCTCGGTTAGCGTACCGGTCTTGTCAACGATAAGTGCATTGACCTTCCGCAGGTTCTCGATAGCCGCGGCATCCCGGAAAAGCACACCGTTCGTGGCAGCCTTACCACTGGCAACCATGATGGACATCGGTGTTGCGAGTCCGAGCGCACATGGGCATGCAATGATGAGTACTGCGACGGCGTTGATGAGGCCAAACACCCAGCTCGGTTGCGGCCCGAGAAGGCCCCACGCGACGAACGTGAGCACAGCGGTGCCGACGACTGCGACGACGAACACACCCGCGACCTTGTCCGCCATCCGTTGCATGGGCGCGCGAGAACGCTGGGCTTGCGCGACCATCTGGACTATTTGCGCCAACACTGTTTGGGAGCCGACTTTTTCTGACCTAATAACCAACGTCCCAGCGGCGTTCATAGTGGCGCCAATTACATGGTCACCGGGTCGCTTGGTAATAGGAATGGGCTCGCCCGTAATCATCGACTCGTCCAGCGAACTGGTCCCATCCGTGACGACACCGTCCACCGGCACCTTTTCTCCTGGCCGCACGCGCAACAGGTCACCGACATGAACGTGCGTGAGCGGGATGTCCTCTTCGGAGCCGTCTGCGTTGATTCTGCGGGCGGTCTTTGGTGCCAAGCCGAGAAGCGCTTTGATGGCAGCCGACGTTTGCGAGCGCGCCTTCAATTCAAGCAACTGCCCCAGCAGCGTAAGCGATATGATGACGGCCGCCGCTTCAAAGTAAACGTCGACACGACCGTTTGCGACGAACGTTGCGGGAAACACACCGGGCGCGACGACAGCAATAACACTGTAGATGTAGGCCGCTCCCGTTCCGAGGCCTATGAGTGTCCACATGTTCGGGCTGCGGTTGATAAAAGACCGAATGCAGCGTTCGAAGAACGGGAGTCCGGCCCACATGACGACAGGGGTGGAGAGCACGAACTCGACCCAGCTCAGGGTAGAGGCTCCCATCGAGCTTAAGCGATGGCCAAACATCGCGAGGACGAACACGACCGCTGTAAGCGGCAAGGTCCACCAGAATCTTCGCCGGAAGTCGACAAGCTCCGGGTTTTCCTCGTCTTCCAAGCTCGGCAGCAACGGCTCAAGTGCCATGCCGCATATCGGGCAGTTCCCGGGGCGGTCTTGTCGAATCTGCGGGTGCATCGGGCAGGTATAGACGGTGCCCTCTGGCGCTGCGTGCACCGGCGCTCCGGGCGTTGTGCTGGCGTACTTTGTCGGGTTGTCGGTGAATTTGTTCTCGCAGGATTGGCTGCAGAACAAGTATTGTTGTCCGTCATGCTCAACGTGAAACTGCGAGTCCGCAGTGACTGACATGCCACAGACCGGGTCACTTAGCGAAGATGCGCCCGATTCCGACGCGTCGTCAGACCCTCGTCGGTGTTGACTTGGATGGTGCTGATGGTCGTGCTTCGCATCAATTGCGTTCGACGGCCCGCGGCGCTGCTTGCTGTCATTAGGTTGCACGCTCATGCTAAGTGCTCCTTGTTCGGTCGTGCCATGCACTTGGTTTCGGACGACACATCGTTCGCTCGGCGTTAGCCTGGACCTCGGCCCGCTCAGGTGCGCCAGCGACCTAAATTTATTGTCACTTACCGACGGTGGGAAGGTCAACGGAGCTTGTCCAAAGACCGGAACATCGGTGATAGACTCGCCCGACAATAAAACCTACGACAATAATGAATACCCTGCACACCCTTATCGAGCATTGGAAGGCAGACCCGGCGGCCACTTTTCAGACCTGGTTCCTATGGCCTGAGCGTCTGAAGAACTTCCGGTCCATCCGCCAAGGCATCCGGCAAGTCGTAAAGGAAATCGACGCAGGGACGTTTGGCAACGCGTACCGAGGCTCGTCTCTCGAAACCGTCGTTGGCTCCATCGCTGAGCAGCGGCAGATTTTCCGCGGCGCTGACCATGCATTTCTCTGGAAACCGAAGCTTCGAATCCCCGACATCTACGAAAACCCCGCAAACCAGCGGGCGTTCGGCAAGCTCCTAGACACGTGCGATTGTTGCGACGAAGCTGAGGCGGTCTTGACGGCTATAAGGACGCTCGACTCTCACGCCGTCAAGGGCTTGGGGCCGGCAGTCGCCAATCTGCTTTACTTCATCCATCCGACCCTCGTCTGTCCGTTCAACACCGCCATCGTCAAGGGGTTCAACGCCTTGGCCAAGGCCAACGTAAAGCTGGGACGTTGGGATCACTACCTCGCAATGCGCAAGGGAATCCTTGAGCTAAATCACGAATTCCGCACGCTGCTGTCAAACGACCTAGGGGCGCTCGCGGGATTTCTTTTCGACGTCGGCATCGACCGCTACCCGTTGCCGCCGTCTGTAGAAGATGCCGCATCTCATGATGCGTGGCTTAAAGACCTGGATGCCGTTCGCGAACAATCGGCAACACTAGCCAAGCAACTAGAGGCGAGCCGCCAGCAAGACGCGACACATACCGAAGTTCAAGGATGGTTGCGCGACCTCGGACAATCGCTCGGCTATCAAGTCTGGATTGCGTCGAATGACCGCTCGCGCCCTTACCGCGACGGCAAACTTGCCGACGGGTGCCTGACCGAGTTGCCAACTTCGCTGAATATCAACGGAGCAGACACCGTCCCGCTGATTGACGTCATCTGGTTGAATGCTGACCGCTCCGTCGCAGCAGCGTTCGAAGTTGAACACACGACGTCCATCTATTCCGGCATCGTTCGCCTCCTTGACTTGGCACTTGGCTCGGCCACAGCGGCACACAAGCATCTTTACCTCGTCGCGCCCGATAGTCGACAAGAGGACGTACGGAGCCAACTGGCGAGACCGGCCTTTTCCCGCGTAACCGAACTTGGCATTAGGTACCTTCCGTACGGTGCTCTCAAGGAACATCGCGAAACTATCGCCCGTTTCGGCAGCGGTATGAAACCCATTGAAGCTATTGCTACCTCACTGTAGAGGCGACGTAACGCAGAGGTGACGGTAGGATGACGTTTTAGTCATCCTCCTCGCCACCGCGTGACTCACTTCAGCTCACTCACATTAGACCAACGTCAATTTGACGGCTCCGCCGCGCTTGCGGGTAAAGGCACGTCCTCGGGGTGCGTCGCTGAGTACCGCTTTTTGTTGCGCTCAAGGGTTGCTTGAGCGGGCGGATAGTCCGCGCGCCGATACGGTAGCCATCCTTCCTTCCAGGCGTTCTCAAGCTCGACGTCCGCTTGTTGTTTGGTCTTTCCTGATTGCGAAAGCAACGGCTGTCCCGGCACACATCCCGAAAACAAAGCCGCTACTGCGCAAAGCGTTGCTAAGCGCCGCATAGTTTCTCTCCAAACGCACGGACGGTCCTTCCTCACACGTCGATTCTGCCGAGGCGTTGGTGCGCTGGGGTGACGGACAGATGAAATGTTCATCATCCGGGTGTCATGATGCCGGCGTCCGCCATCCTTGTTTCCGCGAACCCGGTAGCCGACAAGGGCTAGCTGCTTCGGCGGTGCCGCAGGCAACGCGCTCTTATAAGCCCGACAAAACCGGTCAGCAATTCAAACGTGTTTCACTAGCGATGTCTTCAACTCCTTAAACACTCCAGAAGTCGCTTGAACATCAAGCCGTCTAATGGCTGGTAATGTTTTTGGCGAGGGCGACGGTCCTGCAGACCGTCCGCGCAAACGAGCGTCCGCTGACCGACGGACCAGTCGGGGCAACAAAATAAGCTAGGCCTGTTTACGCCGACCGAAAATTGAGCCATTTGTAGGGGTCGCGCCGACTGAAAACTGAGCCGGGTAATCAACCTATCCTGCTAGTTTTTCAGGCAGGGTGTTTGGGGATGATCCCGATGACGATGATTGGCAAGGTGCGGCGGATGTTCCACCGCCAGAACAAGTCGGTACGCGAGATAGCGCGTCTCACAAGCCTGTCGCGCAACACGATTAGCAAATACCTGAGCGTGGAAATTCAGGAAGAACCGAAGTATCAGCGGCGCTCGCAGTCGACCCGGCTGACACCGTTTCACGAGGCGCTGGTGCAGGCGCTCAGCGTGGACGCAAGGCGGCCGAAGAAAGAGCGGCGCACCGCCTGGATGCTGTTCCAGGAGGTCAAGGCGAACGGCTACGATGGCTGCTATTCGCGGGTGACCGATTTTATCCGGAGCTGGCGGCAAGGCGAAGGCCAAGCGGCTTCGAAGTCGGCGTTTGTGCCGCTGCAATTCGAGCTGGGCGAAGCGTTCCAGTTTGATTGGTCCGAAGAAGGACTGGTTGTCGGCGGCATTTACCGCAAGCTGCAGGTGTCGCACATGAAGCTGTGCGCGTCGCGGGCATTCTGGCTGGTGGCCTACCCAAGCCAGGGTCACGAGATGCTGTTCGACGCCCATACGCGCTCGTTCACGGCCTTTGGCGGGGTGGCCCGTCGTGGCATCTTCGATAATATGAAGACGGCGGTCGACAAGGTTCACAAAGGCAAAGGCCGCACGGTAAATCCGCGTTTCGCAGTGATGTGCGCGCATTACTTGTTTGACCCGGACTTCTGTAACGTGGCCAGCGGCTGGGAGAAAGGCGTGGTCGAGAAGAACGTGCAGGACAGCCGCCGGCGTATCTGGATTGAAGCGCGCGAGCAGCGATTTGGCAGTTTCGCCGAGCTGAACGCATGGCTGGCGAGCCGGTGCCGGTCGTTGTGGGAGCAGGTGAAGCATCCGGACTATCGGGATCTGAGCGTTGCCGACGTATTCGAACAAGAGCGCGCCCATCTGATGCCGATGCCAACACCGTTTGACGGTTACGTTGAACGCGCGGCCCGGGTGTCGTCTACCTGCCTTGTGGTGATCGGGCGCAACCGCTACTCGGTACCCTGCGAATTTGCAGGTCAAATGCTCAGTACGCGGCTCTATCCGGGCCGCGTTGTGGTGGTGGGCGATGACGTCATGGTGGCCGAACATGACCGTCTGGCCGACGAAGGTCTGGTGCGCTACGACTGGCAGCATTACATCCCGCTGATCCAGCGCAAGCCTGGCGCATTGCGCAACGGTGCGCCGTTCCTGGATATGCCCGAACCGCTGCAACGCCTGCGCCGGGCGCTACTACGCGAGCCAGGTGGTGACCGGGTAATGGCGAAGGTTCTGGCACTAGTCCCGGAAAGCGGTCTGGATGTCATAGTGATTGCAGTCGAACTTGCATTGGAGCAGGCACCGCCCTCCGGGCGCGTGAGCGTCGAGCATGTGGTGAATGTGCTGTCGCGCATGCGCAGCGTGGAGATGCCGCCGAAAATCGATACGGCGCTACAACTGACGACACCGCCGCTTGCCGACACATCGCGGTACGACGGGCTGCGCCCGGCGCTACAACAGCCGGAGGCCGGTCATGCGTGATCTGATCGTCGAACTCAAACACTTGCGGCTGCATGGCATGGCTGCCGGTTGGGCCGAACTACTCGAACAGGGTAACGTCGAGGTGGCGTCTTCGCAGTGGTTGCTTGAACGGCTACTGCAGGCCGAGAGTACTGATCGTGCCGTGCGTTCGGTCAGCCACCAGATGAACGCGGCGAAGTTCCCGGTGCATCGCGATCTGGCCGGCTTCGAGTTTGAAGGGTCACCGGTCGATCGCCAGCTCGTTATGCAACTGGCGGGCATGACGTTCACCGAGAGTGCACACAACCTGGTTCTGGTCGGCGGCCCCGGCTCGGGCAAAACGCATCTGGCGACCGCCATTGGCGTATCCGGGATCATGCACCACGGCAAGCGAGTGCGCTTCTACTCGACCGTGGATCTGGCCAACGCGCTGGAGCAGGAGAAGGCGCAGGGTCGCGCCGGGAGGATCGCGGCGAGCCTGCTGCGTCTTGACCTGGTCATTCTGGACGAACTTGGGTATCTGCCCTTCAGCCAAGCCGGCGGGGCACTGCTGTTCCATCTACTGAGCCGCCTGTACGAGCACACGAGCGTTGCGGTCACGACGAATCTAGACTTCGCCGAATGGTCGAGCGTGTTCGGCGACGCGAAGATGACCACAGCGTTGTTGGACCGGCTAACGCACCACTGCCACATCGTGGAGACCGGCAACGAGAGTCACCGTTTCCGGCATAGCAGCGCCAGTGCAAAGAAGCGCATCCGGTCGCGTGAAACTGCGCGAAAAGCCGACGCTGCAAGTGCTTCTGAGCTCGAATGATCGGCGCTTGCCGCGCCGGGGAATCTGCTACGGGCTACGCCCTTCACAGCTTCCCCGGCGCAACCCATCCTCATACGCAGGAGGACAAACAACTCGAAAACCCATAGACTTATCCACAACCGGTCCTGCTTTAGACCGGTCTCCACCCTGGCTCAGAATTCAATCGGCGCGGTGGCTCAAAATTCGCTCGGCGCGGACACTAGGCCTATCCGCACGCACGGAGGTCCAACTTTTCTTGGACCGGTGACTGCCATTGCCAGGAACCGTCACGAGAGCTAGAGCTTGCGACTACCTCGACTACCCGTCAGAGCCGATGTCGACTCTGACCGTGACAGCCGCACGGTCACATAGCAATGTCCCAATGATGCACGGTTGCGGTGGCACATGTCACTGCGCAGTAGCCGCTTTCAGAGTATCGGTTTCGTATCGCGCGCGATTCCGTGCAATCGTTGCTTCGCTCGGAGGATAGTCGGAACGGCTGGTAGGAACGAGGCCGGCCTTTTGCGCTTCAATCAATTCCTGAATGACCTCGGCGCGCGTTTTGCCGGAACGCGTGACCTGCATATCGGTCGCTTGGGCACTGCGCGCTTGACCCGAATCAGCAGGTGACGCTGCTTGAACCTTTGTTGTCGGAGGAAAGTCGTGCCCCGCGTCAGCAAACGAGCTGTTTGCCACCGCTGCCAGGGCGACAAAGAGAGAGAGAAATTTAATTTTCATTGGGACTCCGCAATTACATTGGACGTCATCAGCGTTGATGACCAGCGCCATTGTGGATCCAAGCCCCTGAACGGCTCGTGACGAGTGCGTGAAAAAATCGTCATCTACGGCGCGTGGGCGCGCGAGATGCTGGCCCTCAGTCGCTGCAATGGTGCGGAGACGCATATTCTTGGTCTTATGACGGAGAGAACCGTGGACAATCGTAAGAGGAAGGAAACAAAATGGGCCGAGGCCTGCCGGAAATTTGCGCCCCAGGTGTCGCGTGCCGCTGTCGCGGCTGTTTCAGCGTTGGCAGTTTTGACTGTCACGCCCGCGTACGCCGACGGGCCCGGCCGGGGTATCACGGCGAACTTTGAGGTGACACTCATGGAGACCATCATTGACCACCATTACTCTGCGCTCAGAATGACCGAACTCGCCGCTGGCACCGATGTACGAAGGAGCGGAAATCTGTCTCCGAATGAAGGCACGTCTCCATCCCCGGGCTTTCCTCCAACGCAAGCGAAGGCGACTGTCGATGAAATAAAGTCGAATGCGCGGATGGAAAACCGTACACAACGCGAGCAGATTCTCCAGCTGCAATCTCTTTTGCACAACTGGTACGGGATCAACTATCAGCCGCAACTACGGCCGGAACAACAAGCAGCCATCGGGATACTTGAGCATGCACAGCCAGGAAAGTCGTTCGACCGAGCCTACCTGGAAGTCTTCAGCCATCACCATTATCAGCTTTTCAAGCCACTGAACGGATGCATGACTGGAGTTGACCGGCGGCACGCCGAACTCACTCGCCTTTGCAATCAAATGTGGCATGCTCAGACGGGCGCGGTTGACGAGATGAGAGAGCTGCTAGAAAAGGACTTTGGCATCGCGGATTACCAGCCTTTCTCCGACGCAAGCCCGCTGCAACCGGAAGGTGGAAGTCTGCGCGGTCAGCACAGCGGAGGCTAGCGGCGGCGACCGACCCGGTACCTAGTGTTTTGAAGGCTCCCGCCGTTCGAGGACGGCGGGAGCTCCTGTCCGTTGCGCGAAACTAGCGGACTGGTGAAGCTTAACCCATCGCCCGGCACTCGCTAGCGCACGTGCGGCATGCTTCAGCGCATTGCTTGCAATGCTCGTGTTGGTGCCTTTCACACTCCGCTGCGCATGCTTCGCACAGCGATGCGCAGAGCTCGCATATATCCTTGGTGTGCTGACTGCCACGGGCCATCGCCGCAGAAGCGATACGACAGACATCCGCGCAGTCCATATCCTGCCTGATGCATTCGGCCATCTCCGAGACGTTGCTTTCAGAAAGGCAGGCAGTCGCGCAATGGTCACAAGCTGCAGCGCACGCGTCGCAAGCGTCAATGCATGACTGGTGTTGTTGGTGAGCCATAGTGTCCTCCGTGAACATTGGATGCTGGAAGAGCCAGCCATTGAGTTGCGCATCCATCGTGCCCATGGATGAAAAAAAGGCCCGCGATTTGCGCGGGCCTGAAGAGACGGTCCTGCGGTGATGCGCCGAGTCTTACGGCTTCACCAGCGGGACCATCCGCGTGGACGAACGATGTGGAGCCGTTGCTTACGCTGTCCCTGGCAACGGGCTTGATACCAGAACTGCGGCAGCGATGAGAACCGCCACAAGAACGATTGACTCGACGTGCAGGACTCTCGAAAAGCGCTTTAGCGCGGGCTCAGCTTCACGCAGGCTGCCACCCTGCAGCGCGGCCAGCAGCTGAGGCATCTCGAAGAATCGATTGTGACCACCGAGAGCGGCTGCGATCAACACAAGCCCTAGCTTCAACATGAGTATTTGCCCGTAACCCGAGGCGACAAAGCCGACCGGGCTGTCTACACTGCGCCAGCCGTTATATGCGCCCGTCGCAAAGAGAATAAGCAGCGCAACCGTGGCCGTGTCGGACAGCGACTGAACGAACGAGGCGCCATTCTTGCGGTCGCCGTCGCCCGCAGCGAGAAGGCTCGGAGCGACAACATAGCTGCTTGCGACCACAAGCCCAACCCAGACGCTGATGGCAAGGAGGTGAATCCAATCGGCCCATACCGGCAACGAGAAAAAGCCGGCTTCGACGGAGTGTCCAGTATTGCTCCGTCCGAGCGCTGCACCGGCAATGCAGAGCCAGGTGACCGGCATCAGTCGGGGTCGCGTCGACGTCCGCAGGGACAGAAGGACCAGCGCGGCTAGAGTGAGTACGGCACCAGCAAGCCACGCATGTCCGTATCCGGTTTCCTTCAGCATCGAGTAGACCGCCGGTCCGGCTTCGGCAAGTGTCGACTCGCTCATCAGCGCGCAGTGAGTCCAGAAAGCCGCAATACTCGACAGGAGCGATGCCAGGCAGGCCAGCTGAGCGCTCCGCATCAGCCGTTTGCTCACGGTTGCCTGCCAGTGCGATGTGCTCCGGACGAGCCACCTGTCGCATATGAGTGCACCCACCAGCGCCGCAAAGCTAATGTTCTGCAGGGCGACTAGCGCCAGTCGTAGCACGCCGAGGAAACCGTCGTTCATCACTTCACCGTGAAAGTGTAGGTACCCTTGGTCTTGTGCGAGTCACTCGTCATCACGCCCCACTGGACGGTGTAAGAGCCCGATTCAAGTTTCGGCAGTGAAACCTTAAGAATTCGCGGGTTCGTAGAATCGACCGTGGCTTTCTCTTTCGTCGCAGGTGCACCAGCCGCATTCAATACCTTGATGGTGCTGAACGAGGACTCGATGTTCTCGTTGAAGGTTAACCGCAATGCGTCGGGCGAGCCTTCGACCGTGCTGCCCGCTGCCGGCGTCGCGCTTTCGAGCTTGCCATGCGCCGAAGCAGCAACGGGTAAGAGGCCTAGTGCAACTGTCGCCAATAGAGGGGCGATGCCCTTGCGAATCGAGTTTCTCATGCTTACATTCCTGAGCAAATTTGGATGATTGTTTTGTCCTTCGTTAGGGCTTTACTGCTTTTGCAACTTCGTGACCGTAAGGGCACCGTTCACTTCTTCCGCCACGAAATCAATCTTGTCGCCCACTTTGACTTGCGAAAGCATCGCAGGGTCCTTCACCTTGAAGGCCATTGTCATACCTTCCATGCCGAGGTTTTCGAGCGGGCCATGTTTGATAGTGAGCTTGCCGGTGGCGGTATCGACCTTCTTCACTTCGCCATGCGACATGCTGCTTTTCGCGTCGGCGCTTTGTTGGGCGCCGCTCGCCATGTTCATGTTGCTCATGTCGCCCGCCGCGTAGGCGGTTGCCGACAGCGCTGCTGCACAACCAAAGACAAACGAAGCAATTGCGTTTTTCATCACTTTCTCTCCATCAGTTAAATGAACATTCGGCCGTGCGCGTGTGCGGCCGTCTTGGGATCAACCTTCCGGCAGGTCACCGGTGTATTCGTATGCGACGGTTCCCTTCGGGTGTTTGAACCAGCCAGGATCGCGGTAGTCACTTCGGCCAAGGCCTTGCCGCACCTTGACTACAGTGAACATCCCGCCCATCTCCAGTGACCCGAAGGGACCACTGCCCGCCATCATCGGCAGCGTGTTGTCGGGGAGGGGCATTTCCATTTCGCTCATTGCGCCGCCGGTACTTCCCATGGCCATGTAGTCGGGCACGAGCTTGTTGATGCGCTTGGCGAGGTCTTTCTGAGGCACGCCAATCATGTTTGGCACCTGGTGCCCCATAGCATTCATCGTGTGATGAGACTTGTGGCAATGAAATGCCCAATCTCCTGGACGGTTCGCCGTGAACTCAATGGCGCGCATCTGCCCAACAGCGACGTCAGCAGTGACCTCGGGCCAGCGGGCGGCCGGGGGAATCCAGCCGCCATCTGTGCCGGCGACCTCGAAGCTATAGCCATGTAGGTGAATAGGGTGGTTCGTCATTGTCAGATTGCCGAAGCGGATACGCACTCTGTCACCCGCACGAACTGGCATAGGGTCGATTCCAGGAAACACTCTGGAGTTGAACGTCCACATATTGAAGTCCGTCATCTCGTTGACGCGCGGCGTGAAGCTGCCGGGGTCAATGTCATATGCGGCCAGCAGGAAGACGAAGTCGCGGTCAACAGGCATGACGCCGCGGTCCTTCGGGTGCACGATGAACGTGCCCATCATGCCCATGGCCATCTGGACCATCTCGTCGGCATGCGGGTGGTACATGAAAGTGCCGTGCCTTTCGAGCTGGAACTCATAGACAAACGTCTTGCCCGGCGGAATATGAGGCTGGGTGAGTCCGCCCACGCCATCCATTCCGGAAGGCAGCAGCATGCCGTGCCAGTGAACGGTCGTATGCTCGGGCAACTTGTTGGTCACGAAGATGCGTACCTTGTCACCCTCGACCGCTTCGATGGTTGGACCCGGTGTTTGGCCGTTGTAACCCCAAAGGTTGGAGTTCATGCCAGGCGCCATCTCGCGCACCACCGGCTCGGCAATGAGATGAAACTCTTTCCATCCGTTCTTCATACGCCACGGCAACGTCCAGCCGTTCAGCGTGGCAACTGGCGTATATGGTCGACCATTGGGTGGTACGAGAGGAGGCTGCGTGACCGCATTGCTCATCGTTGGAGCTTCGGGCAGCGATGCGGCTCCGGCCTTGCTGACAAGGGCAGCGCCCAGCAGGGCGGCGCCCGAGCCGCTGAGAAAAGTTCGACGGGAAACCATCTTCATTTACCTTCAGAATTTGTTTGCGGCACCGATTGGGT
The DNA here is from genome assembly GCF_022879595.1 of Caballeronia sp. Lep1P3. Lineage (NCBI taxonomy): Bacteria > Pseudomonadati > Pseudomonadota > Betaproteobacteria > Burkholderiales > Burkholderiaceae > Caballeronia > Caballeronia sp. Lep1P3. The sequence continues at coordinate 25,598 of NZ_CP084269.1, read as the reverse complement.
TTCCGGCGACGGCGACGCTTGGTCTAGCCCGGCTGAGGCTGCGTTCGCCGAAGTCGGCGGCGCATTGTTCGGAGCCGGAGTTTGCATTTGCGCGTTCGGTGCCGGCGGGAGCCGTCCGCCAAGCGACTGCTGCAGTTCAGTCTCGGCAAGCCAATAGTCTTTGAGCGAGTCGATGTATCCGTTTACAGCGCTGACTTGGTCGCGGGAGTCGGCGAGCAGTTCAAATACGCTTGCGAGCATGCCGTTGTAGCGCAGCAGCATCTCGTCCGAGATAGTCTTGCGCACAGGGACAACTTCATCGCGGTAATGCTTGGCAACGTCGTAGCTCGTCACGTAGGCGGAGTACGATTCACGCACCTCTGACCGGGCATCAATCGCGGTCTGTGCGAACCGGTTCACCGATTGCATATAAATTGCCTCGGCACGCGCCACCTTCGCGCTGCCCCAGTCGAAGATGGGAATTTCGACGCTTATTTCGTATCCGCGCTCTTTTCCCTTGTCGGTTTCAAAGTTGTTTTGATAGCCGACCTCCAACGCGTTGACGAACCGGGTTGCTTTGCCAAGGCCCAGCGACGTTGCGAGTCCTGCAACTTGCAATTTCCCCGCCTGGATGTCTAGGCGGTTCTCCATCGCGAACGTCTCGAGTTGACTTAACTGGGGCCTGTCTTTCGGCAGCTCGGGCAGGCGGTCAGGAAGCTGATATTGCGCGCCCGAACCCCAAAGGCCCATCGCCCGGGTAAGTTTTTCTCGCGCGGAAACCTTCTCCTGCCGCGCCTTGGCCAGCTGTGCAGCGGACTCCGCATAGAAGGCTTGCTCTCGCGCGTAATCGAGCTTGCTGAAGTTACCCGCCTGGCGCATGCGCGATGCCAGTTCGGCCCCTGCCTCAGCGGAGTCCTTCACTTGCTCCGCATACATCGCAGCCTGTTCAGCGGCCACTGCGTTCACGTATGCCTTTCGCGCGTCGGCCGCTACGCTCAGCATGGCGTTGGCAGTCTCGAGCTTCGTCTGCCCGAACCGACGGCTTTCGATACGCGAAGCGACTGGGAGAGTCAGCACGCCGAGAACCGCCATTGAGAACGTTCGGCTGATGCCAATGCCATCGCTCCAATGTGTCCGGCTGAACGTAAAGCTCGGATTGGGCAGACGGCCTGCCTGGACCAGGTCTGCTTCCGAGACACCGAGATCGCCATATGCTGCTTGGAGCCCACGATTGTTGAGCAGCGCAATCTGGACGGCGCCGTCAATTTCGAGCGGTTTAGCCAGAAGCTCTTGCGTACGCTTGTAGGCGGCGGCTCGGTCCTCGTCGGTCTTGATGTAGACAGCGTCTTTTCCCAGGCGCTCCGACGCAACCGACGACACGCTACTGAATCCGCCGTCTTTCGAAAAAGTGGTGCACCCGGCGAGGAACACCGCGGCGACTGCAATACACGTGAGGCGGGTATGTGCGAGGTGTCGCGTCATTTGGTCGCGCTCCCGTGCTGGTATGCATTTGCCTCAGCAGGAGCCCCTGTTGTAGGTGCGGAGTGCTGCATCGCGCCTTTGCGCTTTGGAGCAACGTCACGGTTCAGTTGCTGCCAGCTTGGGTTCGCGCCGTCCTTAAAGGTCGCGTACTTATCGAACGCCGACGGTAGTTCGATGGCCGGTACCGACGCACTCGCATCGGCCGGGTCAGGGATTGTCGCCATGGCTGCCTGAGCGAGCAGCGGCAGCGCTGCGCACGCGCCTACGAGCGCCGCAAGGAGGTTTCGCATAGATTATTCTCGTCGTGAAGCGTCCGAGGTCGGTGGTCGACCTGGACAAGTGCTTGCCGCAGCTGGATGCTGCAAATTTCGGACTAGACGAGACGCGGCCTGGGCGGTCGCTCAATACCGCCAGTCAGGAATGAAACGACCGGAAGCGGCATTGATGTGAGAACGATGGAGTGGGCAATCTCGGCGACCGCCGACGGAGCGGAGACCCCGACAACAGCTGCGCCGAGACAACAAGACGTGCAGCTTGAACACGCGTGGTGATGCGTCTGTGAGCCAGTTGATTGGCCGCTGGCTTCCGGTCCGTGAGCCTTGTCATGGTCCGACATGCTGGCCAAATCATGCAGATGTCGGTGCGCATGACCGGACCCGTCACCGCGATGACCAAGGCCGAGGCCGCAAATCATCGACGCAGCCGCGAACGACTGAACCGGAAGGCTCAGTGCCAAGACTACAACGAGGATAAGTTTGCGCCAGCAGGACACGGCTCTGGAATCTAGCATGCGATTGGAATTGTAAGTCGCAGTGGCTCGGAATGGAACGGCAGTGAGCTTACGGTCTGTCGCCTGACGGCAAGATGCGCGGTAGATGACAGTTATTTCATGAAATTTTTTTCATCTTGCCGTCATCCGCCGTGCACGAACGACCCGTTAGTCTGCAAGACTAGGTCTAATGCGGTTGCAATCTTCAACTCACCGTAACTCATGCGCATTCTGCTAATCGAAGACGAGCCAAAAATGACCTCCTATCTTCGAAAGGGGCTCACGGAGGCCAGCTATACCGTCTACATTGCCGACAACGGAGAAGACGGTCTCTTCCTTGCGCTCAACGAGGACTTCGACCTGGTTGTCTTGGACATCATGCTGCCCGGAATCGATGGCCTGAAGGTACTGAAGGAGCTGCGCAAGCAGAAAGAAACGCCTGTGTTGTTGCTGACGGCCCGCGACACGGTCGATGACAAAGTCGAAGGACTGGAAGCGGGCGCCGACGACTATCTAGCCAAGCCGTTCGCGTACGCCGAGCTGCTGGCTCGGATACGGTCGCTGTTGCGCCGAGCACCTCGCGCAGTGAAAGACGTCCTCCGAGTCGCTGACCTTGAGGTTGACCTGATCAAGCGCCGCGTGCGCCGCGGGGACGCCCGACTGGAATTGACTGCGCAGGAATTCGCGTTGCTCCAGCTACTCGCCGAGCGCCAGGGCGAAGTCCTGACACGACAGTTCATCACCTCCCAAATCTGGGATATGAACTTCGACAGTGATACCAATGTTGTCGATGCAGCAGTGAAGCGCTTGCGCGCCAAAATTGATAACTCGTATAGCAACAAGCTGCTGCACACGGTCAGAGGCATGGGTTACGTACTCGAGGACCGTTCATGAGCCACGCCGCGCCTGCGAAACCGGCATACGTCCTACTTCTGCGATTGGCCGGTGCCTTTGCACTAGCCGCACTCCTCGTCTTTTCGCTGATGGGGGCGTACCTCTATCGGTCGCTCGCCCATGAGCTTGAACGGCGCGACGATGTCGAAATTGCTGGGAAACTTGCCCAGTTCGGGCGGTTGGTCACCGACGCAGGCAGTCTCAGCGCGGTGCGCCGCGACCAGTCCGTGTTTCATGAGGTCCTCCTGTCGCACCCCGGCGTCTATTTGGCCATCCTCAGTGAACGCGGAGAGCTGCTAGCCCAGCATGGAATTACCACAAGGGCGGATTACGAGGCGCTTCTGCGCCAGAGGCACTCGCCAGGCTTTCCGTATAGTTGCGAGTCCGCCTCGGTAGGTCAGGCGCGCTGTGTGATGGCAGCACGGAAGCTTCCCTCGGGCGAGGTCGCGCAGATTCTGCTTTCGCGCAGCGCGGCGGACAGGCAATCGCTCCTCGAGGGCTACCGGCTTGATATCTTGCTCGCGGTAGCAATTGGCTCGCTGCTCGTCGGCGCACTTGGCTACCTAATTACCCGGCGCGGGCTTGTACCCGTCAAAAGCATCGGCCGGCAAGCCTCCCGGATTGAAGCGCACAACCTTAGCGAAAGGCTCGACATCGAGGGCGGACCAGTGGAACTGCAGGAGATTGCGACTTCCGTGAATCGAATGCTTGACCGGCTCGAGCGGGCGTTCGTTCGTCTGTCGCAGTTCTCCTCGGACCTCGCGCATGACATGCGCACCCCGCTTGCAACTTTGCTCAGTGCATCCCAGATAACCCTTTCGCGAACCAGAACCATCGACGAGTATGAAGCGCTGATCGAGTCGAACATAGAAGAATACGAACGCCTGCAACGCATGATTGAGAACATGCTGTTCCTCGCTCGAACCGACAACGCCCAGCCTTTGCTCAATGCGTCGACAATCGACGCGAACAACGAACTCGGGCGGCTAGCATCCTACTTCCAAGGTCTCGCGGACGAATCGGGCATTTCTATCAACGTCGAAGGCAACGCCGCAGTGGCAGCTGAATCCAACCTCTTTCGCCGCGCCGTCAGCAATCTCATCTCCAATGCTCTGCAACATGCAATTCCGGGCTCGACCATAGAGCTGCGCGCTTCCGAAACATCGAAGCACGCGTCCATTGAGGTCGTGAACGCCGGGGAAGACATCGGTCCCGAACATCTACCCAAGATATTTGAGCGGTTCTACAGAGCCGACGCATCGAGGCACGGGTCGGCCAAAAACACTGGACTGGGACTCGCGATAGTTAAATCGATTATGCAGTTGCACCGCGGCACCGTCGACGTCCAGAGCACGGCTGGCCGTACTTCATTCTTGCTTCACTTTCCTCGAGCCGAAGAAAAGACTGAAAGAGTGCAGCCGACTTGACATTCCCACGATGGGACGGTTGAAACTCCTATCCTCTTACGACTACATTCCTCTTCTTGGAGGCGACGATGAAGTTCTATGTCAAAGAAATAGCTTGTGGCGGATGCGCCCACACCGTCCGCAGGGCCATCGCGCAGGTAGACAGCGTCGCGCAGGTAAATGTCGACGTCGCCTTGAAGACGGTCGAGGTGCAATCGACCGTGTCGGATCAAATGATAAAAGACGCTCTTGAGTCAGCCGGCTACAGTGCGACTGAGGCTCAGGCATGAGCACGACCCGAGTAAGGCAGTCTATCCTTATACCGCTTGTCAGTTTTACAGTGCTCTTGCTCGCGCAGGTGCCTGCACGCGCCGATGATGTCATCATACTGAATTCGGCCGATGCCAGCATCAGCCTCATCGACCAAGCAAGTCAAAAGGTCGTCGATACGTATCCGGTCGGCAAGGAGCCACATCACCTGATGGCGACGCCGGATAACCAGTCGTTGATTGTCGCCAATTCGGTCGCGAACAACCTAGTTCTGGTTGACCCGCAAAATGGGAAAGTCCAGCGATGGATACCAAACATTGAGGACCCTTATCAGCTCGGCTTCTCCAACGACCAGAAATGGTTCGTCACGAACGGATTGCGGCTCGACCGCGTCGACATCTATCGGTACGACGGGAAAGACTTCTCGTTGGCAAAAAGGGTGCCCCTTGCAAAGGTGCCGAGCCATATGATTTTCACGGCCGACAACAAACAGGTCTTCGTTACTTTGCAAGAGTCGGGGGAAGTCGCCGCCATTGACCTCGCCACTCAGACGGTGCTTTGGAAGATGCCCGTCGGGAAGGCGCCTGCTGGGTTGTGGCTCACGCCCGGAGACAAGTACCTGCTCATTGGAATGACCGGCGCCGACTATGTGGCGGTCGTCGACTGGCGTGCACGCAAAATAGTCAAGACCATCCATACGGACAAGGGTGCACATAACTTTCGTTCGCTAGCAGACGGCCACCGCGTCCTTGTGAGCAACCGGGTCGGCAACAGCATCAGTATTCTGGACCAGGACAGCTTGACGAGCGTCGGCACCATTACCGGCCTGCTGCCGGGACCGGACGATATGGAGTTAAGCCAGGACAGGCGATATCTGTGGGTTACGTTCAGATTCGCTAGATACGTCGGCGTCATCGACATGAACACACTGAAGCTTGTGAACACCATCAAAGTTGGCAAGTCGCCTCACGGAATCTACTTCTACAACCGAGCACCGCTGTCGTGAACGTGTCGGAACGGTTCGCTGTCGGTGAGGTGGGGTGAAATCAAACGCTTCCAATATCACTTACCGGTCGCGGCTGTCGCGGACACCAGCCGGATGTTGGCGCCCCATTATGGGCGCCGTGTTTTGCAATATGGAGACAGAGATGAAAAAGCGCAGATTTACTAGACGCGTCGCCCTCAGTGCCACGGCCGTAATCGCCTTGACGATTGGCATGGCGCACGCTCAGGAAGGTGCTTCTTCTATGCCCGGCATGCACATGAGCCACTCCGACGGCCAACCGACGGGGGCGGCCGGCAAGGGGTTCGGGGCGGCCGGCAAGGGGTTCGAAGCGGCAGACAAGAAGATGATGGAACGTATGGAATCGCACACCTCTACCGGGGATGCCGATAAAGATTTCGTTGCGCGCATGATTCCGCATCACCAAGGCGCCATCGATATGGCCAAAGTGGAACTGAAGTACGGTAGGGACCCTAAACTGCGGAAACTCGCCGGCGACATAGTGAAAGCGCAGCGCCAGGAGATTGCCACCATGAAGCGTTGGCAGTCCGAACACGGCAGCAAGTGAGGCGCGAGTTGCGCTGCGACGAGGCCAACGCGGTGGCCGACTTTGTCGTCGAGGCCCCTTCCGACGTCGTCGGCGGCGCAGCCCGAACGCTCGTGGTCGGGCTGCGGAGCACGCGACACCGACTCGTCAAGATTGTTTTTGCGCTTTCACAATGGTCATCGCGCCGTTGACGTTCTCTTCACCGGCGGCATACAGCGGCCGTCAGGTTTGTAGGCGTGTCTGCTTCGACCCAAGTCCGTCTGTCTGCAGGCACCGGGGTGTTCGTGCACTCGAGCGTCGACATCCTATCTGCTCGCCAACCTATCGTTCCAGTCTCGTGGCGTCCTTATAAATATTTTATGTGCCGTCGAAGCAACGTTTTCCGGTTAGTGCATAGCAGTCACTGTTGCGGTTCGTCGCGGCCGGTTCTCGGTGCCTGATGCCGCCACTTGATGCCGTGACCAATGCTCGAGGAAACCTAATGAAAAAGTTTGTCGGCTTGGACCTCCTTCGATTTTGCCTTGCGGTCTATCTGACGGTTTTCCATACAATCCGCGAATACCCGCAGAATGTAGACCTGCCGCTGATAGACCTCACCAACCTTGGCGGTTTCGCCACGAGTACGTTTTTTATTTTGTCCGGGTTCATCCTCTCTCACGTGTACTTTGGACGTACGGTTGAGTTGCGAGGGGGGGCGCGCGGTTTCTTCGTCAAGCGTCTATCGAACCTTTATCCGGTGCATCTTGTCTCGCTAGCTATGCTCCTCGTTGTCTCAGCGGCCGGAACGAGGACGCTGGGCACGTTCTCGCTTATGTCGCTGGACGACGGGGACTCTGTCGTAACGCTGGGGAATGCAGAGGCAGCAATCAATTTCGTGCTGAATGTCCTCTTGCTTCAAGTCTGGAATCCCTTGTATGCATCAATCAACCCGGCATCGTGGTCGCTGTCTACGCTACTGTTCTTCTACATCGCATTTCCCGTCGTTGCCCCTCGACTTCTGCGGGCTCGGCATAAGGAGCGGCTCCTAGTCGTCGTCTGGGTGCTATACCTCATCCCGCCTGTCGTCGCGACATCGATGCATTGGTATGGGCCGGCTGCCGTTGGCGTAATAACGCGTAACCCCGTCATGCGGCTGCCCGAGTTCCTCGCCGGTATTCTGCTTTTCGGTATGTACCGGCAATCGCAGTTTGCTCACGTGTGCAATCATTGGCGCAGAGTCTGCGTTGCGCTGATTTTCATCACCGGCTCGTTTGTCGCTGGGGCATGGTTGGAGTCTCAGGGAGAACTCTATCCGCGCTACATCATTCACAACGGCGGACTGATGCCGGCGGAGCTATTGCTGGTGATCGCTTGCACTAACGTGGCGATTCCTTCACGCTTTGAGACCATCTGCGTCCGGCTGGGCAATTCAGCGCTCTCCATTTTCGCTATTCATGTGCCGGTCTTCCTACTTATGATGAAGGCGCTGAAGCTCTTGTCGATAGGCGAGTCGCCGTTGTGGTGTATGTCCAACTTTGCGGCATGCATTTCCGCGTCGAAACACGTCGTTCCAAGTATGGCAACGTACCCGGTCTATCTTGTGGTCACTGTCGTGGCGGCCATGTACTTTCAGGAACGGCTCCTCGTACCCATTCGCTCGCTGCTGCGCACACGATTTCTCGGAAAGGCGTCGCAAGAGTCGACGAGCGTGACGACTGAGCGCGGATCGCGGTAGCCGTTGATATAGGGCGACGAAGGGACACGTCCTGCGACGCGATTGACCGGCGGCGACTGCCGATCAAGCGTTCCTGCTGTCAGCCCCCGGGGCCCGGGCACCGCGGACCAACCCGCATATAATTGTCGCCATGAAGATTCTTCGGACCATCCTCCTTCTGCTGCTTTGCGCGATGCTTCCCCTGACCGGGCTGGCAGCGACCGGCTTGGCGGGCGATTGTCCGATGCAGCAAACGATGCCCGCAGACGGGGACGCCGACATGTCCAGCTGCGACGCGATGAAATCGCCATCGGTCGACAAGTCCAAGGCGAAGGGCATGTTCTGCAAGATCACCGCCCAGTGCCAGTTTGGCAGTCTCTACCATCCGGCTGTGCAGACGAGCGTCAGTCGCCCGGCGTCGCTTGTCAGTCCCGTTGTCTTCCACTACGCCGACTCCCTCCCGGACCGCGACCCGAACGGGTTTTGGCGACCTCCGCGTCTCATCTGATCCCGAGCTGACAGGTTCACCGCCATCGCGGTGAGATTCGTCCTGTGCCAGGACGTGGAATTCCTATGGGATTCCGCCGTTGGGGTTAGAACATGCCATTCACTTTTGGCACGCCGCAGGTTCGGCGTGCTCCCCTGTGCGCGCCTTCGCTTGTTGCCGCGCTTCTGTTTGCGGGCGTTGTCCACGCCCAGCAAGCGCCCTTCACACTCGACGCCGCGCTCCAGTCGGCGACCGATCAGTCCGCATCGATGCAAGCGGCGCAGGCCTCGGTTCGTGCCAGTTCGGAGGCGGCCGTCAAGGCCGGCCAACTGCCCGACCCGATGCTCGCGGCGGGCATCGACAACCTGCCGATCAATGGCTCGCAGGGCTTCACCATCGGCCAGGATTTCATGACGATGCGCCGCGTCGGCATCCAGCAGGAGTGGGTGTCCGGCACGAAGCGGCAGTTGCGTTCGGCATTGGCCGACGAAACGGTCGGACGCGAGCGGGCCGGCTACCTGATGCAGCTTGCCAACGTCCGTCAGCAGACGGCAGCCGCGTGGCTGAACGCCGTCTACGCGAAGCAGGCGCTGGCGCTGCAGCAGGCTTTGCTCGACCACATGCACCACGAGCTGGCTGCTACGAAGGCCTCCTATCGCGGCGCGAAGGTTGGCGCCGCCGACGCGGTTCAGGCCCAGGCCATGTTGGCTCAGACACAGGACCAGGTGCTCAAGGCGCAGCAGACTTACCAGACCGCGCTGATCGGCCTGTCGCGCTGGACGGCCGTACCGGTGTCGGATGTCACCGGAGAGCCCCCCGCGCCTGAATCCTTCGTATCCTTGCTGCCGCCGGATGAGTTGCGCTTTTCACAGCCCGCACTCATCGCCGCATCCGACGACATCGCGGTGGCCGAGGCGGATACGGCCGTCGCCAGCAGCGAGCGCAGTCCAAACTGGACGTGGTCAATCGCGTACCAGCAACGCGGCGGGGCGTATTCGAACATGGTGTCGGTCGGCGTCACCATCCCGCTGCCGCTGAACCGGAAGAACGTTCAGGACCGCGACGTTGCACAAAAAGCGGAACTCGCCACGAAAGCGCGCCTGACGTACGAGGACACGCTCCGGCAGGTGCAGGCAGATATCCGCACCCAGTCCACGACGCTGGCGAGCGGCCGCGAGCGGATCACCGGTCTGACCCAATCGTTGCTGCCCGCTGCCGATCAGCGCGTGCGGCTCGCCAACGCGGCTTACCGCTCCGGAACCGGCCCGCTCGCCGACACATTCGCCGCTCGTCGCGCCCAACTGGAAGCCCAGTTGCAGGTGCTCGACCTCAGGCGAGAGGTGTCGCAAACCTGGGCGCAACTCGAATATCAGGTCGTGCCGTCCACGATGACCACCACGCAATGAGGACACCATGACGAAGACACGATTCGCGCGCGCGGTGGTGTGGCTATTGGGGGGCGCGACCCTCGTCGGCGCCGGCTATCTGGTGGGCGCGCATCGCGCAACCGGCACCGCGTCGACTGGCGTGACTGCCACCGCGACGTCTGCGATCGGCGACAAGACTGACCCGAAGAGCGGTCGGAAAGTGCTGTACTGGCATGACCCGATGGTGCCGAATCAGCACTTCGACAAACCGGGCAAATCGCCGTTCATGAACATGCAACTCGAACCCGTGTACGGAGACGAAGGCGGCGGCTCGTCGGGCGTCAAGATCGACCCGGGCCTGCAACAGAACCTCGGCATTCGGTATGCGACCGTGCGTCGCCAAGCAACGACCGGCGGATTCGACGCGGTCGGCACGACGCAGTTCGACGAATCCCGCACCGACGTCATCCAGTCGCGCGTCACCGGCTATATCGACCGTCTTTACGCGAGTGCGCCGATGCAACGCGTCGCGAAGGGGGCGCCGATCGCGTCGCTGTTCGTGCCCGATTGGCTCGCGCCTCAGGAGGAATACCTGGCGCTCAAGCGCGGCGGCATGGACGCGAACCTGCTCGACGCCGCGCGAGCGCGGATGCGCGCGCTGTCGATTCCAGACGGGATGATCGCGGCACTCGATCGCACTGGGAAGGCGCAGACCCACATCGTGCTGACATCGCCCGAAGCAGGTGTCGTCAGCGAACTGAATGTCCGGGATGGCGCGATGGTCACGCCGGGGCAGACGCTCGCGAAAATCTCGGGCCTCTCGAAGCTCTGGCTGATCGTCGAGATTCCAGAAGCGCTCGCGCTCGATGCGCGCCCCGGCATGACGGTCGACGCAACGTTCTCGGGCGACCCCACGCAGCATTTCACTGGTCACATCCGCGAGATTCTGCCGGGTATCAGTACCAGTAGCCGCACGCTGCAGGCGCGGCTGGAGATCGACAACGGCGCGCTCAAACTCACGCCGGGCATGCTGATGCGCGTGCGCGTTGGTGGGCAAAAAGCCGTGTCACGACTGCTCGTGCCATCCGAAGCGGTCATCACGACCGGCAAACGCTCGGTTGTCATCGTGAAGAACCGCGACGGCCGCCTGCAGCCCGCATCGGTCACGGTCGGTAACGATGTCGGCAACGAAACCGAAGTACTGAAAGGGTTGAACGAGGGCGACACCGTGGTCGCGTCCGGCCAGTTTCTGATCGATTCCGAGGCGAGCCTGAAGTCTATTCTGCCGCGGCTGGAAAGCGGCATGGGTGCGAGTGCGGCCACAGCGGCGTCTGCGCCTGCCCCTGCTGCGCCAACCTACGAGACCACCGGCAAGGTCGAGAAGGTGACCCCCGAGGACATGACGTTCTCCCATCAGCCGGTTCCAGCGCTCGGCTGGGGCGCGATGACGATGACGTTCAACAAACCAACGCCCGGCTCCTTCCAGAACGTGAAGGTCGGACAGACGGTGCACTTCGTCTTCAGGCAGACGGATGACGGCTATCAGCTGACGAAGGTCGAACCGGTGGGAGCCGCCCAATGATCGCGCACCTCATCCGCTGGTCCATTCGCAACCGGTTCATGGTGCTGCTCGTGACCGCGCTCGTCGCGGCGTGGGGCGTCTATTCGCTTAAGGAAACGCCGCTTGACGCGCTGCCGGATCTGTCGGACACACAAGTCATCATCAAGGCGTCGTATCCGGGCAAGGCACCGCAGGTCATCGAGGATCAGGTCACGTATCCCCTCACGACGACGCTGCTCGGCGTGCCAGGCGCGAAGACGATCCGCGCGTACTCGTCGTTCGGGGATGCGTTTGTCTACGTGCTGTTTGACGACAAGACTGACCAATATTGGGCGCGCTCGCGCGTGCTCGAATACCTGAATCAGGTACAGAGCCGTCTGCCGCAAGGCGCGACGGTTTCGCTCGGCCCCGATGCGACGGGCGTCGGCTGGGTCTACGAGTACGCGCTGGTCGACCGAACTGGCCAGCACGATCTCGGACAGCTGCGCGCGCTCAACGACTGGTTCCTTAAGTTCGAGCTGAAGGCGGTGCCGGATGTGTCGGAAGTCGCGAGCATTGGCGGCATGGTGCGCCAGTATCAGGTCGTGCTCGACCCCGACAAGCTGCGCGCGTACGGCATCTCGCAGTCGATGGTCGCCGATGCGCTCGGCAAAGCGAATCAGGAATCGGGCGGCTCGGTCGTCGAACTTGCCGAGTCGGAATACATGGTGCGCTCGTCCGGCTATTTGCGCTCGCTCGATGACTTCCGAAACGTCGTGCTGCGCACGAATGAAGCAGGTACGCCCGTGCTGCTTGGCGACGTCGCGCGCATCCAGATCGGCCCGGAGATGCGACGCGGCATCGCCGAACTAAATGGCGAGGGCGAGGTCGCCGGGGGTGTGATCGTGATGCGCTCGGGCAAGAACGCACTCACGACGATCGACGCGGTCAAGACGAAGCTTGCCGACCTCAAGCGCTCGCTGCCGCCCGGCGTCCAAGTGGTCACGACCTACGACCGCTCGCAACTGATCGAACGCGCGGTGGACAACCTGAAGGACAAGCTTATCGAGGAATTCATCGTCGTCGGGCTTGTCTGCGCGGTGTTCTTGTTCCACCTGCGCAGCGCGTTCGTCGCGATCCTGTCGCTGCCGCTGGGCGTGCTGGCCGCCTTTATCGTGATGCGCTATCAGGGTGTCAATGCGAACCTGATGTCGCTCGGCGGCATCGCGATCGCGATCGGCGCGATGATCGACGCGGCCATCGTGATGATCGAGAACGCGCACAAACACCTGGAGGCGTACCAGCACGAAAATCCGGGCAGGCCGATCACCATCGCGCAACGTTGGGAGCTGATTGCCACGTCTGCGGCCGAAGTCGGCCCGGCGCTGTTCTTCTCGCTGCTCATCATCACGTTGTCATTCATCCCGGTCTTCTCGCTGGAAGGACAGGAGGGCAAGCTATTCTCCCCGCTCGCGTTCACGAAGACCTACACGATCGCCGCTGCGGCGGGGCTGTCGGTGACGTTGGTGCCGGTGTTGATGGGGTATCTGATTCGTGGACGCATTCCGCATGAGAACGCGAACCCGATCAACCGCGTGCTGATCCGGCTATATCGACCACTGCTCGAGGCGACGCTGCGGCGCCCGTGGTTCACGATCGGCCTTGCGGTCGTCGCGCTCATCCTGACCGCGATTCCGGTATCGCGCCTGGGTAGCGAATTTCTGCCGCCGCTCGACGAAGGCGACCTGCTGTACATGCCGACGGCGCTTCCCGGTATCTCGGCCGAAAAGGCATCGGAGCTGCTGCAACAGACCGACCGGCTCATCAAGACGGTGCCGGAAGTGGCAACGGTGTTTGGCAAGTCGGGCCGCGCCGATTCGGCAACCGATCCCGCACCACTCGAGATGTTCGAGACCACGATCCAGTTCAAGCCGCGCAGCCAGTGGCGGCCTGGCATGACGCCGGAGAAGCTCGTCGACGAGCTCGACCGGACAGTCAAGGTGCCAGGTCTGTCGAACGTCTGGGTGCCGCCGATCCGCAACCGTCTCGACATGCTCTCCACGGGAATCAAGACGCCGGTTGGGGTCAAGATTTCCGGTCCTGAGCTGACCCAGATCGACGCGATCGCGACGCAGGTCGAAGCGGCGGTGAAGCACGTGTCGGGGGTGACGTCTGCGCTGGCGGAGCGGCTGAATGGCGGTCGCTATATCGACGTCGACATCGACCGGCTCGCTGCCGCCCGGTATGGCCTGTCGGTGATGGATGTTCAGTCGGTCGTATCGTCAGCGGTGGGCGGCGAGAACGTCGGCGAGGTGATTGCTGGGCGTGAGCGCTTCCCGATCAACATCCGCTATCCGCGCGAGGTCCGCGATTCGCTCGAAAAGCTGCGGCAGCTGCCGATCGTGACGGAGCGCGGCGCGCAAATTCAGTTGGGCGACGTCGCGCACATCACGATCGCCGACGGGCCGCCGATGATCCGCAGCGAAAACGCGCGACTCTCCGGTTACGTGTACGTCGACATCCGCAATACCGATCTTCAGTCGGCGGTGCAGGCGATGCAAAAAGCTGTCGCACAGCAGGTCAAGCTGCCGCCCGGCTATTCGATCGCGTGGTCCGGGCAGTTCGAGTACCTGGAGCGGGCGGCGGCGAAGCTGCGCACGGTCATCCCGGTCACGCTTGTCGTGATCTTCGTGTTGCTGTTCCTGACGTTCAACTCGTCGGCGGACGCGCTGCTGCTGATGTCGACCGTACCGTTCGCGCTGGTCGGCGGCCTCTGGTTCATCTGGATTCTGGGTCATGCGGTGTCGGTCGCGACATCGGTCGGCTTCATCGCGCTCGCGGGCGTCGCGGCCGAATTCGGCGTCGTGATGCTGCTGTACTTGAAAGGCGCGCTGAATGATCGGCTAGAAGCCGGCGAGCCGTTGACGGAAACAGTCTTAGCCGACGCGATCCGCGAAGGCGCCGTGCTGCGCGTGCGGCCCAAGGCAATGACGGTTGCCGTCGTGCTGTCCGGTCTCGTGCCGATCATGGTCGGGCATGGCGCAGGTTCTGAAGTGATGCAGCGCATTGCCGCGCCGATGGTGGGCGGCATGGTTACCGCGCCGCTGCTGTCGATGTTCGTCATTCCCGCCGCCTGGTTCCTGCTGCAGCGTCGTCGTGCGCGCAAGCGCAACCCGGAGCGGACTTCCCAAGCAGTCCCTTCTGGCACGAATGTGCCTTCAACACAAACTGGAGAAGTTCAATGAGGAAGTTTCTTGTCGTGACTGCCGCGATCTATGCGATCGGCGCCTTTGCAACGTCAGCGTTCGCTGGCGACGACATGTCCGGAAAGAATATGTCGATGAAGCCGTCCGCGTCGTCGTCCAATGCCGCACTCACCGACGCGGAAGTGAAAAAAGTCGATGCCTCGACCGGCATGATCACGCTCAAGCACGGTGAATTCGCCAATATCGGCATGGCGGCAATGACGATGGCCTACAAGGCGAAGGACGCAGCGATGGTCAAGCAGGCCCACGAAGGCGACAAGGTAAAGGTGCGCGTCGAGAATGTCGGCGGCACCCTGACCATCGTGAAGATGGTGAAAGAATCGTCCTGATGGACAAACGCCGCGTTTGCGGGACCGGCTGCCGACGGCCGGCTCCGCGCGCGGTGTCCCCGAATGGAGTCGGTCGTGAATACGTTGCATTTGGCGGCGAAGCCCGTACCCGGACGCCGGGCACATGCGCTCACGCTGCGCATCTTGCTTGGCATGCTGTTCGCGCTTGCATCGTTTGCCGTCTACGCGGTCGACGAGTCCGACCTGCTGCCACCTGAAAGCGCCTTTCCCCTGAACGTGTCGCTCAGCAGCCCGCAGCAAGTCGATCTCGACTTCGATACCCACAAGGGCTACTACCTCTATCGAGACCGCTTCAGCTTTGCAGTGGATGGCACAGCGGTCAAGCCCGACGTGCTGCCGCCCGGCGAGCTCAAAAGCGACCCGACTTTCGGCATGGTCACGGTGTATCACCAGCCACTGGGTCTTCGCATCACGCTGCCTCGCGCAATTGCGGCTGGCGGCGTCGCGTTGTCGGTGACGTCCCAAGGATGCGCGGACGCGGGCGTCTGCTATCCGCCGCAGACGCGCAACTTTCGCATTGATGCCGACGGAACGGTCATCCGCGCGGCGACCGACGATGGTCTCGGAGCCGCGTCTTTGCCGACAAGCACCGCAGACAACCGTCCCGCGCTGTCGGTGTTCGGGATCAACCTGCGTCCGGCAAACGGCATCACCCTGCTCGAGATGGCGGGCTTCCTGCTCGGCGGTTTGCTGATGGCGACGACGGTCTGCATGTATCCTTTGATTCCGATTGTCGCGGCCGTCATCGGCGGCGGCGCACGACCCGCTTCGCTGTGGCGTGGCTTCGGATTGTCGTTCGGTTACGTGCAGGGGCTCGCGCTGACCTATGCCGTGGCCGGCACCGTCGCGGCGCTCGCCGGGATGCCGCTCGTCGCGTTGACGCAACGAGCCTGGGTGCTAGCCGCGTTCGGTGCGCTGATGGTGGTGTTTGCGCTCGGCATGTTCGGCGTGTTCCGGCTGCAGGTACCCGCCAGCTGGCAGACCCGCTTCGCGGAGTGGAGCAGCGTGCTGCCGGGCGGACATGCGGCGCCCGTGTTCGTGATGGGCATGCTGTCGGCGCTGATCGTCGGGCCGTGCTCCACACCGGTTCTCGCGGGCGCGCTGCTCTATATCGCGAACAGCCGCGACGTTATCGGCGGAGCGCTGGCGCTCTATGCGATGGCGATGGGCATCGGGCTGCCGCTGCTGGCGTTCGGCACGTTCGGCGCACACGCACTGCCGAAGGCCGGGAAATGGATGGTCGCCGTGCAGAACACGCTCGGATTTATGTTGCTGGCCGCGGCGCTCTGGTTCGTTTATTCGCTGCTGTCTGACTGGCTGCTCATGACGCTGCTCGCGGTATTGTTTGCGAGCGCGGGCGTAAGGCTGCGCGCGATCGATCCGCTGCCGCCCGACGCACCTGGGATTCAGCGGGTCGGCAAGGCACTGGGGGTGTTGCTGCTGGTCGTGGGGATTGCAGAACTCCTGGGTGTTGTGTCGGGGCGTTTCGACCCGTTGCGGCCGCTGGGCGGCATCATGCAGACATCCGCGCCGGGGAGCGCGGGACAACAAGCGGCTGCGCGATTTGAAGCGATACGCTCGAATGTCGAGCTGGACCGCGCACTCGCGAACGCACACGGCCGGCCGGTGATGATCGACTTCTACGCCGACTGGTGCATCACTTGCAAGGAGCTCGAACGCTTCAGATTCAACGATCCAAGCGTAGTCGACGAATTCACGCACTGGACGCTGCTGCGTATCGACGTGACGAGCAACACGGCGGAACACGCCGCGATGCTGAAGCGCTTTGGGTTGTTCGGCCCGCCGGCGCTGATTTTCTACGGTAAGGACGGCCGGCCGGTGCCCGAGGCGCAACTAGCGGGGTTTGTCGGCGCGGACGAGTTTCTCGCGCATTTGCGCCAATGGAACCGATGAGCTCAGCGCGGGCATCGACGCGCTGTGTTCGGCCGAAAAATCGACCGGGCACGCGATCTGAAGGACGCGTTACCCGGTTAAGCAGGTCAAGGCGCGACCTGCTTCATCGAATGGATGCTGTAGAAGCCGGCGACTGGCATGACTGCAACGATGCCGTCGCCCGGCGCGCCAACATGCGTCACTCTCATGATCGCGTCGACGAGTGCATCAACGTCCGACGCCCGCGTAAAGATCTCGATCTTCAGGTGTTCGGTTTCCCAATGGTCCGCATAGGGATTCAGATGGGCACCGAATCCCTTCACCCGCGTGATCGTGACGCCATGCGTATCGATGGCGTGGATCTCTTTCTCGAGCGCATCAAGGGTTTCCGGCCGAACGATCGCGACAACGCACTGTGCTTCCATGATCTGCTCGCGATAGGCTGAATGGTCAGGTTCTTTTCATATACGCACTGCACCAGCCTTTCGCGCTGACCTGCTTGCCGCCGAAGATGGTGCATGGCGCCATGGCGTCACCCGCCTTGCCCTGAAAGAGCTGGCAACTCGCGCAGGCCTGCCCCGCCTGAAACTTCGGAAACTTCGTCTTGTCGACCTGGCTCGCATCCCTTTTGTAGCCGAGCGCGACGGCGTTCGCGTCGCTTTCCTCTACGACACCGGAATCCGCATGGGCGTGGCGGCCCAACGTCGCCAATGAGGCGAGTCCGGCGGCGACCGAAATGAATGTACGACGGGTGATCTTCATGGCTGACATCCATTGGTGTTACATCGATTCGCCGGGGCGGATGGCTCCGCTAACGCTCGACGAGATAGTTGCGCATCAATCCCGAGTCCTCGTGCTCGAGCATGTGGCAGTGGTACAGGAACAGACCGGTGCGCTCGCCGAAATGGACGAGCGGGCGCACGCGCTCGCCCGGCATCATGAGCACGGTGTCCTTCCATCCATCGTCAACGTAGCCGTCCGATAGCGTGCGACGTGCATCCGCGAGATCCGCGCTGACGGTGCGCTCGAGCACGCGGAACTGCACGCCATGCACGTGAAATGCATGCGCCATCAGCATCATCGATTCGTCGTTGCGAAATTCCCAGACTTCGGTCGTTCCGGCCTTGACGGTCTCCGCCGGCGATACCCCGTCCATCTCGAACTGGCGCCCGTCGATACCCCACGTCATCATACCCATCGTGATGCCAAAGGATCTCGGCCGCATGAAGTTGCTCGCATCACGCGCACGGGCCGTGGGGATTTTGGCCAACGTCGCGGGCAACGCATCGCTCACGCGTTCGGGCCGGGTGACCTTAACCGTCAGCACCGGAAAGCGCTCCCCCATCGGCAGCGCAGTCCGCGTCATCATCCCGCCCATCGCGACGTCACCCGCGAACGCCTGGCTTTCGAGCGTCAGGACGGTTCCGGTGGGCTTGCCGCTGAAGTCGACCCATAGGTCGAGTCGCTCGGCCGGCGCCAGCGCAACGTAGCTGCGCCGGAGTGGCCTCTCGAGCAAGCCACCGTCCGTGCCGATCACGGTCAAACGTGAACCGTTGCGCCATGCGAGCTTGTAGACGCGGCTATTGGATGCATTAAGGAGCCGCAGCCGGTATGCGCGCGTGGCGACCGGGAGCACATAGTCCGGACGTCCGTTGACGAGGATCCGGTCGCCGAGGAAGCCCATCATCCGCGTCATCATGTCGTCCATGTTGCCCCCGGACAGGCCTGCGCCGGGGGCGCCGTTCATCATGCCGCGTCCCATCATTCCCCCGCCCATCATGCCTCGACCGCCCATCATTCCGCCGGCTCGCTGCGTCAGATAGACGAACTGATTGTCGCTGTCGATGTTGCGGTCCTGGATCATCAATGGCACGTCGTATATGCCACTGGGCAATGCGAGCGCCGCATCCTCGTCGTCTTCGACGAGGATGGACCCTGCCTGGCCTTGATAGATTTGTGCACCCGTGCGGCCGTCCGGATGGGCGTGGAACCAGTAGGTTCCCGCGCGGTTCAGGACGTCGAATTCGTACACGTAGCGCTGCTTCGTGGCAATCGCGTTGCGCGGATGCCCGTCCATCGAGGCGGGGACGAGCAGACCGTGCCAGTGGACGATCGTCGGTTCCGGCAGGTCATTGACGAATTCGATCCGCACTTTCTGGCCGCGGCGCACGCGCACCACGGGTGCGTAGCCATCGGAGAGAAAAGACAGGACGCGCGGATCGCCCTGCACGACCTTGCCGTCATAACGCCACACGCGCGTCGCGGAACCGGACAGCAGGTTCAGCCGATCTGGCTGAGCGTGCAGTTCGATCGACACATCAGGTACGAAAGACTGACCGGCGGCACGCGCATCCGACAACAAAAACGACGCAGGTGGCCGTGTGCCGACGGCAATCACGGCTGAGGCGAGCGACGCCCGCAGGAGCGTCCGGCGGGTGAGACGGTGGACGGTTGTCATCGTTCATCTCCGTGGCATGAGGCGCCCATCAGTACAAGGGCCGGCCAGTCATGAAGTGGGCAGCTCGACCGATTCCCACTATCCTTTCGGCGCCCACTTTGCATCGACGGCCGCCTGAATCCGCCCCGCATCGGTGACGCCCTCGCGCGTCATGGCGAACGCGATCTCCGCTGTCCCACGGCAGACGGCGCACGTGACGGCCATCTTGTCCTCGAAGCACTGGAGGTTCGAGCGATGCTCGCCGGTATTTTCACAACCGCACCAGCAATACAGCTGGTTGAGCGTGGCGGGAATCTGCGTGGCCACTCAGTACGCATGGCGCGTTTCGGGGTCGGGGAACTGCTCGGGCGCGAGTACGTGCGAAGCATCGTTGCGCCCGCTGGGGATGATGCGCAATCCATTAGACCGCAACATGCCGACGCGCCAGGTCGAGGTGCTCGTCGAAGATGCCTGCGCAGTGGCATGGGCGTGGGAGTGCCTCGATGAGACCATTTCAAACAAGATGGACGATGCGCCCGCTGCCAGCGCCGTTGGCACGAGCCAGAACAGGATGCGTCGACGTTTCCGGTCGATGTGGCCTGAGACGCCGAGGCGCCCGCACTCTGATGTTGCCCGATCAGCTTGGCGGTGTTTCATTTCAATCCCCTACGGCAAAGCACTACCGCGCCACGGTAAGGCGGGCATCAAGCGTCAATGAGCGCAACCGTCGCGGTCATTCATGCAGTGATGTCGAGCGAGTTCGCCGAACGCCTCGAAATGGGTCTTGCGCTTTGGCGCCCGAGCCATCGGTTCCGTTATCCGGCATGTCACAGCGAAGGGGCGCGCTTTCACGAGGTCGAGCGGAAGCACACCGCGACGGACCGGCGTCGAAGTCGGCGGAAATCAGCTCACTTTCGGGGGGCGTTGGGGCGGTTCCGGTGCGTACTGGGAGATCAGGACACGATTCACGGAAGCGTAGGGGCTTGGCGTGGCGAGGGAAATGAACGTCAGCGGCAGGGATGCAACAAAAGGCATTGCACAGGGCAGCCCGGCGTGACACGCCGTACCGGAAGCTGCAGTGTGCTCCTTTGAGTCACGCGTTTCACATGCCGTCCCTTTGTAATGGTGCTGCACTCGGACCGCGGATGTGGAAGACATAGCCGGACAGGCCCAGCTCGTCGCAGGGTAACCAAAAACTGGCAACCATGCGATCAGCATGATCGCGACGAGTCGGGTCAGGGATTTCATAAATTCAGTATAGGCGAGGCAGCTCGATGCCGTCATGGCGGCCACCCTGCGTTCAACATCATTTTTCCCTGCGCGACGTTCTTCCTTGCTTGCGAAGATGCGCAGAACTTCATCGCATCGCATCTTGACCTTCCGATCGTTGGAAGGTCTATATTGAGTCGGGCTTCGGCGAAAGGCCTTGACGTTGCCATCATTGGATCGTCTAAATTGAAATCGTACGAATGTGAGGCATCCCGTTCACGGAACACGACGAAGCCCGTATCGCGGCGTCGCGGACGTGAGAGTGCTGAAATTGCGAGATGTGCCATGAATATTGGGCAGGCAGCCAGCGCGTCGGGGGTCTCCCCCAAGATGATCCGCTACTACGAGAGTATCGATCTCCTCCAGGCTGCCGGACGGACCGGAGGGGGATACCGGATGTACGAGGGAGGCGATGTCCAGGTATTGCGCTTCGTTCATCAAGCGCGCACGCTCGGCTTTCCGGTCGAACAGATTCGATGCCTGCTCGCACTCTGGCGAGACCGCGATCGCGCAAGCGCGGAGGTCAAGAAGATTGCCATGCAGCACGTCGCCGAACTCGACGCACGAATCGCGGAACTCCTAGAGATGCGTGGCGCGCTCGCTTACCTTGCCAGCCATTGCACAGGCGATGCGCGCCCGGCGTGCCCGATTTTCGAATCAATTGGCGGCGATCAAGACGTTCGGCGGCTCGCACGTCAACCCGTGCATCCTTCGATACCGCCTACGTCGAACTCGCACAGCCGAGCGTCGCCGCGCAAGACGGAGGGAAGATCGTGAGACGGATCGTCAAACTAGTGCTGAGTTTTCTGATCGCGTGGCTGCCCCTCTCGGGCTTCGCCGCGCCCGCGCTGCTTTGTCCGCATCACGCGTCGCCAGTCGTCACTTCGCAACTCGCGTCGCACCAAGGCACGACGCCGATGGTCGACATGCATGCCGCGGCAGCGGGGGCGGCGCAGCACCATCAGCCCACCTGTCAAAGCTGCGCGGGTGCGCTGTCCTGCGTCATGTTCGCGCTTCCTGCAGCGACGTCCGTGCCTGTTCCCGCAATAGCTTCAACTACATACGCGCACCACAACACCCTACTGATATCGCAGTTCATTCCCGAGCTGCCTCAACGCCCGCCGCAAGCGCTCTAAGTTCCCACTGCCTCCCGATCTGAACCGCAGTTACGGTTCGATCGTGCTCGCCATGACACATCGGTTTAACGATTTCGCAATGACCTGCAATGACCGCAGGGTGAACTGGATGCATCGTCACACCTTCGATAGAAAGGATACGCCATGAATGCCAGACGCTTTGTTGTAATGCCGTTGCTCGTTACCTCTTTGCTGGCCGCGAACGGTTTAAGCATCGCGGCCGATTCGCACCCATCGACCCCGCCTCGGTCGGACGTGCACGGCCCGTCGATGATGGGCGGCCAGATGATGAACGATCACATGATGGGCGCAGCGATGATGCAGGGCTGCCCCATGATGATGGGTCAATTGCCGCCCGGCAACGAAAAGCTCGCGATGCAGATGCACGGCGAAATGATGAAGGCGATGGGCGACATCATGCTTAAGTACGCCGACAAGATTCAGACGACGCCAACGAAATAACCGGGCGACCATGCGCCTCCATCAACTCTCGGATTCCAAGGAAACATCATGAAATGCACAAAAACCATGCTTGCTACGGGCACCCTAGCGCTGCTCGCCCTTGCGACGGCCTATGTTGTGCTCCCACAGCTTCGCGCGCTCATCGTGAGTGCCGGCCCCTTCCTGCTGTTCCTGCTGTGTCCGCTGTCGATGCTCATCATGATGATAAGCGTGAATTCGCACAGCGAACCAGCTGCGTCGCCGGAGACCGAAAAGGGCCGTGTGCGTTCCGGCGATCTGCATACAAAACGCGGACCGGCGGCGGAAGCCACGGTCACTCGGCTGGGTTCCGACGGATCGACGTTCGGCTGCCGTGGCCGCAGTCATGAGCCTTCGCCCTCAAGTGCCAGCGGACGGCGTGCCGCGGCTATTTCGCGGAGTAAGAACCGATGTCCGGCAAGGGATCGACTGGGATTCACCCGCAGCGGCTCGACCAATGAATAGTTTTTAGCACGTCTTTTTGAAGGGAGGGGACCAATCGATGGGCATCTACGATCACTGCTTACTCCCGCGGCTGTGCGATCTGGCAATGCGCAATGCAGTGTTGACGCCGTACCGTAGGCCGTCGTTGGAGCCGCAACGGGCCGCGTTCTAGAAATTGGGGCAGGCTCGGGTCTGAATCTGCCGTTGTATGGCGAGAACGTGCGTGGTGTTCTCGCACTGGAGCCATCTGTGGAACTGGTGGAGATGGCACGTCGTCACGCGGCGGGCGCCAGCCCACCGGTCGATTTCCTGATGGCGTCGGCGGAATGCATTCCTCTTCCAGACCAGAGCATTGACACGGTGGTAAGCACCTGGACGCTGTGCTCGATCCAGGATGTCGGTAGCGCGCTGCGGGAAATCCGGCGCGTGCTGGCGCCGTCGGGCCGATTGCTGTTCGTTGAGCACGGTCTAGCGCCCGAGCCCGGCGTGCGCCGCTGGCAGGCCTGGCTGACACCTGCGTGGCGGTGCATGAGTGGCGGCTGTCATTTGAACCGTCCAGTCCGCTCGCTGATCGAACGTGGCGGGTTCCGGTTCGATAGAATCGATACGGGTACGCGCCCGGACCGAGATGCTTCACCTATTTCTATGAGGGAATTGCCAGAAAATACATAGTACGCAATAGATTTGTCGCAGTTGCGCGGCGATGTTGAACTGGCGACTGGCTTTCGCAATAGAGCATGAAGTCCTTGTCGCTCGAGCAAAGCAGACCGATCATAGACCCGCTCGTTCGGAGCAATTCCACCAAAAGCCAGAGCAATGGTGCTTGGACCACGGCGCGTTGCAGGCCTTTTTCGGCTTATCAAACCACGTTTGAAGAAGCAAGCCGGCACGCATGGGCCCGGTCGCCTTCTTCGACCTGCAAAGTCGCGTGACCGATGCCGAACTGCTCATGCAGTTGATCAGAGACATGCTGCACGAAGGCGTCGTCTGTCCCGGCATGGGGCCGCACAAGATGCGCTGTCAGCGCGATTTCCGTCGTGCTAAGAGGCCAGATATGCAGGTCATGAACCTCTCGAATGCCTGGCAGGGCCGCGAGAAAGGCCTGAACCTTGGCGGCATCGACGCCTTCTGGCACTTTGTCCAGCGCGAGATTCAGGCTGTCTTTGAGCAGGCCCCACGTTGAAAAAAGGATAAGCGCGGCGATGATTAGGCTCACTATGGGGTCGAGCCATGCCCAGCCGGACAGCAGGATGACAAGGCCCGAAACGACCACCCCCGCCGATACTGCCGCATCGGCAGCCATGTGCAGGAAAGCGCCTTTTACGTTGAGATCGCCCTTGCGTCCCTTGGCGAAAAACAGCGCAGTGACGCCGTTGACGACGATGCCCACAGCCGCCACGATCATGACGGTCTTGCCGCCGACCTCACCGGGCTGAACCCCTTGCACCAAGCGGCGCACGGCTTCGACTGTAATGCCGCCGACGCCGACCAACAGGACGACTGCATTAGTCAGGGAAGCGAGAATCGAGCTGCGGCCATAGCCATAGGTCCGGGTTTTCGTCGGATGACGCCGCCCCAGCCACGCGGCCCACCATGCCAGCAGCAGGCCGAGCACGTCTCCGAGATTGTGGGCAGCGTCCGCCAGAAGCGCGACGGAATGCGCGGCGAGGCCGTATACCACTTCCGCCACAACGAACCCCGCATTCAATGCCGATCCGAGCGCAAATGCTCCGTCGAACCCAGCAGGCGGGGCGTGATGATGATGACCTCCGGGGCCGTGTTCATGCCCGGCGGCGTCACGGCTGTGGTCATGCGTATGCTCATGATGATCGTGATCAGACATTGTGACTCTAATTCTTCCGAAAACGCGCGAAGTGTTTCAATCCGGCCTGAGCCCCGCAACAAAAGGACGGCCCGACAATTCTGGCGACGGTATATTGGCGCTGCGCCTAGAACGCCGATGCGCGGTTGGTCGAGCAGATCCGGGCCGACCGCATTCTCTCGATTGGGGTACGTTGGCGACATAAGTGCAGTCAACGTCGTCATCGCCGAACGGCACCCACCGGTCACCGACGCCCTCACGTTGGCCTGTGGCGGTGCGCAGCGTCAGGCCGTGGCACGGCGCGGTCTCGGCGGCCAATAGGCACGTTGCGCCGCCACTAGCACCGCACGCGCCTGCCAGCGAAGCGCTATGCCGTTAACGCGAGGCCAAAACTCTATGGAGCAAGACTTGTTCCATGAATCAGTATGGCCCGCAATGAGGTCCAGCGCCGTGTACGAAATAACGTTCGTATTGCCGCACAAAACCGACAACTTGCCTGTGCGCTCGCCCCGGCATCAATCCTAGAGTGAGCTGGGCAGTAATGCGATAACAGTGAAAGGGGCGACCCTTCGCGGGTTGCTGCGGCTTATATCGACGAGACGCTTTCGGCCAGCGCGATCAGCGCGTTGAGCATGCAACCAAAGCTTGCGCCCATGCCGATTAGGCCCACGAATACCGCCTCCTTGATGGGCCGCGCGCCGACCGACATACCTTTCCAGTAAAGGCACTGCCGCAAATAGCAGGGTCCGACTACTTGCGGCTGATGAAATTGCCGCCACAACCATGACTGTCTCGGCAGCAGAGCTGTAACCACAACGTGAAAATCAAGAACGAAAGCGCAAGCCAAACACCGACAAGGGCGAGGCGCCGAATGAACGAGTAGATGTCGCGCGCCATAGTGCAGGATGCAAGTCAGCGATCGGAACGGACCGGCTTTATCCGGCTGAGGATTCGGAAGGGCTCGTTAAAGTGATTGGCGGCCCTGTTCGAGGCGTGAGCTCGCAGACTTCGCTCGTCCACGAAGTCCAATCCATTAGAATGGCGATCGTGTTCACAGCGGGCAA
>NZ_CP084268.1:300000-469500 GCF_022879595.1 Caballeronia sp. Lep1P3 | reverse complement strand
CGTTGTCCGAATATCAGCAAACGTTTCCGAGGCAAGCGACTAATCCGGAGTCTCCGGTAGTTGCTACCAGTTCGAGAAGCGTCGCACATCCTCGGGACGACCCAATGCTTTGAGCCAATGCCGATTCACTAAGGCAATCGCTTAAGGCACTACGCGGGCGAACATTTGCGTTTGCTCGTTTCGCCATCCAGACCGCCTGCCTCTGTTGCGCGCTGGGCCGTATCAGTAGAACCCCGTCCTCTTCCGTTGCGCTCGTGCGCTGTCGCGCCGGCTTCGACACCTCGATGGACATTCCGTTCGGACCACGAATCAAATGCGTCCGGACGATCGTTACGGTCCGCAAGATCATCGTTCAATCGTTGCGATGCCTTTTGCTCGAACGTTTGGGCTGCGCCGTGGTAGTCACTGCACTTCTACATTAGTGGTACTAACTACAATGACGAATCGAAAGCAAGTATCCAATCGCCCGTATAACTTCTTCTCCGCGCGCTATGTCGCCGCAATCGCCACCGCGCTTGCGGCGAGCGTGTTGCTGGCCGCCTGCGGCGGCGGCGACAGCCCCATCGACGCAGCGACCGACAAGTCCGCGTTGCCCGAGTCGACCGACAAGGCCGCGACCAGCACGTCGATCTTCTACGGCATGAACGGCCACATCACGAACGGCGGCGCATTCGACAGCACGCCCGTCAGCACGCAGCTCGCGCAGCTCCAGGACCTCGGCGTCAAGATTTATCGTAACGACGTATATAGCCTGGCGTCCGCGAAAGTCGTCGCGAAGGCCGCGCAGACGATGGCGGCCGGCGGCGTGACGCTGTATCCCGTGATCCTGCTCGGCACCGGATATAACTCGGAACAGGACGCGTATAACGCGGGCTACACGCTCGGCCAGCAAGCGGCCGGAACGTACAACTACAAGTACATCGAAGTGGGCAACGAACTGGAAGCACAGGCGATCAACGGCAACGTGGACGGCACGAGCTGGACGCACTACAAGAACCAGAACTTCGTGATCGCGCGAGGCGTGATTCGCGGCCTGATCGCGGGCGTCAAGTCGGCGAACACGTCGGCGAAGATCATCGTGGACGGCACCTGGCTGCATTACGCGTTCTTCCAGATGCTTGCGGACGGCTCGCAGCCCGACGGCACGCACGGCCATCCGACCGTGAACTGGGACATCACCGCATGGCACTGGTACTCGAATCAGGGCGACATGACCCACGCATGCGGCGGCTCGGGCTGCTTCAACATGCTGTCGGTGCTGCACTCGTTCGGCAAGCCGGTGTGGATCAACGAGTTCGGCGTTCGCCCCGGCTATGGCACCGATCAGCAAGCCGCGGCGTACCTGTCGGGCAGCCTGATGATGGCGCAGTATCAAAGCCTCGCATCGACGTACAACATTCAGTCGATCCAGGCGTTCGAGCTGTATGACGATAGCGAAGGCACCTTCGGTCTCCTGAAGTCCGACGGCAAGACGCAGAAGCCCGCCTACACCGCATACAAGAACTACGTCGCAAGCCATCCGATGTAATTCGCGCGCAGCAATGCGCCGCACGGTTCACGTCAGGACCGGCTCGTTGCTTTCAGAAGGCGACGAGCAGGTCTTTTCGCATTAGGCACAACGCTTCGCTGCTAGTCCAGCCGTCTTCGCGTCGATATCGCCGATGCCGTCGAGATGACGAGGTCCGCGAAACGCCGTTCATCGCGATCCGGCTGCCAGCGCGATCGGGCAACCGCGATATTCACCGCGCCGATGCCTCGGCCATGCGCGTTCGTGATGGCCGCCGCCGTCGATATGTCGCTCACGAAGTACTCGTCTTCGGCATGCGCGTATCCGGCCTTGCGAATGCGCGCGATGCGCTCGCGAATGCGCCGCGGCTCGCACACCGTGGACGCCGTATAAGCCACGAGATTCGTGCGCGAGAGAATGTCGTCGATCTCGCCGTCCGAGAGCGTCGCGAGTATGGCGAGACCGGGCGCCGTGCAATACGCCGGCAGACGCGACCCGGTGATGACGTGCGCGTTGAACACGTTGCGGCTCACGATGCGCAGCACGAACACGATGTCCGTATCGTCGAGCACGGTGAGATTGGTCGCCTCTTCCGTTTCGGAACCGAGTTGCTGAAGATAAGGCGTCGCGCGGCTCACGAGTTCGTTCGACGTCAGATAGTGAAACGTGAAGTCCAACAGTCGCGGCGACAACTCGTATTTGCGGCTGTCCGGGTCCTTCAGCAGATAGCCGAGCGCGGAAAGCGTGTAGGTGAAGCGCTGCGTCGCGCTCAGATCGAAGCCGGTCAGCGCCGCAATCTCGGAGAGCGACAACTGGCGCTTGCTGCCATCGAAGGCGGTCAGCACTTTCATGGCCTTCTCGACCGACTGCACATAGAGCGACGACGCGCCCGCGTTTCCTGCCTCGCCGCGCGGCCTGGCCGCCCGGCTCTTGCGCTCGCGCGGGACTTTGGACTCGTCGTTCATCGTATGTCGTCGTCGGTTCGAAGGCGCGGATTATCCCATGGCGATCGCTACGCCTGCACGCTCGCGAGCCGGTCCCAGGCATCGTCGACCGTGCGCGGCAGCAAGTGCTTGCGGATGCGCTCGCTCGCCGTCATCTCGAAGCCCGATACCGCGCGGTAATAGCGCGGCAACTGAAAACTCGCGAGCCGCTCGCGCGCCCATGCGTGCAACGCTTCCCAGTCCACCGGTTCGTCCTCGAACTGCACGTTGAGCAGAATGTCCTGCTCGCCAATCGCCGATGCCACGCCGATTGCCGCGCTCGCGCGTATCGCCGGATGCGCGGCGAACACGCGCTCGATCTCCCATGCGGACACGTTCTCGCCGCGCACGCGCATGCTGTCGGTCTGACGGCCGACGAAGAAGTAATCGCCGTCGGCATCGCGGCGCGCGCGGTCGCCGGTGTGCAGCTTGCCGTGGCGCATCGCCGCGTGCGTCGCTGCGGGATTGTGAAGGTACGCGGGCAGGAACGTGCCTTCCACCCTGCTCGCGAGCACGATCTCGCCCGCTTCGCCTTCGGCGACCGGCTGGCCGTTTTCATCCAGCAATTCGATGTCGATCCACGGCAGCGGACGCCCGATCGAACCCGGCTTGCCGGTGACGTTCATCGTCGCAAAGCTCGCGCATTCGGTCATGCCGTAGCACTCGCGCAGCCGCACCTTGAGCCGCGCCTGAATCGGCTCCCACGCCGGTGCGCTCACGCCCGCGCCCCATGCGACGCGCAGCGTATGCGTCGGCGGCTGCGCGCTCTCCGGCAGTTGCATCAGGATATCGAGCACGCCGCCCAGATAGTGAAGCTGCGTCGCGCCCGCGCGTTCGATTTGCGGCCAGAATTGCGAGGCCGAGAAGCGCGGCACCGCATGCAGCGTCACGTTCTCCATGAACGGCAGAAGCAGCATCTGCGCGCCGCCGATATGACAGAGCGGCTCCCAAAGGAACAGGCGGTCGCCGTCGCGCACGTCGGCGACTTTCAGCGCCGCTTCGCTCGCAATGCGCATCATCCGGTGCGTGAAGACGACGCCTTTCGGCGCGCCCGTCGTGCCCGACGTATAGATGATGCACAGCGGATCGTGCACGCCGATAGCCGGCGTATCGAACGTGGCGCTTGCGTTGTCCGCATCGAACGCGGGCAGACGCATGCGCCGCGCCGCGCCGCAATCGAGCGCGGCGGTCACGGCATCGTATTCGTCATCGACGATAAAGAGCTTCGGCTCCGCATGTTGCAGCAGATAGTCGAGGCCCGCCGCGCGCAACTTCGTGTTGACGGGCACCCACACGAGGCCAGACATCACGAGCGCATAAATGAGGTGCATATGCTCGGGACTATTGCCGAGCATCACCGCGACGCGGTCGCCGGGCACGAGCCCGAGCGACGCGAACCAGCGCTGCAATTGCGCGACGTGACGCGAAATGTCCTCGCACGTCATCGCGTGATCGCCGGAATGAACGACGGTGCGCGCGGGCGTGGCGCGCAGTCCCGCCGCGAGCAGCGGTGCGCAGTCGAGTTCGTCGTGCGCGTGCCGGTGAGCGAAGTAGTCTGAGTAACGATGCATGTCCGAACCGAGTGATAAGCGCGAGATTCAGCGCGAAAATCAGCGCGTCCTGCGCCTGAGCCACGACGACACCATCACGACGAGCGCGATCAGCACGACGAGCGTCGTCGATACGGCGGCGAGCGTCGGCGTGACGGCGAGCTGGATGTCGTCCCACATCTGCTTCGGCAGCGTCGAATTGATGCCGCCGGAAACGAAGATCG
This sequence comes from Caballeronia sp. Lep1P3, assembly GCF_022879595.1. Classification (NCBI taxonomy): domain Bacteria; kingdom Pseudomonadati; phylum Pseudomonadota; class Betaproteobacteria; order Burkholderiales; family Burkholderiaceae; genus Caballeronia; species Caballeronia sp. Lep1P3. Next base: position 465,236 of record NZ_CP084268.1, on the reverse strand, counting down.
CGATCGTTAGGTCATCGAACGAAACGAGGAACGCAAAGAGGAACGCGGCCGTGACGCTCGCCATCAGAAGCGGCAGCACGACCGATGTGATGCGTCGCAACGGGGACGCGCCCATGACGCGGGCGGCATCGTCGAGGCGCCAGTCGAAGCGCTGGAAACCGGCCGCGAGCGTCACGACGACGTAGGGAATCGCAAGCACCGTATGGCCGATGACAAGCCCGAGATTGGTGCCCGTCAGCCCGAAGCGCCCGAACAGATAGAGCAGGCCGACCGCGACCACGATGCGCGGCACGATCAGCGGTGCAACGAGCAGCGCGAAGAGCGGCTTGCTCGCGCGGCGCGGCATGCGGGTCATGGCGAGCGTCGCGCCGAAGCCGAGCAGAAGCGAGAGCAGCGCGGTGCCGAAACCGACTTCGAATGAACGGACGATGGCGCTCTGCCACACAGGCGAATCCATGAACGTGCCGAACCATCGCGTGCTGAAGAGCTTCGGCGGAAACGCGATGTAATCGCTTTTCGTGAACGCATACGGAATGACGGAGAGCACGGGCGCGACGAGCGCCACCATGACGACGCACGTATAGAGACCGAGCGGACTCGCCGCGCGCGCGGTCGTCTCCGCGCTCACGCGCCGCCGCATCATGAACGGTGCGAAAACGCGCCCGGCCATCATCAGAACGGCGAGCCTGACTCCCTGCGCACGCGATCCGCGCGAGCGCTCCGTCACTTCTCCGGTGAGCGACGTGAGTCCCACCATGCGGTCGTACACGAAGAAGATCGCAATGGAACAGACGAGCAGCACCGTCGAAAGCGCGCCGGCGAAACGCATGTCGAAGAGTTCGAGGACGGACGAAATGACGAGCTGCGCGATCATCGTTTCCTTCGGCGAGCCGAGCAGCGCGGGCACGATGAAAAAGCCGAGGCTCGAAATGAACACGAGCAGGCCCGCCGCCGCGACGCCCGGCGACGACAGCGGCAGAAACACCGTGAAGAAACTCGTGCTGCGTTCCGCGCCGAGCGTTTCGGCGGCCTGCGTCAAACGATCGTCGATGCCGCGCATGACCGGCAGCATCGTCATGACGGCGAGCGGGAGCATCGAATGCACCATGCCGATCAGAACGCCCGTCAGCGATGGAATGGTGCCGCTCGTCTCGCTCACGAGGTGAAGGGACAGCGCGATCGTCGAGAGCACGCCGGTCTTCGAGAGAAGCAGCATCCACGCATACGTCTTGACGAGATAGCTCGTCCAGAACGGCAGCATGATCCACAAGAGCCAGCGTTCGCGCACGCGCTCCGACAGGCGGCTCAGCATGTACGCGACCGGATAGCCGAGCAGGATGGAAAGCGCCGCCGTCATGAAGGAAATGGCGAAGGTGATCCACAGCACCTTCGCATACACCGGCGTGCGCGCAATGCGTGCGAACTGCGCGAGACCGATCTGCCCTTCCGCGCTGACGAGCCCGCCTTGCAGAATCTCGCCGACCGGCACGATGAAAAAGACGAGCAGGAAGAGGAGCGTCGGCACGACCGGCAAAACGCGCATCGTGCGCGCGAGCCAGACGGAGCGGCCGCGCGGCCGCGCTTCGTTTTCGCGGTGCGCGTGCAGGGCGATGGTCATGGACGTCTCCTCGGTCATTTCACGCGACGAGCAGCGTCGTGCGATACGGGTCCCACACGAGCCCGACGCGCTCGCCGATGCGCGGCGTGAGGCTGCGCTCGCATCGCACGGTGAGTCCGCTGCCATCGGTCATCGCGAGCTGCACGCGCGTGTCGCTGCCGAAGAACACGACATCCGAGATGGTTCCGTCGACAAAACCGGAATCCGGTTCTACAAGACGCGGCGTTTCCGGTCGCACGAGCAGCGTGTGACGCGCGGCGGGCGCCGGGGGAACGGACGCGCTCATCGGCAGCGGAATGCGCCCGCCCGCCGCAAGCAGGATCGGCTCGCCGCTCGCGCCGCGTGCATCGTCGAGCGCGCCTTCCAGCAGATTCGAGTGTCCGATGAAGCCCGCCGCGAAGCGCGTCGCGGGGCGGTCGTACAGATCGGCGGGCGTGCCGACCTGCTCGATGCGCGCCTGATTCATGAGGCAAATGCGGTCGGAGAGCGTGAGCGCTTCGTCCTGATCGTGCGTCACGTAGACGAAAGTCGCGCCCAGTTCCTTGTGCAGCCGGCGAATCTCGGACTGCATGTGTTCGCGCAATTTCTTGTCGAGCGCGCCGAGCGGTTCGTCGAGCAGAATGACCGATGGCCGGTACGCGAAGCAGCGCGCAAGCGCGATGCGCTGCTGCTGGCCGCCCGACAGTTCCTTCGGAAAGCGCTTCGCGTAATCGGTCATGCGGACCATCGCGAGCGCATCGTCGACGGCGGCGCGCACTTCGTCGCGCGACTTGCGGCGCATGCGCAGGCCATAAGCCACGTTGTCCCACACGCTCATGTGCGGGAACAGCGCATAGCTCTGGAACACCATTCCGATGCCGCGCTTGCCCGGCTCGACATGCGTGACGTCGCGCCCGTCGATCTCGATGCGTCCCGCGCTCGGCGCGACCAGCCCCGAGATCATCTGCAGGAGCGTGGCCTTGCCCGAACCCGAGGGACCGAGCAGCGTCAGGAATTCGCCGGCCTGCACGGCGAGATCCGTCGGTTCCAGCGCCACGGTTTCGCCGTAGCGCTTCGCAATGCCGATCGCCTCGAGTTTCGCGCTCATCGTGCCGTCCTCAGGAAATGATCCACGAATTGAACCGCTCCGTGACCTTCGCGCGATTCTCTTCCCACCATTGCGGGCTCGGCAGACGCATGTCGCGGATATTGTCGGGCGCGGTCGGCAGAAGCGTCGCGCGGTCTTTCGATATGGTCTCGAACGCCTTCTTGTTGGTCGGGCCGTAGGCGAGCGTGCGCGTGAGCAGCGCCTGGCGCTTCGCGTCGGCGCAAAAGCGCACGAACTGCTTCGCGGCATCGGCGCGCGGCGTGCCTTTCGGAATGCCCCAGCCTTCGATCGAATAAAGACCCTGATTCCACACGATGGTCACGGGCGCGCCCGCGTCCTTCGCGGCTTGCGCGCGGCCGTTCCACGTCGAGATCATGTCGACGTCGCCGCTCTGGATCGCCTGCATTGCCTGCGCGCCCGAAGTCCACCAGATGCTGATGTGCGGCTTGATCTTGTCGAGGCTTTTGAACGCGCGGTCCACGTCGAGCGGATAGAGCTTGTCGAGCGGCACGCCATCCGCGAGCAGCGCCTGTTCGAGCGTATCGAGCGGGCTGCGGCGCAGGCATCGGCGGCCGGGAAATTTCTTCACGTCCCAGAAGTCCGCCCACGATTTCGGGCCGTTGTCCTTGAACTTGTCCGCGCGATACGCGAGCACGGTCGAATACACGTCGACGCCGAGCCAGTTCGGGGTTATCGCCTCGGGCATGATGTCGGGATACTCGCTCGCCTTCAGTCCGATGGGCTCCAGCAAGCCCTTCGATTCGAGGTAAGGAATGTCGGCGGAGAGCGTGAGCGTGGTCACGTCCCACACGTAGTTCTTCGTCTGCACCATCGCCGCGAACTGCGCGACCGGCTGCGATTCCCGCGCGACGCTCACCACCTTGATGCCCGTCGCCTTCTCGAACGGATCGTAGAACGCCTCGCGATACGCCGTCGTATATGGCCCGCCCGGGTCGGACACGACGATCTGCTTCGATTGCGCGCGCGCCGCGAGCGGCAACGCGCCGGCCACGGCGAGCGCGCCCGCGCCCTGCAGCATGCGGCGGCGCGCCGGATTGAAGTCTTGCGTCATGGTTCAGGTCTCCCGCACGAAGTTGAGATGCGATGGTTCGCCGGCTGCCGGCGATTTTATTTGGCGCGCTTGCGGAAGAATTCCTCCATCATCCGCGCGGGCTCGCCCGAGTCGTATGCTTCGCGCTGAATCCGCATGCCCGCCTCGATGCAGTCGACGAAGCCCGGCTCGGTCATCTCGCGAAAACGCTGCTTGTCTAGGCGCATCGCGACGGGCGGCTTCTCGGCCAGCTCGGTCGCGATTTCGAGCGCCTTTGCGAAGACCTGATCTTCGGCGACGAGGTGATGAATCAATCCGATGCGGTGGCATTCGTCGGCGTCCATCAGCCGGCCAGTGAGCGTCAGCTCGATGGTGCGCGACATACCGAGCATTGCGTTCATGATCCACGGGCCGGTCGTGCTCGCGATGCCCGCGTTGATCTCCGGCTGCCCCATGCGCACGCCCGCATGGGCGACGCGGATATCGCCGAGCAGCGCCACTTGAAACGCGGAGCCGGCCGCCGTGCCGTTGAGCGCCATGACGAGCGGCTTCTTGAGGCCGCGCAGCGCCGCGTAATAGCGCTGCCATTCCTTGACCCACGCCACGGCGCGTTCGCCGTCGAAGTCATGCGCTTCCGACAAGTCCTGCCCCGCCGAGAACGCGCGGCTGCCTGCGCCCGTCATGATGATGGCGGCGACATCGTCGTCGGCGTCGAAGCGCCCGAGCGCCTCGATGATCGCTTCGCGCATCGGCGTGGTCCACGCGTTCAGCTTGTCCGGCCGGTTCAGCGTGATGACCGCAACGCGGCCGTGATTCGACAGCAGAATGTCTTCGCTCATGATTTATCGCATGGCAATAGTGAATGGTGAAATTCAATATAGGTTCGTCAAAAATCTCGTGCAAGCGGGTTTACGCGGGGCTGCGCAGGCACGCGTCTGCTTGAAGGGAGCGAAACGTTCGGGACCGAAAAGAAGGCAGAGCGCGGACGTCCGTCGTGCCGGCGCGCATTGGCCGCGCGTTGGAATCGGCGCATTCCTTTCCTCCGTTCATTCCGCTTGAACCGCCGCCCCGACCGCATCCAGTTCGATCTCACGACCTTGCGTCTCTTCGAGGCGACTGCGGAATCGCGTGCGCGCGGAAGACCTGCTCGGTTGCGACTTGATCGGCCTCACCGAAGGCTGCGCGATCTCGATTGCGCTCAGCCGGCTCGCGAGCCAGCTCGATGGCGCGCTGCACATGCGCATTTGCGTCGGCAGCTTCGACAGCATGACGGCGATGGTCGCGGCGGGCGTCGGCATCGGCGTGATGCCGCTCGGCGTCGCGCGCGTGCTCGCCACGGCCAAGCGCTTTCACATCCTGCCGATCGAAGGCGCGTGCCCGTGCGGCAGATGCTGCTGTGCCATCTGCCCGTCGAGGCGCTCGCGTCCTCGACGATCGCCGTGCTCGATCTGCTCGCGCAGCCGGTTTCGCGAAAGGCGAAACCGGCATAAGCCAGTGAGCGATGGAGTGCGCGCGTGTTTGTCCTTGACGTGAGGGTAGCCCGCTCGCATGAGGCGGTGTCATTCCCCTTCCATCGCTGGAGTTTCATGGCTTCGTAACCCGTTCGCGTCGTGCCGCGACGCTCGATCTGAACCCAAACGCAAAGGACCTGCGAGAAGCGCGACGTCATACGTCGCGCTTTTTATTCCTAGGGTTATCACGAATAACCGAAACGATATGGGTCCAGCGGGATTTTTCATTGGAAAGAAGCGTGGCCGCTCCTTAGACTCTCTGATCCAACGCTGCGCGGAAAGGCATTCCACTCTGCACTTCGCGTCCACTTTGAAACGCCGTATCCAGGAGAGACGATGGACGACAAGCTGGCGACGAACACCGCGGCCGGCGCGCACGCGGCCAGCATCAACTTCCGGTGGCGAGTGCTGATCTGGCTCGTGATCGGCGGCATCATCAACTATCTGGACCGGGCGAGCCTCTCGATCGCCGCGCCCGGCATGATTCACGACCTCGGCCTCACGCGCACGCAGATCGGGCTGCTCGGCACCGTGTTCGCGTGGACCTACGCGGTGATGCAGTTGCCCGCGGGCTGGATCATCGATCGCTTCGGCGCGAAGAAGGCGTATGCGATCGGCATGATCTGGTGGAGCGTCGCGACGTGGCTCACGGGCGTGGTCGGCTCGGTGTCGGGCCTTATCGTGATGCGCGTTTTGCTCGCGGTCGGCGAAGCGCCCTGCTGGCCGACCTCCGCGAAAATCACGGCGGCATGGTTCCCGGCCAAGGAGCGCGGATTCGCCACCGGCATCTGGGATTCGTCCTCGAAATGGGGCCCCGCGCTCGCCCCGGCGCTGCTCGTCGCGCTGATGATCGCGTTCGGCTGGCGCTCGCTCTTCCATGTAACGGGCGCGATCGGCATCGGATTCGCGATCCTCTTTCTCTTCCTCTATCGCAATCCGATGCAGAGCAAGCGGCTCTCGCGCAAGGAATTGGAGTACATCGAGGCGGGCGGCGGCGGACATGAGCGTTCGCTTGCCAATTCCAATCTGAAATGGGGTTCCCTTTTCACGCATCGCAGCATCTGGGGAATGATCCTCGGCTATTTCTGCGCGATCTGGCTATGGAACCTCTTCCTCGTATTCCTGCCGCTGTATCTGCTCGACCGCTTCCATATCTCGCTCGCGCAGATGGGCGTCTATGCGAGCGTGCCGTGGTTCGGCGGCGCGGCGGGCGAGATCGTGGCCGGCTGGGTCGCGACGAAGCTCGTCGATAGCGGCGTCGCCTCCCCGATGGGCGCGAAGCGCATGCTGATCGCGTGCTGCTCGATCGGCGCGGCGGTGTGCGCGGTCGCGCTGCCGTTCACGCAGTCGATGATGGTCACGATCGTGCTCATGACCATCGGGCTTGCGTTCATCGCCGCGACCATCGGCAATGCATGGGCGCTTGCCGGCGATATCGCGCCGCCTTCGATGGTGGGATCGGTCAGCGCCATTCAGAACTTCGGCGGTTACTTCGGCGGCGCGTTCTCGCCGGTCGTGGCGGGTTTCATCGTCGATCACACGGGTTCGTACTCGCTCGCGTTCGTGAGCGGCGGGATTATCGCGGGCTGCGCGGCGCTCTTCTACTGGTTCATGGCGCGGCGCCGCGTCGAGGACGCGCCGGCGGGCTGAACGCGCGCGGGTGTGTCGACGACGCTTTGGCGTTTATAAATCGCGCGGGGGCGCCTACGCAGTTTCGTCGCCTTCTGCCGACTGATCTTCGACCGATCGCCGATGGGCAAGCAACGCCATCAGGCGACGATCCCGCCAGCGGCTGCGTTCCTCGATGCGATCGCGCGCGAGCACTTCGCGGCGCTCGCCATCGAGCCTTGCGAGCGTATCGGCGGGCCAGTCGAACGGCACGCGCGTCGCCGCGATGCTGCGATACGTGCCGCCATAGCGCGACGCGTAATCGGCCACGCCGCCGGGCGCGTTGAGATCGATGGTTTCGAACGGTCCCATGAAGGACCATCGCATCGCGAGGCCGTCGCGCATCACGGTGTCGAGATCGGCTGCGCTCGCGTAGCCTTGTTCATAGAGGCTCAGTGCTTCGTCGAGCACCGCGCCTTGCAGACGATTCAGCAGAAAGCCCGATATTTCGCGATTCACGACGACAGGCTTCTGCCCCGCTTCTTCGTACAGCGCGCGGGCACGCGCGAGCGTGTCGGGCGCGGTCCACGGCGCACCGCATAGCTCGACGAGCGGCACGAGCGACGGCGGGTTCACCGGATGCGCTACAAGGCAGCGCGCGCGTCCTTGCAGCCCTTCCGTGAACGTCGATGCCGGCAGCCCCGAGGTCGAGCTTGCGAGCAACGCATCGGGCTTCGTCAGACGGTCGAGATCGGCGAAAAGCGCGCGCTTGGCTTCGACGACTTCAGCGATGTTCTCCTGCACGAGATCGGCATTGGCCACCGTCTCGCCAAGCGTCTTGCAGGCCGTGATACGCGCGACGATCGTATCGACCGGTTCGTCGATAAGACCGAACGATGTCAGGTCCCCCACGCTCTCGCGAATCGCGGGAATGGCACCTTCCAGCATATGTGGCGCGGCGTCGTGAAGCCTCACGGCGAAACCGCTGCGCGCGAACACGATGGCCCATGCGCGGCCGATGCGCCCCGAGCCGATGACCGCGATCGTTCTTTCTTGCATGTCGATTCTTCCTCGATGATTGGGTCTCTTTATTCGGTCAGAAGTCGGTCTCGCTCGCGCCCTTCAGTTGCAGCATTTCGCGCGCTTCCGCGGGCGTCGCGATATCGAGCGAAAGGCCTTCAATCACCTGCCGTATCTTGCGCACCTGCGCCGCGCTCGATTCCGCGAGCTTGCCCGGCTCGATCCACAGCGAATCTTCGAGGCCCACGCGCACGTTGGACCCTTGCGCAACGCCTATCGATCCGAGCGCAATCTGATTGCGTCCCGCGCCGAGAATCGACCATACATAGTCCTTGCCGAACAGACGGTCCGCGGTGCGGCGCATGTGCGCGAGGTCTTCCGGATGTGGCCCGATGCCGCCCAGCAAACCGAAGACGCTCTGCACGAAAAACGGCGGCTTCGCGAGCCCGCGATCCACGAAATGCGCGAGGTTATACAGATGCGAGATGTCGTAGCACTCGTACTCGAAGCGCGTGCCGTTCGCGCTGCACGACGTGAGAATGTATTCGATGTCCGCGAACGTGTTCTTGAACACGAGATCGCGGCTGTTCTCGAGATGCTTGCGCTCCCAGTCGTACTTCAGTTCCTTGAAGCGATCGAGCATCGGATACAGGCCGAAGTTCATCGAACCCATATTGAGCGACGCCACTTCGGGCTTGAAGTGATGCGCGGGCTTGAGGCGCTCGGCCACCGTCATGTGCGGACTGCCGCCCGTCGTGATATTAATGACGGCATCCGTCTGCGCCTTGATGCGCGGAAGGAACGCCTGAAACACGGCCGGGTCCTGCGTCGGATGACCGTCAACGGGATCGCGTGCATGAAGATGCAGGATGGCCGCGCCTTCCCGTGCCGCAGCGAGCGCTGCATCGCCGATTTGCTGCGGCGTGATCGGAAGATGCGGCGACATCGAGGGCGTATGAATCGCGCCCGTCGGCGCGCACGTAATGATGACCTTGCGTTTCGCTGCCATGCAGTTCCTCCGTTTCTCGTTGTGTCCGTCGTCTCGGCTGCCGTGTTACCGGTAAAGCTCAGGCGCTTGGCTGCTCGCTGCGTTTCGTGCCGCTGTCGTTCAGTCTTTCGATGGCTTGCAGACGCTCGCGCAAGTCGGCTGCGGCATCGCGAATGTCTTCTTCGATGCCCGCGCGCGCATCTTCACCGTCGCCTCGCCAGAGCGCATCGACGATATATCGGTGCGCGGCCATCGAGCGGCGCATATGCGCAACGTCGGGTGCGACGAGATTCAGAAACGGACCGATGCGCACCCAGAGGCTTTGAATGGTGGCGAGCGTGATATCGCTTGCGCCGTGCGTGTAAATGGCGATATGGAATTCGAAATTGCTGCGCAGAAACGCGGACACGTCGCCGGCTTCGGCATGCCGGTCCATCGCGGCGAAGATGCTCTGCAATGCGCTGAGATGCGTTCGCGTCATGCGCAAGGCCGCGCGCCGCGCCACTGTTCCTTCGAGCGCGATGCGCACGTCGCGCAGTTCGTCGAGAAGTTCGAGCGTCATGGGCGGGACCATCAGCGCGCGGCCCGGCCCGTCGACGAGCGCGCCTTCGGCTTGCAAGCGCGTGAGCGCGGCGCGCACCGGCATGGTCGATGACCCGACTGCCTCCGCGACGCTGCGCAGACTCAGCAACTGTCCCGGCGCAAAGCGCCCGGTCATGATGGCCTCTTTGAGTTGCGCGTAGACGCCCTCGGCCATCGTCTGTCTTGTGACGAACTGGAGCGCGGGCAAGTCCGTCGTCGTGCGTGTGGTCACTCTGCGTCTCCGGGCTTTTGTGACCTGTGATCACAGCATTGAGTCGAAGTTTGGTACGAGTTCGCAAGTGAGTCAATGATGTATCGCTAAGGGAAAACGTTAAGCTAAGTCAATCTCGCTGGCGTCCGTCCATTTACTTCGGATTCCCACGTTTTTTGAAGCGGCCTTGTCGATGTTATGACAACGTCAGGCCTTCGTCGCAAACTTTGGCGCAATCGCACGCGGTGTCAGCGCTTAACGGTCAGTGAAGATCGCGTTGAGCTGCGCGCCCGATGCGGCGTCGGCGAAGCCGTCGAATCGTCCCTCTGCAAGCGATTGCGCCGCTCGCATGAAACCGCCCCATGCCGCGCGCGCCAGCCCACCGCCGACGCTTACGCGCCGCACGCCCAGCGCCGCGAAATCGCTCAACGTCATGGCCGATGCAGAGCCGACGAGTACGTTCACCGGCTTGGGCGCGACTGCGGCAACCACGGCTTCGATCTGTTCGCGGCTTTGTATTCCGGGCGCGTAAAGGCAGTCGGCTCCGGCTTGCGCGTAGGCCGTGAGCCTTGCGATGGCGTCATCGAGATCCGGCTTGCCCGCAAAGAAATTCTCCGCGCGGCCAATGAGCAGCGTGTCGCCGCCGGTCTCGTCGATTGCTTGACGCGCCGCTTCGAGGCGCGCAACGGCGACATCGACCGGAAAGAGCGGGTTCGCGGCGTCGCCCGTCGAATCCTCGATGGAAAGCCCCGCTACGCCCGTGCCGACCGCCAGTTTCACGCTTTGCGCGACGCCCGCGGGGTCGTCTCCGAAGCCGTTTTCAAAGTCGGCGTTGACGGGTAGATCGCACGAATCCACCATCATGCGCAGATGATTCAATACGGCATCGCGCGGCACGCGATTGTCGGCGTGCGCGGTCGACCACGCGAAGCCCGAACTCGTCGTGGCGATGGCCTCGAAACCCAAGCTCGCGAGGTAACGCGCGCTGCCCGCATCCCAGGGGTTAGGCAGCATGAAACAGCCCGAGGCGTGCAGTGCGCGAAATGCGGCACGTTTTTCGGCGGCGGTGCGGGGCATATATGTGTCCTATCTGAAGGTCAAGTCTCGTCGGGATCACTTCGTGTTCGTTGTGTGTGTGCTACGCCTGCGATGCAGTTGGCGCGCAGCGGCGCACGCGAGCGAATCTCTCGTTAGTATAGGAAAGCGCGACCTCGGAGGGATCAATCGCCATGACGATGGAGAAGCGTTCGACTTCAACAGTGCCCGCTCCCTTAAAACCTCATACGGTCAAAGCACCATCCACTGCAGCACAGCCGCCGATATCCGATCGATTCGAATCAAAGGATTCGAGTGAACAAAGCGAACGAATTGAACGCAAAGGTCTGACCGAACGTTCCATCTTTCACGAACCCTGGTGGCTGAATGCCACGGCGGGTGACAACTGGCACGTAGCCGTCGTCAAGTCCGGCGACGCCATCATTGCCGAGATGCCTTACACGCTGATCAAAGGCGGCCGCCTTTGGCGGGTGTCCTATCTGCCCGCAATCACGAGGACACTCGGCCCCGTCATCAAGGCGCGCGCGAAGGGCAGCAGCCATTCGGAATGGCGCCATCGTCTCGATGTCACGCGCAAGCTGATCGAGCAACTGCCCGAATGCGCGCATTTCCAGCAGCTTGCCGATCCGCGTGTGTCGGATGCAGAGGCCGCCGCGTTCATGCTGGCCGGCTTCAATGTATCCGTGAGATTCACGCTAAGACTCGCGCCGGGCGCGAACGAAGACTACGACTGGGCGAGGCTCGACTACAAGACACGCAACCGTGTCCGACGCGCAGCGGAGCATTTCACTGTTGAGGAAATTGCAAATGTCGACGCATTCGTCGACTTCTATGAATCCAATCTGGCGGCGCGCGATCGCGGCAACCACTACGGCTCCGGGCTCATGCGGCACTTGTTGAACGAAGTCATGACGCGCAAGGCCGGCATGATCATCGGCGCATTCGATGAAGACGGCTCGCTCGTCGCGGCCACGACACTCGTATGGGATCGTTCGCACGTCTACTATCTTTTGACGTCGCGCCTCGAATCCGCGCATGGCGGCGCCGTCTCGCTGCTCGTATGGCGCGCCATGGCAATCGCCCGCGACAGGCAACTCGAATTGGACTTCGATGGGGTTGCAACCGCCGGCATTCTTCAGTTTCTTGCGGGCTTCGGCGGCCGTCTCGTTCAGCGATACGAGTTCGAAAAGATACGGCCCGACTACGCCATCTTTCGCAGGCTGCGCACGCAGATGCGCCCGCGTGCTAAAGCCCGAAGCGAATAAGCGACATCGGCGGCGAGGTGATCGGCGCAATACACGTCATCGGCCGATCACCTGTGAGTTGCTTATCCCCGCACGAACGCGAGAAGGTCTTCGTTGAGCATGTCCGCATTCACCGTCAGCATGCCATGCGAGAAGCCGGGATAAGTCTTGAGCGTGCCATTGGCGAGCAGCTTGATCGACTTGTGCGCTGCATCCGCGATTGGCACGATCTGGTCGTCCTCGCCATGCAACACCAGCGTCGGCACCGTGATCGCGCGCAAGTCTTCGGTCTGATCGGTCTCGGAGAACGCCTTGATGCCTTCGTAATGCGCCTTTGCGCTTCCCATCATGCCTTGCCGCCACCAGTTCTGAATGACGCCATGATGAACGGTCGCGCCCGAACGATTGAAGCCATAAAACGGACCGCTCGGCACGTCGATAAAGAATTGCGCGCGGTTATCCGCAAGCGCCTTGCGAAAGCCATCGAACACTTCGAGCGGCAAGCCTTCGGGATTTGCTTCGGTCTTTAGCATCAGAGGAGGCACAGCGCTAACCAGCACTGCCTTGGCGACGCGGCCAGCGGGTTCGCCATGTCTCGCCACATAGCGGGCGACCTCGCCGCCGCCGGTCGAATGGCCGATGTGCACCGCATTGCGAAGATCGAGCGCTTCGGCCACCGCGAAAGCATCGGCGGCATAGTGGTCCATGTCGTGCCCATCCGAGACTTGCGACGATCTCCCATGACCGCGCCGATCATGTGCAATCACGCGGTAGCCTTTTTGAGCGAAGAAAAGCATTTGCGCGTCCCAGTCGTCGGACGACAACGGCCAACCATGATGGAAGACGATTGGCTGCGCGTCCCTGGAGCCCCAGTCCTTATAGAAAATTTCGACGTTGTCCTTCGTTGTGACATACGGCATGGCATTTCCTTTGGTAGTTGTCTTTCAGGAATGTCCGGCCATCATTCCCGGCGTTCGTCTTGCGTGAGCCGCTTGCGCATCCGGTTTTGCTGACCAGCGGTGCGATCGGCGGGAGAAAGCGTGAAGGGTTCGCTGCAAAGGGCGCAGTCTACGAGATCAAAATTAACGGCATGTGACTCGTGCGCGCCCTCACCTCGATCGATACCACACGAGCTCGGAAAGATGTTGCGCGAAGTAATCGGCGAGCGCCGTGATTCTGGCCGGACGCGCCCGGGCCGATGGCGTCACGAAATACAGTCCCCCGCGCGTCAGATGCCATTCGGGCAAGAGCACTTCCAGCCTTCCATCCGCGAGATATTCGCCCGCAATGAACTCGGGAAGCTCTGCAATCGCAAGCCCATCGAGCAGCATTGGCAGCAGCGCATCCGCATTCGTTACGCGCAGTGGTCCAATGGGTGTGACGGACTCTTCATCGCCGGCATCGTTGACGAAGCGCCAGACATCGCTGCTGGCGCGATAAGCATATGAAAGACAGGGCCTGCCGACTAACTCTCTAGGATGCGTGGGACGGCCGCATTGCTGCACGTATTGCGGCGACGCCACGAGCAGTTGATTCACGCGACAAAGACGCCTTGCAATAAGCGACGAGTCCGGCAAAGCCGCGACCCGCAGCGCGGCGTCGAACCCTTGCGCGACGATATCGACGGTTGCATCCGACAAGTGCAGATCGATCGACACCTCGGGATAAGCGCGAAAGAAATTGGGCAAGAGCGGCGCCACCCAGCGCAAACCGAAGGACATCGGCACGGCGAGCCGAATAAGGCCGCGCGGATGAATGGACATTTCCTTGGCGGCGTTCTCCGCTTCTTGCGCCTGACGATAAATATCGCCGGCCTTTTCCGCAATGGTTCCGCCGAACTCAGTAAGCGCAAGCTGGCGCGATGTGCGATTGAAAAGTCTCGCACCGAGTCGCTCTTCCAGTCTCGCAACGCCGCGCGACACTGTTGCGACCGACACGCCCATAGCGCGCGCGGCCGCGGCAAAGGAGCCTTCCTCGGCCACTTTGGCGAACATCGCCAGGCCCTCGAAATCCGGGAGCTTAGTCATTGTTCCTGTCATTTCATTTTTGCAACGATGGTTTGCAGGCGATTCTATTTCGAAAAGAATGTGCGGTCGATATTCTCCTCACATCACATCAACCGAACTCGAAGGAAGGAGAAACGTCATGGCACGCAAGCTCGAAGGCAAGATCGCACTCGTCACAGGCGCAACCAGCGGCATTGGCTTGGCAAGCGCGAAGCGTTTCGCGCAAGAAGGCGCGCATGTTTATGTCACCGGCCGTCGTCAGGCGGAGCTGGATGCCGCCGTCGCGGCCATCGCCACCGTTGGAGAAGTGACGGGCGTTCGCGTCGATTCCTCAAAGCCCGAGCAGTTGGACATGTTGTATGAACAAATTCGCGGGGAGAAAGGCCGTCTGGATGTGCTCTTCGCCAATGCAGGCGGCGGCTCGATGGTGCCGCTTGGCAAAATCACCGAAGCGCATTATCACGACACGTTCGATCGCAATGTGAAAGGCACGCTTTTCACCGTGCAGAAGGCCTTGCCGTTGCTTTCGCGAGGCGCGTCAGTGATTCTCGCCGGCTCCACCACGACCATCGAAGGAACGGCTTCTTTTAGTGTGTATTCAGCATCTAAAGCCGCAATCCGCAACTTCGCGCGCAGTTGGGTACTGGATCTCAAGCACCGCGGCATCCGCGTCAATACGATCAGCCCGGGTGCGACGAGAACGCCCGGCCTCGTCGAACTCGCCGGCCCCGACGCCGCGCAACAGCAAGGCTTGCTCGACCATCTCGCCTCGCGCATTCCGATGGGACGTGTCGGCGAGCCCGACGAAATCGCGGGTGCGGCGCTCTTCCTTGCATCCGACGATGCGAGCTTCGTGAATGGCGCAGAACTATTCGTCGATGGCGGGCAAGCGCAAGTTTAAGGTTTAGCGTTTTGCTCAAGGCAACGGCGCCCGAAGCGCCGTTGCCGTCAAGTGAACATGCCGCTTAGCGGTCTTTATCCGCGCGCGGCGCATAAGAAATTCTCTCCTCGTCATATAGGCGATAGATCAATTCCAGCATCTCGCGGATATCGCGCGACTCGTCGAGCGCACGCATGCTCATGATGATCGGCGACACGAGCGTCGGATCGTCCAGTTCCTTATAGCTCACGTCATCGCGCTTAAGACCATATACGCTGCTCGGCACGACGGAGATGCCCTCTCCTGCCGCGACGAGACCGAGCGCGATCTGCAACTCGCGCACTTCGTAGATGCGACGCGGTTCGAGCGCGCGGTCCTTGAATGCGGCGAGCACTTGGTCCGCATAGCTCGGGCGCGGCGCCTTGGGAAAAATGATCAGCGTTTCAAGAACGAGATCGCGAAGCGCAAGCACCGGCTTGAGCACAGAAAGCGGATGCCCCTCGGGAAGCGCAACGATCATCTTTTCTTCGCGCAGAATGACGCGCCGGATGCTCGCGTCTTCATTGCGGATGCGCCCGAAGCCGACATCGATGCGCCCGTCTTTGAGCGCTCTTAGCTGATCCATTGTCGACATTTCGTGAAGGCTCAGTTCCACGGTCGGATTTTCGTCGCGAAAGCGTCGGATGATCTTGGGCAACATGCCGTAGAGCGTCGAACCCACGAATCCGATTGAAAGGCTGCGCTCGATGTTGCCGACGCGCCGTGTCATCGATTCGAGTTCCGATGTCTGAGCGAGCAATTGCGCCGCGTGCAAATAAAAGAATTTGCCAGTTTCCGTCAGCTTGAGGGGCCGCGAATTGCGCTCGAGCAACTGGACGCCCAGCATGTCCTCGAGTTGTTGAATCTGTCGGCTCAAAGGCGGTTGCGCGATGTTCAGCCGCTCGGCCGCGCGCGTGAAGTTTCTTTCCTCGGCTACCGCGACGAAATAGCGAAGGTGCCGCAGTTCCATCTCCATACCTCCCGGATATAGCCCGATACTAAAACGGTGTTGGACGCTTGCTGCCGACGTCCACTATTCTGCATTTACACCCTGTTTCAAGCGCCGACTATACCTTCTAAAGATAACTTCGTCGCTTTAGAGCCGAGGGTTTACCCACTAAAGCAGAGAGAGTCAGGAGCAGACATGAGCGTCAAAGTGTTCGACACGAAGGAAGTGCAGGCCTTGCTCGAGGCCGCTGCCAACGTCAATAGCGAGAAGGGAAACGCGCGCGCGAAGCAGATCACGCATCGCCTCCTGAGCGATCTTTTCAAAGCCATCGACGACCTCGATATGTCGCCGGATGAAATCTGGGCGGGCGTCAATTACTTCAACAAGCTCGGACGCGACGGCGAAGCGGCGCTGCTGGCGGCGGGCCTGGGACTCGAAAAATATCTCGACATCCGCATGGATGCGGCGGATCGCGAGGCGGACATTCACGGCGGCACGCCGCGCACCATCGAAGGCCCGCTTTACGTCGCAGGCGCACCGCTGCGCGACGGCGTCTCGAGGATCGATATCGACCCTGACGATGGCGCAGGGCCGCTCGTCATCAAAGGCAAAGTGACCGGTCCTGACGGCAAGCCCGTTGCCGGTGCCATCGTCGAATGCTGGCATGCGAATTCCAAAGGCTTCTACTCCCACTTCGATCCAACGGCCGCGCAAGGCGACTTCAACTTGCGCGGCGCAGTCAGAACGGGTGCGGATGGCCAATACGAATTCCGCACGCTAATGCCGGTTGGCTATGGCTGTCCGCCGCAAGGCGCGACGCAACAGTTGCTCGATGCGCTCGCGCGCCATGGCAATCGTCCCGCGCATGTCCATTTCTTCATCACGAGCGACAAGCATCGCAAACTGACTACGCAAATCAATATCGAAGGCGATCCGCTCATCTGGGACGACTTCGCGTATGCCACTCGTGAGGACCTGATTCCGCACGTCGTCGAAAAAACGGGAGGCGCGGCACTCGGACTCAAGACCGATGCTTATAAGGAAATCGAGTTCGACATCGCATTGACTTCGCTGGTGCACGGCCTCGACAACCAGCTTGTGAATCGCTCGCGGGCTTCCGCCACGGCTTGAGCCACGCGGCGGGCAGCGACATAGCGCGACCGCCGCTTCACGCATCCTTCGCAACCATCCTTCGATACCGATGCAGCTCCTCATGGAGCGTGCATAGGGGGTACTCATGTCCGCGATCATCGACAAAACCCGGCAACTCGACGAACTTCTCCAGACTGCTGTTCAGGACGATACGCAAAGCGGTGTTTTCCGCTGCCGACGCGACATCTTCACGAATGCCGATCTATTCGAACTGGAGATGAAGCACATTTTCGAAAGCAACTGGGTATATCTGGCGCATGAAAGCCAAATTCCCGACAACAACGATTACTACACGACATGGATAGGCCGCCAGCCGATCGTGATTACACGCGACAAGGCAGGCGAGCTTCACGCGGTCATCAACGCCTGCGCCCACAAGGGCGCAATGCTCTGCCGGCGCAAGCACGGCAACAAGGGCAGCTTCACATGCCCATTTCACGGCTGGACCTTCTCCAATACCGGCAAGCTGCTCAAGGTCAAGGACGAGAAGACGACTGAGTATCCGGTGCAATTCAACAAGCACGGCTCGCATGATCTAAGAAAGGTCGCGCGTTTCGAAAGCTATCGCGGCTTCCTGTTCGGCAGCCTCAATGAAGACGTGATGCCGCTCGAACAGTATCTCGGTGCGACGAAAGTCATCATCGATCAGATTGCGGATCAGGCTCCGCAAGGCCTCGAGGTGCTGCGCGGCAACTCCTCGTACATCTACGACGGCAACTGGAAGATGCAGATGGAAAACGGCTGCGACGGCTATCACGTCAGCACCGTGCACTGGAATTATTCCGCGACGATGGGCCGACGCAAGATCGAAGGCACCAAGGCCGTCGACGCGAATGGCTGGAGCAAGTCGGTTGCGGGCGTCTATGGTTTCGAGCATGGCCACATCCTGCTCTGGACCGATACGATGAATCCGGAAGTGCGGCCGGTCTATCAACATCGCGACGAGATCGCGTCGCGCGTGGGCGAGGACAAGGCCCGATTCATCGTCAATCAGACGCGCAACCTGTGTCTCTATCCGAACGTGTTCCTGATGGATCAGTTCAGCACGCAGATTCGCGTCGTGCGTCCGATCAGCGTCGACAGGACGGAAGTAAGCATCTTCTGCTTCGCGCCCAAGGGCGAAAGCGCCGAAAGCCGTGCCATTCGCATCCGCCAATACGAGGACTTTTTCAATGTGACGGGAATGGGAACGAGCGACGACCTCGAAGAGTTTCGCGCATGTCAGGCCGGTTATGCGGGCACGGCGTCCATGTGGAACGACCTGTCGCGCGGTGCGCCGTTGTGGGTCCACGGTCCCGACGAAAACGCGAAGCAGATGGGCCTCGAGCCGCTCATTTCCGGCGAGCGCAGCGAAGACGAAGGCCTCTTCGTTTGCCAGCACGAATACTGGGTGCAGGCAATGCGCGATGCGCTGAACAAGGAACGCACGGAGGCACTGGCATGAGCTTCGATTACCAGAAAATCTGCGCGACGTTGTATCAGGAAGCGCGCTTTCTCGATGACCGGCAGTGGGACGAATGGCTCGCCTGCTATACGGAAGACGTCTCCTACTGGATGCCCGCATGGGACGACGACGACCGGCTCACCGACGATCACGAAAGCCAGATCTCGTTGATGTATTACCCGGACCGCGCGGGCCTGGAAGACCGCGTGTTTCGCATCAAGACCGAGCGCAGCGGCGCGTCGATGCCCGAACCGCGCACAAGCCACAACGTAACGAACGTCGAAGTGCTGGCGGAGCGCGGCAACGAAGTGGACATCCGATACAACTTCAATACCCTCAATCACCGCTACAAGATCACCGACCAGTTTTTCGGCACGATGCACCTCACCTTGCGCCGCGTCGACGACCGCTTGCTGATATGCCGCAAGAAGATCGCACTGAAGAACGACTACATTCGCCAGGTGCTCGACGTCTATCACGTCTGATGCCGGCGCTTCGATGAAACATCCAGCAGGAGGCAACATGTCCAGCTACAACATTGCACTGAATTTCGAGGACGGCGTCACGCGCTTTGTCGAATGCAAGGCAGGCGAGAAGGTTCTCGACGCCGCCTTTCGCGCGCGCATCAACCTGCCGATGGATTGCTCCGATGGCGTATGCGGAACGTGCAAGTGCCGCGCGGAAAGCGGCCGCTACGATCTCGGCGACGACTACATCGAGGACGCATTGAGCGACGACGAGAAGGAACACGGTCTCGTGCTCACATGCCAGATGGTGCCGCAAAGCGATTGCGTCATTGCGGTGCCCGCATCATCGACAGCGTGCAAGACCGAGCAGAGCAAGTTCGCCGCGACCGTGACGAAAGTGGAACCGCATAACGATGCAGCCGTAGTGCTCGAACTGGAAGTGGATTCCACCGCGCCCGTTTTCCTCGCGGGCCAGTATGTGAACATCGATGTTCCCGCAAGCGGCCAGCATCGCTCTTACTCGTTCTCGTCGGCGCCGGGTGCATCGAAGATCAGCTTCCTCATCAAGAAAATTCCCGGTGGCGTGATGAGCACCTGGCTCGAATCGGCGAAGCCGGGCCACAAGATCGAGCTGACCGGTCCGCTCGGGAGCTTCTATCTGCGCGCCGTCGCGCGGCCGTTGTTATTCCTCGCGGGCGGCACAGGACTCGCTCCGTTTCTTTCGATGCTCGAAGTGATCGCGCAGTCGAACTCGCAGCAGAGCGTGCATCTGATTTACGGCGTAACGCGCGATCTCGACCTGGTGCAAGTAGAGGCAATCGAGGCGTATAGCGCTAGGCTTCCGAACTTTACTTTTGAAACCGTTGTTGCCGATCCCGCGTCGAAGCATCTGCGCAAGGGCTGGGTCACGCAGCATATGCCGGCCGAATCGCTGGACGACGGCGACGTGGATGTCTACCTGTGCGGCCCGCCGCCGATGGTCGATGCGGTGCGCAAGTATCTCGACGACAACGGCGTGAAGCCGCACAGTTTCCACTACGAGAAGTTCACGCCCAACGCTGTGCCGGTGGCCGCATGAACGCGCAACGATTCGCCAACAAGGTCATCGTCGTCACGGGCGCGGCGCAAGGCATCGGTCGGGGCGTGGCTCTGCGCGCGGCAGCCGAGGGCGGCAAGGTCGTATTCGTGGACCGCGCCGATTTCGTCGCGGAAGTCGCAGGCGAAGCCATCGGCGCGGATACCGCCGCGTTTGTCGCGGACATGGAGACTTACGAGGGCGCGGCGCGCGCAATGGCCTTCGCCGTCGAGCGCTTCGGCCGTATCGACGTTCTCATCAACGGCGTGGGCGGCGCCATCCGCATGCGTCCCTTCCATGAATTCGAAGCGGCGCACATCGATGCCGAAATTCGACGCTCGCTGATGCCCACGCTTTACGCCTGTCACGCAGTGCTTCCGCACATGCTGAAGCAAGGCGGCGGCGGAACGATCGTGAACGTGTCGTCGAATGCGACGCGCGGCATCCGCCGCGTGCCTTATTCGGCAGCCAAGGGCGGCGTGAACGCCTTGACGCAGTCGCTCGCGATGGAATACGGCGAGCGCAACATACGCGTGGTTGCGGCGGCGCCGGGCGGAACCGAAGCGCCTCCCCGACGCGTACCGCGCAATGCGGACGGCGACAGCGATCAGGAAAAGGTCTGGACGAGCGAAGCGGTCAGGCAAGTCACCGAATCGACGTTCCTGAAACGCTATTCCACGCTGGAAGAACAGGTCGCGCCGATCCTGTTCCTCGCATCCGACGAAGCGGCTTACATCACCGGCGCAGTATTGCCGGTTGCGGGCGGAGACAACGGCTAAGCGATAAGGGTTCAGGGCTTCAGGTTATTAACGCCTAAAGCAACGGCTCGACGATGCTGCCAATCTCGATGATTCCGTCCTCGACGACGCGCGCTGTGATTCCGCCGAATCTGCGCACAGCGTTATAGCCGCCCACGCCGAAACTCTCTTCCATTCGGGAACAGGGATGGCACTCGCCGCTGGCTTCAAGCACGGCGTTGCCGATGCGAAAACGCCGGTCTTTCAGCGCACTCAGATTGATGCCTTCGGTGACGATATTGCGCCGCATATCGAGCGGCAAAACGCAGTCACGCCCGAGATAGCTCGCTATGGCGCGCAGGCTTTCCGCTTCGATCAGCGTGACCTGGCGGTTGCCGCCTTTGCGTGTGTAGTGGTCGCCTTCGAGCCCTTCGTCCGTGCATGCGTGCGCGGCCTGGACTTCGCGCATCGGTGTACGTCGCGATGTGCGCAGCCCGAGCCACACGACGCGCCCCGGGCGCACCGGCGCAAGCATCAGGCGCGCGAGAGGCGAATCGGGATTGAGCGGCATGGGACGTGAATGTTTATCGATGCATCGATCGCCGAGCGCACGGATCAACTCGCTGCGGGCGTCGGCGTCCAGCCGAATACGCTTTCGAAGCGCTCGCGAAACGGCGTGCGGATGCCCACGGGCGACTTCCGGATATACGCTTCGGCGCGGCGGCATTCGTCTTCGCCGAGCGATCGCAGATAGGTGATCGCTTCATCGACGCTGGGCATGCGGCCGTTGCAATCCCGCGATTTCGCCGGCAACGCGGTCCATATCACGGCGTCCGCGCCGTTGCGCTTGAGCCATTCGGCCAGCGCATGCGACTGCGGATAGTCGATGCCCGCCGGAGCCGGCACGCTGCCGATCCATTCCGCCACGTTCGCCCGCACGTCCTCGCGCGCGCGCAATGCCTCGCGCGCGGCATCGAGCGAATCGAGCGCGACCGGCGCCCAGAAGGTCGGCTGCAACGGACCCGACTCCAGCACGACGAGACTGACGATCTCGCCATCCGAATGACGCGCGAATTCGAGCGGGATCATCGGCCCGCCTTCGCGCCATTCGCCTTCGATTGGGAAGCCCTTGAGGTTCCACAGCAAGGAGCCCCATGCCACGCATACGATCTTCATGCCCGTTCGTTCTAGTAATGCCGCCGATGCGGCATGAGCACGGCGTATGCCCGCGTGCTTTCATTCGGATGCGCTGCCCGTCGCCGTCTCGAACATGTGGACTCTGAGCAGCGCCGTGGTTTCGGCGGTGCGGTTCGTGAATTCCGCGCCGATCAACATGCCGCCCTGCAAACGCCGCAGATTGCGTGCAATGCAGTTGAACGCGACGGCATGCACCTTGCCGTCCGCGCGCAGGCGCAGCGCCAGTTTGAAATGCTCCCCGACGTTGACGAGCGCATCCGGCACACGCAGCGCCACGCCGCCGAGACTCACGTTCACGACGGTGACGTCGAAGCCCGCCGCGACGCAATCGTTGCGGAGAAGGCGTCCCGGCAACTCGGTCTGCACGCGCGCATGATTGCGCACAATATGCGTTTGCACGCTCTCGGGGTAAGCCAAGTACACGATCTTGACGGGCGTATCGCTGCGCCCGATTACCTTGCTGCGAAAGCGGTAAATCTTCCGTCCGAGCAGCGCCTTGCATTCGACATCCATACCGGCGTTCAGCAATGCATGTCCGCTCGGCGCGGCGACGAGCAGCGCGCTACCGGCAACGGTGCCCACGAAATCCGCGAGCAGCGGGCCGTGCTCGCTGCCCACCATCGTCAGTTGCACGCTTTCGAGCGTCTTCGGCAGTCTGCCCGTTGTGGCGACCGGATGCACGGTTGGGCGAGCCGGCGGTGCGTCATGCCTGGCCGTCGAGATCAGAATATCGACGCCGGCAGCGGCGACCGGCTGCGGGCGGCTCTCGGCGGCGTCCTCATCGCGGAATCCGCCCGCCGCGAGAATCCTGTCGCGCTGGCTTTCCGATCGCACGCAATATCCCTCCTTCAGCAGGAGCTTGCCGTTCGACGCATAGACGGCGAACGGAAGCGGCGTGCCGATTCTCAACTCTTGGGCGGTGAGTTTGACGAGTACCATGTTCGGTCTCCCGTAGTCCACGCACACATGCGCTCGCATGCGGGCATATCAGTTTCGATTGCCGTAACGTACCGGACCGACTCGCCGTTCATAGTGCGTCATGCCGCATTGATCTGATGAAATTGCATGCGGAATGCAATTCGCTTGCAGCGATGGTCAGGCGCCGTCCACTAGAAGATCGCGCAGGGCGTTCAGCGCCGCCGAGAAGTGACCCTTGCGCCAGACGAGCAGCGTATCGACCTGTCCCAGTTCGCCGATTGAATGCAAATCCACTTCGCCGTCGATCCGCGCGAGTTCCAGCACCGAGCGCGGCGCCACCGCGACGCCCGCGCCCGCGGCCACGCACGCGACGATCGCGTGATACGAGCCGAGTTCCAGCACGCGCGCCGGGCGAATGCCCTGCAACTCGTACCAGCGCGCCGCGTATGACCGGTACGCGCAGCCGCGCTCGAACGCGACGAGCGTGAGGCCCGCGACATCGCGCGCCATCGCGAACGGCGCCTTTCCGCGCGGCGTCAGCAGCACCAGTTCCTCCCTGAACACCGCGACGGATTCGAACTGCTCGGCGGGCAGCGCGTCCGGCTCGATCGGTTGCGCGAGCAAGGCCGCATCGACATCGAAGCTGCGGACGCTCTCGACGAGCGCGCGCGTCACGCCCGTCGCGAGTTCGAGCGTCACCTGCGGCCAGCGCTGGTGATACGTCGCGAGCACGCGCGGCAGGCGGCTCGCTGCGGTGCTTTCCATCGTGCCGAGCCGCAGGCGGCCTTGCGGACGATTTTCGCGGACCGCGTGGCGCGCCTCTTCGGCGAGCGCGAGCAGGCGTTCCGCATACGGCAGCAGCGTCTCGCCGGCAGGCGTGAGCACGAGGCGCCGGCCATCGCGGATGAAGAGATCGGCGCCGAGCGTCTCCTCGAGCTGGCGGATGCGCGTCGTCACGTTCGACTGGACGCGGTTGAGCTTGGCCGCCGCGCGCGTCACGCCGTTCTCGCGAACGACCGCCCTGAAAATGGTCAATGCGGACAGGTCCATGTTCTCAACGAAAGATTGAAAGCATCTCGATTATTCATTTTTCGAGATGCGCGGGTCAAGCTAGGATCGAAGCATTGCATTTCGACGATCCGATCATGGCCACATCCGCGCACGCTGATTCGCTGTCTCTTCATCCTGCCCGGCGCGCCGCCATCGCGTGCGCGGTGGTCCTCGCGGTGGCGCTCGGCGTCGGGCGCTTCGCATTCACGCCGCTCTTGCCGCTGATGCTCAAAAGCGGCGCACTCGATATCCGGCACGGCGGCTGGCTCGCGTCGGCGAACTACGCGGGGTATCTGATCGGCGCGTTGTCGTGTGCGGCGATTCGCGTCGAGCATGCGCGCATGGTGCGTCTCGCGCTCGCGTCGACCATTGTGCTCACGCTCGCGATGGGACTCACCGACGCCTTCGCGCTTTGGGCCGCGATACGCTTCGCGGCGGGCGTCGTCAGCGCGTGGGCGTTCGTGTTCGCATCGCAGTGGGGCTTGCGGCGGCTCGCGGAACTGGACGCGCACGCGCTGGCCGGGATCATTTATGCGGGGCCGGGCGTTGGTATTTTGTCGACCGGTCTCGTCGGCGCGGCAGCCGCGGCGCTGGACGTGGCCGCGCCGTGGGTCTGGATGGCGTTCGCGGCGTGCTCGGGCGTGGCGGGCGCGTTCGTGTGGAAGGCATTCATGGGCGATGCGCCCGCCGCTCAGGCGCGCGCCGCCGCTCCGAACAGGGCGGCGTCGACCTCCGCGCACGCCGATGCGGTGTGGCTCGTCGCGCTGTACGGTCTCGCGGGGTTCGGCTACATCATCACGGCGACATTCCTGCCGGTGATCGCGCGGCAGGCGCTGCCGGGCTCGTCGTGGCCCGATCTGTTCTGGCCGGCGTTCGGCCTCGCGCTGGTGGCGGGCGCGCTGATCGCAGCGCGCTTGCCGCTCGCGTGGGACAACCGGCGGCTGCTTGCCGCGTGCTACGTGATTCAGGCGTCGGGGATCGTACTCGGCATCGTGTGTCCGACTGCGCCCGGACTCGGTATCGGCAGCATTCTGCTCGGCCTGCCGTTCACTGCGATCACGCTATTCGCGATGCGCGAGGCGCGCCGGCTGCGCGGGGATGCCGCTGCCGCGCTCATGGGCTACGCGACGGGGGCGTACGGCATGGGGCAAATCGCCGGACCGCTGGTCGCGGCGCCGATCGCCGCGCATAGCGGATCGTTCTCGGCGGGCTTGTGGATCGCGGTGGCGGCGCTGGCGATCGGTGCGGCGGGACTCGCGTGGCTCGGCTGGCGCGGGGACGCACATGCGAGCAGCGCGTGATGGCGACGACTCACGGCGCGCCGTGCGGCGCATCCGGCGCGACTCCCGTCTCCGATGCGCCGAGTTCATGTTCCTCTCCCGGCGACGCGCCCGGACCGATCGGGTTCAGGTCAGGCGGCGTTCCCGGCGTCGGGCCGGGCTTCGTGGCCGGCGGTGCAACGGGTTGATTCGACGGATCGGCTTTCGGTTCGGCGTTCGAGTCGGACATGTCGTGCCTCGTTCTGTGATATGACCTCGTGCATTTAGCATGCTGCATTCCAATGCACGCTTTTGCGTTACGCGCCTCAGTGCCCCCAGGCGGCGCCCGCGAGAAAGTAGCGATCGAGCCCGACGGTGAAAACAAGCCAGCCATAGAGCGCGTGCTCGATGCAGCTCAACGCGAGCGACCGGTGCTTTCTATAACCGAGCGCGAAGAGCGCGCCGCCGAACACCGTCATCGCCGGCGCGACCCAGTTCAGGAAGATCAGATGCGCGTAGCCGAAGGCGAGCGCGGAAGTCACCACATAGCCGCATCGGTCGCCGAAGAGCGCGCGGTATCGGTGAAACAGGAAGCTGCGGTACAGCAGTTCTTGCGGCCAGACGGAGAGCGCGGGATAAAGCACGACGATCAGCAGCCAGAGCGCCGGTTTCTCGCGCGGAAGCGCCAGGAACGACTCCGGCTCGATGCGCCAAACCGCCACGGCGACGAGCGTTCCCAGCATCGCGAAACGCAGCAGCACACGCGGCGCGCCCGCCCTCAACGCAGGCCAGCGCCAGTGCTCTATGCATGCAAAATCATGCTGCCGCCGATTGACAAACATGTGTACGCCGAACGCGCCGAGCCATAACGCCACGGCCATGACGAGCGTCTGCCCCGTCCAGAGAACGATCATCGGGACGGCGGCATACAGCGTTATGAATTCAATCCACAGAACGCGGTATGCCGGCGGGTTCGTGTGCGATCGCGCGATGCGGCCCTCGCCGGCGAGTCGAGCATATTGGACTATTGGGCCTATTCCTCTTCGTCGACGAGATGCGCGATCTCGTCCACTTCGATGCTCCGCCCGAGCCGATTCTTCACGCCTTGGCCCCACGCATGCACATGGGCGCCAGGCGCGAGATATTCCGACAACGCCTCGGCCGCATGCGGCGGCATGCGCAGGGACGTGCCATCGTCGAGTAACGCGCCGCGCAGTTCGCCCTTCGGGCCATGGAGCGACAATTGCACTTCGCCGAACGCCTCCATCGGGCGCCGCTCGACTTCCGCCTTGCGATGCCTCTCGTCGTGCTCGGGACCGTTATCGACGATCACGCGGCCGTCCTTCGGCGTCAACGCGACGGCGGCGATCATGTCGACGCCGCGAGGCTTCACGCCGCGCACCGTCACCGGATCGCCGATAGCCACGCGCCGCGCCACCTGCTTCGACAAGTGCGGCGGGAAATGCACTTGCCGCGATTGATCGAGGACCAAACCGTCCAGCTCGCCATGCGGGTTGAGCAGAAATCGGGTGACCGTGCCGCGCGTTTCCGGCAGGCAGTCGGGATCGATCCAGTGCATCCGGGTTCTCCTTGGACAGTTCGTGAAGAGGATTGCGTTATGCATCTTGCATGCAGCACGCCGCATGCACAATGCCAGTTGAGTAGCAAGCTCCTCGCCTTACAAGTCCCGGACCCGCCTTACGATTCTGCGGTTCGACGGTTCGACTTTTGCCGATTGCTCATTCGGTATCGGATGTCTTCG
Source organism: Caballeronia sp. Lep1P3 (assembly GCF_022879595.1). Lineage (NCBI taxonomy): Bacteria > Pseudomonadati > Pseudomonadota > Betaproteobacteria > Burkholderiales > Burkholderiaceae > Caballeronia > Caballeronia sp. Lep1P3. The sequence goes on along the minus strand of NZ_CP084268.1, from coordinate 438,325 downwards.
CCGGCGACTCGTGCGCCCGCCGCAGACGTTCGCGGCTATTCGACAGATGCATTCGCATGGCGGCACGCGCCGCTTCGGGATCGCGGCGCTCGATGGCGTCGTAGATGTCTTCGTGTTCGCGATTCACGCGGTCCAGATAGCTGCCCGGATCGTTGTGCGCAAGCGCCGCCGAATTGACGCGCGTGCGCGGAATGATGGTGTTGCCGAGCTGGCTCAAGATGCTGTGGAAATAGCGGTTGCCCGTGGCTTTCGCGAGTTCGAGATGGAAAGCCACGTCCGCGGCGACGGCGTTTCCCGTGCCCTGCGCAATGTGCCGCTCGAATTCATCGAGCGCGCGGCGCATCTGCGCGAGGTTGTCGTCGGTTCGGCGCATCGCGGCCAACCCCGCCGCCTCCGCTTCCAGGCTGATGCGCAATTCGAGGATCGCCATGACGTCGCGCACAGTGAGGTCGCCCGCGGCCTCGATCTGGAAACGATCCTGGTCGCCCGCTTCCAGCACGAATGTCCCGATGCCGTGCCGCGTCTGGACCAGCCGCGCCGCCTGCAGACGCGAGATCGACTCGCGCACGACCGTCCGGCTCACGCCCAGTTGCGCCATGATTTCCGATTCGGTCGGCAGCTTGTCGCCCGGCTGAAGCGCCCCGCTGCGGATGCGCTCGGAAAGTTCGGCGACGACTTCCTCGGTGAGATTGCGGGATCGGCGAAGCGCGCCGGTTGCGGGTGCAGGAGACATTGACGGACCAATCGGTGGATGCTGATGGCCCATTATAGGGCGCGCGCCAGCTTGTACGACGACTATCGCAGCCGACGCTGCTCGCGCGTCTGGCTTACCCTCCGCGGCATTTTGCATTCATTATTCAGTGATCCGTCGCCAAATCATTCCGTTGAAATGCCGTTCGTTGCGGCGTAAAGTTCACGGACCGCATGAAGTGAACGCCGCCCGGTCCCGTTCCGGCCGCAGGGCATTCATCGTTCACTTTTCACAGGCTCGCGAATCCCATGTCCGCATCCGCTGGAGTCGCCAACTTTTCGCGCACGCGCGAGCTTTCGTACATCGCGGATTCCGGCTGTCATTTTCCAGCGCATTCTTCAGCGCGTTCTTCGCGTGAAGTTTCGCGTGCGCGCTTTCTCCATTGGCCGCATGACAGCAGGCACTCAGCACGCGCTTTTTCTTGCCGTTCGGCGCAAGGACGCGGCAATACGTAAAAGCAGTTGTAGAAGCAGGTAAGGAGACGAGCAATGATGCGAGAAGTAACCGGGGCGTTTTGCGGCTCACGCAAACTGGATGAAGCGCTTGAAGACCTGCGGGCGGAAGGCATTGCCGTCGACCGCATTCGCGTCGCGAGCGCAAGCGGCTTCGACGACATTCAGATGTCCATCGCGCTCAGCGCGAGTTCGCCCACGCAATGGATCACTGCGGAACACGCGGGTTATGCCGAGTACTTCGGTGCGAGCGGTCCGCTTTTTGGTGCTGCGGACGATTCGGAATCGCCGAGCAACGACATTCTCCCCGACTTCCATCACCGGCCCGTCGACGATGGCGCGCAAGGCGGTCTTGCCAGCATCACGCGAGTGGTCGTCAGCATTCGCGACGAGGCCGAGATGCGCGCCGTCTGCGACATCTTTTCGCGTCTAGGCACAGACGACATCGACGTGGAAAGCGCGGCCGCCTGAAGGCCGCGCATCGGACGAAGCCGCTTACTGGGCCGTCGTGTCGGCCGGCTTGGCTTTCTTCTTATGCTTGAAGTGGAAGCCCTTGCGCGTGCTGCCCGGGACGGACGTGTTGTCGCCGCCCGCCGTCGGCGCGGCGGTTGCAGCGCCATGCGCGTTCCCGCCGCCGTTGCCCCCGTTACCGTTCCCGCCGGCTTGCGCCATGGCGGCGCCCGACGCAAGCGTTACGCCGGTCGTCAACGCGACCAACACTGCGAGCTTGTTCGTTTTCATCTTGCTCCCTCCGTCATTGAAGATTTGGAATGTGCGAACTGCATGCGCGCGGCCATTTTGCGTTTTGCATTCAGCATGCCGCACGCAGGACGCAGAATGCGATCCGCCGACACATCGGACGCGCAAGCCTGTTAGCAGGTTTCGTGCTCGTCGTCGCGACGTGCGTAGTTTTCGCCACTGACGCCCTCTTTGCGTCGACAAGATCGACGAACACCATTAACGCTGGAATGCAAATAAGGACAGAGTCGTGACCGGCTTGGATTGGCGTCATTTCATTCGGCTTTCAACGGCTCAAAGCAATGGCTGCATCAAGCGGCTCGTGACATAACAAAACGAGACGCGCATTGACAGGCGTCAGCGTGAAGAAACTCGCCGCTTCAAGCGTGGCGCTACCGCCCTATCGACACGCTCATGACTGACCATCGTGCGCCATCGCACGGACGACAGCCCCCCGGAATTCGTTAAATACGATCAAACAAACCTCGACGGTGCGTGCGAGGGCTCTTTGAGGAAATCGGTTCATCGAGCGAGATCACCACCGCCCGTAGCGCCGGCCTAAATAAATGTTAAAGGCGCTCTTAAAGGGGAGACCCGCTTTAAGCGCATTTGGCCGGATGCACCGTTGGCCAGGTACAAGGGAAACCAGACACAATGAAAACTGAATTGCGCCGCATCCTATCCGAATCCGCACGCCTCGATGTTCCCATCGATACTCTCTCCGACAGCGATGATCTTTACGCCGCTGGGCTTTCTTCGCTTGCCACGGTTCACGTCATGCTCGCGATCGAAGACGAGTTCGGTGTCGAGATTCCGGATCACATGCTCACGCGCCGGCTCTTCTCGAGCGTAGATTCGCTCGCCGCCGCCGTCGATGAACTGCGTCGTTCGCAGGCGGCCGCATGAACGCCGCCACGCACGAACTCGAAGCATCGCAACTGGCGCAGATCGATCGCAGCGCCGCGCCGCGCAGCGAAAGCGAACTGCTCGAAGCGGCACAGCGCGTGGCCGCCATCGCGGCCAAATATGCGAATACAGTCGACAAGGAAGCGCGCTTTCCCGCTGAGGCAGTCGCGGCCATGCGCGAAGAGCGGCTCTTCTCCGCGATGGTCCCGGCGATTCATGGCGGCGATGGGCTTGCGCTCTCCGGCGTCGCGCGCTTGTGCGAAACGCTCGCTCAAGGCTGCGCATCGTCGGCAATGATCTATGCCATGCATCAGAGCCAGGTGATCTGCATCGTCGATCATGGCGCGAACGTGCAGTGGCAGAGAGATTTCCTCGCGCGCATGGTGAACGAGCAGCTGCTGCTCGCATCGGCGACATCGGAGGAGACCATCGGCGGCAACATGCGAACGAGCGCATGCGCGGTGGATCTCGTCGATGGCGCTTTCACCATCGAGAAGCTCGCGCCAACGATCTCATACGGCAAGCACTCGGACTGCATTCTCGTGACGGCACGACGTCATCCGGATGCGCCGCCTTCGGATCAAGTACTCATCGTGGCACCGCGCGAGACGTGCACGCTCGAACAACGCGGCACATGGGACACGCTCGGCATGCGCGGTACGTGCAGCGAAGGACATCGACTGATTGCAAGCGGCACGGCAGAGCAGATTCTTCCGGTGCCGTTCTCGAAGATCGCCGATGAAAGCATGCTGCCCGTGTCGCATACGCTGTGGTCTGCGGTGTGGATCGGCATTGCATCGGACGCGGTGAATCGCGCGCATCAGTTCTTTCGCAATCAGGCGCGCGGCAAGCCCGGCGCGTTGCCGCCATCGGCATCGCGCCTTGCGCAGGCAGTCACGCTCGTCAAGATGATGCAGGCACGCCTGCGTGAATCGCTTGCAGGCGTCGAAGCAGCACAGCGCGAACGCATTGCGCGCCAGGCAAATCATGCAGAGGACATCGATGCGCCGCTTACCGCATCCATCGGAATCGCATCGGACCTGAACATGCTCAAGCTCGCGATCTCGCAGTCCGCGCTGCAAGTCGTGCAAGAGACACTGATGATATGCGGCATGGCGGGCTATAAAAACGATACGCCCTTTAGCGTGGGGCGCCATCTGCGCGATCTGCATTCCGCACCGCTCATGATCAGCAATGACCGCATCGAACTGAATACGGCGAATCTGCTGCTTGCGCAGCGCGCCGCAACGGGGACCCTATAAAGACATGAACATGCCGACCGAACAAGCCGCGATCATGCCGGCTGAAGAACAAGCACAAGGACAAGCGACGCAAGCCGCGTACGACAAATCGGACGTGACCTTGCGCGATCGCCTGATGGAAGCGGGCATTCTGATCGACACCGGCGAAGACGGGCTTTATGGCCGTAGCGCAGTCTTCGAAGATGTCGTCGAGCGCCTGAATCAGGCCATTACGCTGCTCGGCGCGGACCAGCACGCAGAAGCGCTGCGCTTTCCGCCCGCCATGCGTCGCCGCGACTTCGAGGACAGCGAATACCTCAAGAGTTTCCCGAATCTTGCGGGTACGATTCACTCGTTCCAGGGCAACGACCGTGGACATCATCGCTTGCTCGAAGCGCTCGACAAAATCGTTCATATCGGCGAAGAAGAAGAGCGTTCCGACGAATGGATGGATCAGCAAAAGCCGACTCGCCTCGTGCTGACGCCGGCCGCATGCTATCCGATTTATCCGCTGGTTGCGAAGCGCGGCAATCTCGCTAAGGACGGCGCGACTTTCGATGCGTTCTCTTATTGTTTCCGTCATGAGCCGTCCATCGATCCGGGCCGCATGCAGATGTTCCGCATGCGCGAATATATTCGTGTAGGCAGCCCGGAACAGGTCATGGCCTTCCGTCAGAAATGGATCGACCGCGGCTCGCTCCTCGTGCGTCTGTTGCAATTGCCATTCGAAATCGATCTCGCCAACGATCCGTTCTTTGGACGCGGCGGCAAGATTGTCGCGGATAGCCAGCGCGCACAGGAATTGAAATTCGAATTGCTCGTTCCGGTTGCGACGCCTGACCGCCCGACTGCGTGTCTGTCGTTCAACTATCACATGGAGCACTTCGGCGAGCTCTGGAATATCCGTCAGGCAGACGACAGCGTTGCGCATACCGCGTGCGTGGGCTTTGGCATGGAGCGCACGACGCTTGGGCTCTTCCGTCATCATGGCCTAGACGTGAGAGCGTGGCCGGCCGCCGTGCGCGAACTGTTGTGGGGCAATGCTGCGCCGATCATCGCCGATGGCCTCGCGAACCTGGGCAAAGAGGCATGAACGCGCGCTCGCCCGAAGTAGCGCTGACCGGCACGGAAGACGAAGCGAGCCGCCATGCATTGCATCGCGGCGAGCGCGTCTGGCTGGAGACTAACTGCTATGTCGACTTGTGGATCGAGCTGTTGCATCACTTCGGCTGCGATCCGCATGCAGCGCTTGGCTTTACGGTAACGCAAGCGTTCGAGGGCGACCAGTTCACGTTCCCGAAGTTTTCGCTCGATGACATCGGCAGGCTTTATGGCTTGCAGGCGCAAGAGTTGGCCATTTATGACACGCTCGAAGCGCATGTTTGCGAGCAGACGAAACGCGGGCATGTGGTGGTCGCTGAAGTAGACGCGTTCTATTTGCCGGATACGCGCGCAACCGCTTACCGTCAGACGCATTCGAAGACGACCATCGCGATCGATTCGATCGATGCGAAGGAAAAGCGCATCACGTATTTCCATAACGCGGGCTATTTCTCGCTATCGAACGAAGACTACGAAGGTGTCTTCCGCCTGATGCCGGATCTTGCCAGCGACGTGCATGCACTCTTCCCTTACGTGGAGTTCGTCAAGCGTGCGCGCGCGCCGCTCGATGGCGATGCACTCGTGCAACGCTCGATCGAACTACTCAAATTGCGTCTCGTCGATCGGCCTTCCGTGAATCCAGTATCGCAATGGCGCGCGGAATTTCCTGAGCACTTGCGTGCACTGCTCGAACGCGATGTCGCGTATTACCACCTCTATACATTCAACATCATGCGGCAGCTCGGTTCTAATTTCGAACTGCTGTCGAAGTATCTCGGGTGGCTGAACGCGCACGGCATCGATGTGCCCGGCGATATTCAGGCGAGCGCGCAAGCCATTGCCAGCGAAGCGATGGTCATGCAGTTCCGCCTCGCCCGTGCGCGCATGCGCTCTCGCGTGGACCCTTGCAACGATTGTCTCGATTCTCTCGAAGCATCGTATGACAAGGTCATCGAGCCGCTTGCCGCGCGCTTTCTCTAAGACTTGAGCCGCGCGCCTAGCGCGGCCCAAGTCTTGCCTTCAAGAATTTCAAGGAAAGGCTATGCACGTCTCGCCGTTCGCGCCGCGCCGCCTGGACGCCGGCTGGCAATGCGTGAGCACCCCTGCGGGCGCATGCGCCACGCCTGCTGCACTCGACGCTTACACGAACTGGATCGATGCACCGGTGCCGGGAACGATTGCGTCGGCACATCGCGCGGCAGGCGCTAAAGAAGACGCGCTCGCGCAGCCTTTTGCACTCTCCGATCATTGGTATCGCATTACGTTAGACGCGCACGGCAAGCGGCGCTTGCGCTTCAACGGACTCGCGACGGTCGCCGAAATCTGGATGGACGAGCGCAAGCTGCTCGAATCCGATTCGATGTTTGTCGAGCACGAACTCGATATCGAATTCACTGGTCACACGACGCTCTTTATCTGCTTTCGATCGATTGCAGCAGCGCTTGCGGCTAAGCGCGGCCGCGCGCGCTGGCGGCCCAAGCTCGCGCAACCCGCGACCTTGCGCAACGTTCGCACGACGCTGCTCGGCCACATGCCAGGCTGGTGCCCGACGATTCAGCCAGTCGGTCCGTGGCGTCCTGTCGAATTGATCGGCGAGTCGCAAACGTCGATTGATCGCGTGGAGATGACACCGCGCGTCAATGGCGCCGACGGTCTGCTCGATGTCACTGTGCGGTTCTTCCATGCGCAAGCGCCCCGCGACATGCGCATCGCGTGTGGCGAGGTGTCCGCCGCGCTTGCCTGGAAGGACGCGCATACGGCCATCGCGCGCGTACGCGTGCCGCAAGCACGCCTTTGGTGGCCTCATACGCACGGCGAACCGGCGCGTTATGGCGTAAAACTCATTGGCGCATCGTATGAAGAGATTGCGCTCGGCGAAGTCGGCTTTCGCACCATCGAGATCGACCGCGGTTCGGATGGCGCAGGCTTTCAGATCGTAGTGAATGGCGTACCGGTCTTTGCTCGCGGAGCGTGCTGGACATCGGCTGATATCGTCGCACTAGATGCCCCGCGCGAAAAGCTCGATTCGATTTTCAAGCATTGCCGTCAAGTGGGACTCAATATCATTCGGGTAAGCGGCACGACGCTCTATGAATCGAACGCTTTCTACGAGCTTGCCGACACACATGGCATTCTCGTCTGGCAGGACTTCGCTTTTGCCAATTTCGACTATCCGACCGATGAAGCATTCACGCTCAGCGTACAGCGTGAAGCGGAAGACTTTCTCAGGCGCACACGCCGGTTTGCATCGCTTGCGGTGTTGTGCGGTGGAAGCGAAGTGCATCAGCAGGCGGCCATGCTTGGACTTCCTTTCGACGCCTATCAGCAGCCGCTCTTCACCGCGCAATTGCCTTCGATCATCGCCGCGATTCGCCCCGATGTTCCTTACGTTGTCAATTCACCGAGCGCGGCATCGGGCGACAGAGTTTCAATGCCTTTTGGCACTCGCGGCGGTGTCACGCACTACTACGGCGTAGGCGCCTATCAACGCCCTTTCGACGATGCGCGTCGCGCACAAGTTCGATTCGCGTCCGAGTGCCTCGCATTCGCCAACGTACCGGACGACGTAGCCTTGCGCGCCGTGCCTAACGCATCGCGACCGCACGAACCGCGCTGGAAAATCGGCGTGCCGCGCGATCCTGGCGCGGCGTGGGATTTCGACGATGTGCGCGAGCACTATTTGCGCACGCTCTATGGCATCGATGTCGCTCGCGTGAGGTATGAAGATCCCGAGCGGTATCTGACTTTGTCGCGCGCTGTGGTCGCGGATGTCATGGGCGCCGTCTTCGCGGAGTGGCGTCGCAAGGGCTCGTCTTGTGCCGGCGGCATCGTGTGGAATTTGCTGGACCTGCGCGCGGGCGCGGGTTGGGGCGTGATCGATGCGTTCGGCGTTCCCAAGAGCGCGCTGCACGGTCTTGCTCGTGTGCTGCAGCCCGTACAAGTGGTTGTCACCGATGAAGGCCTCGACGGCCTGGACGTTCATATGGTGAACGAGAGCGCTCGGGACATTCGCGCTCGCGTGGAATTGACCTGCCTGCGCGATGGCGCTGTCAAGGTCGCAGGCGGTTCGCGTGAGATCGTCTTGGCGCCGCGCAGTGTCGAACGTATCAATTCGAGTGAGTTGATCGGCGCTTTCTTCGACATCGCTTACGCATACCGCTTTGGCCCGCGTGCTCATGACGCAACGCACGTCCGACTGCTGGATGCGGATTCCGGGGTGACGCTTTCAGAGGCTTTTCATTTCCCCGATTCCTCCGTAAGTGAACGCCACGATCTGGGCTTGAGCGCGACCGTTCAAAGAAGCGATGACGGTTGGTTTCTTGAAGTATCCACTACGCAACTTGCGCGCTGGGTCCATGTGGTCGATGCGAACTACCACGCGAGTATGGACTGGTTTCATCTTGCCCCGGGGACCAGCCGACGCATTCCGCTCGTTGCGCGCAGTGCGAATGGACACTTCGCGCCCGAGGGTGAAGTGCTTGCGATCAATGGAAGTCGCGCGGCGGCTTATCGCGCATGAGTCAATGGTAAAGCGTGAACGCTTTTGTTCAAATGCGCATAGCGGGCACGCTGAAGAGGCAGTCGAATTCGTCGGTGAATTCTTCGAGGCACCCAAGGCTCGCAAGGAACTTGTCGGCGCGAATCAACTCGATCATTCCATTGGCCGTGATGATCCGGTAAAGCGCGCCGCCTTCGTTTTTGAGTCCCACGCGCAAGTCGACGCTCGGCCCCGGTGGACACGCCGCCTGTTTGGACACGAACGCCATGATCTGCGCGTCGAGCGCTGATTTGGCCGCGCCATTGATGAGATGGCTGCGCATGGGACTTCCCCGCTTTGAAGTTTTCGCAAGATACCACTTGGCTGCTCGAGCCGCTTTCGTTTTGTCGTCTTTTGCAGCAGGTAACGTGGTAAAAGATTCCGCAAACGTTGTCGTTGAGGGCGTCGCTCATGCAGTTAAGCGACGACTGGCTCAGAGGTCTATGAAATTGCGACCCAAAGGACGGTATGACGATGGAACGATTTCGCCCCGCTGCATCGAAGTACGTTTATGGCGCACTGGTTGGCCGCGTCACGGACGGAAAAGAAAATCCTAACGGCAGTTCACCGCACTACGAGATTCTGGTCGATGCAGCCGGCACGCCGTATCGCATTGCGGTGAATATTCGTTCGGTGGAGGGAAGCGAGGTGCTTGCCTACAGCGACGAACACTATGCCAACGATACCAAGCTCGGGCTGGCGAAGCGCTTTGCGGGCGCCCAAGGATTCACTGCTTTAAGCATCGGCGAAAACGGTGAAGGACTGGACTATCTGCGCGACGATCTGTTTCCGCTGGATCGAATGGCCCCCATCGCCCCGGACGGAAACAGCGGCACACTTTCCGCCTTGCTAGACGCACAGATTCAGCGCGCGAAGGCAGACACGCATGCGGTGGTAGTCGCCATCGGCGACAAGTTCGACGATTACGCAACGCGCGAGCCGCTGGTCTTTTCCTTAGGCCGCGGCGTCCACGACATTCATATGATGCAGGGAAATTCAGGGCGTTTCGCAGACGACAATCGCATCAACGGCGACGGCGCACTGTTCATCCGTTTCTCGGACGGCGAGACTTTCGCGCTCTTCGTTCGCTTCGCCACGCAAGCGACGAAGACCGATGATAGCGGCAATCCCGTCTAAGAGAATTAGCGCATTCAACGCGCGCGCAATGCGTCCACGATGTTCATCCGCGATGCCCTAAGCGCAGGCAGGAAGCCACCGACGAAGCCCATGATGAGCGAAAAGACCACAGTCCGAATCACGACCGACGGCGTGAGAATGAAGCGGAAGGACAAGTCGGCGAAGGTCTGAAAATTCGTCGTCGAGAAGGAAGCGAATTGCATCAATGCGGCACAGCACAGGCCCGCCATGCCGCCCACGAATCCGAGCAGCAACGCTTCGAGCAGAAAGGCGAGCAGCACGTCGCTGCGCTTGAAGCCGAGCGCGCGCAAGGTGCCGATTTCCGCGACGCGGCTAGCCACCGACGCGTACATCGTGATCATTGCGCCAATCATCGCGGCAATGGAAAAGATAGTGGAAAGCGTAAAGCCAAGAATATTGATGAACGTCGAAAGCGCCTTGGACTGATCGCCATAGAAGACTTGCTCGCGCTTAGCTTCGTCGGCGAGGCGCGGATCGACGTCGATATCGCTTCTGAAACGCTCGAAGGCATCGCCGCGAGCGAGGCGCACGATCATCGACGAATAAGTCGTGCGACGAAACGACTGCATGAGTTGATCGACATCGCCCCACATTTCCGAGTCGAAGCCACTGCCGCCCGCATCGAAATGACCGACGACAGTCCAGTCGCGCTGTGCAAAGCGCAAATGTTCTCCAATGCGCGTTCCGGCGAAGCCCTTGGCAATGCTGCTTCCTACGATGATCTCGGACGCTCCGGGCCTGAACATGCGGCCTGCCGTGAGCCTGACTTGCGGGCGCAGTTGCACGCCTGCCGTCGACACGCCGCGAATAACCACGTTGGCTGGCGTGTTCGTACCGAGCTTGGTAAGCGAGATGAGGACCACCGTTTCTTTCGATGCGAACGGCTTGCCTGCATCAGTCATCGCGACAGCGGGATGCATCTCGATCACGTTAGCCTGCGCGCGGTCTATGGAGCTTTGAATTTCCGTTTCCGCGCCCTTGCGAATGACAACCACGTTATCGCGCTCGCCCGTCGATACCAGCGTCTTCTTGAGGCCCGCATCGAGCATGAGGACAGTCGCGAACACGAACACGACGAGCGCAAGGCCGCTTGCGGTCAACATCGTCGTGAGACGGCGCGCCCAGAGATTGCGCGCAACGTAAGAGACGGGAATGGCCATCGTCGCTTCCTTAGCCGATCGCCCGCAAGCCTTCGACGATTCGCACGCGGCTTGCCTGCACGGCGGGGACGATCGCGGCCGCGAGCGCCACCACGAACGCGCATGCGGCCTGCAGCATCATTGTTTCGTGCGACACCTTGAAGACGGGAAAGACGCCACCTGTAGCATGCTGGAATACGACAGCCGCCGGCGGCGTCGCCAACATGCCGATTCCGCCGCCGATTGCGCATATCGCAAGCGACTCGCCAAAGACCAGCATGGAGAGAAAGCCCGGACCGAAGCCAAGCGCCTTAAGCGTCGCATATTCGACGGTGCGTTCGCGCGCGCTCATCGCCATTGCGTTAGCCATCACCGCCATGATGATAAGGATCACTACATACGACACTACGCGTATGGCCGCGATGATCTGATTCGACATCGCGACAAAGCCGAGCTGGAACGCCTGCTCCGTTTCCGTCAAGGTCTCGGCGAGCGAGTTCTTGAAGACGGCATCGATATTGCGCGATATCGTCGCGGCCTGATCGGGATTGTCAATGCCGACCACATACACGCCGACCTGATCGACGTTTCGCTTCGTGGTCTTGCGAATGCTCTCGTTCAAATATTCCCAATGGAACACCAGTTGCCGCGTGATCGTGGATTCATCGCGCCCTTCCATGACGCCGCGCACGACGAAGTCCCAAGTGCCTGGATAGATAGTGCCCTTGAGTGGAATGACATCGCCGACCTTGAAGCCGTATTGAGTTGCAAGCTGACGTCCGATGAGACAGCCCTTGCGGTCGCGCTGGTAATCGGACCGCGCTTGCGGCGAGATCACGAACTCCGGATAAAGATCGAGATAGTTGTCCGATACCGCGAACTGCGCAAAGAAATTCTTGGGGTCGCGATAAATGCCGCCGAACCAGTTGGACCGTGCAACCATCGTCACGCCATCCACGCCACGTATGCGGTTTTCGTATGCGAGCGGCAGCGGGAACACGAGCGATATGGCGTTACGCGTGACGAGGCGCGCATTCGATGCAGCCGCTGCACCCGCGTACCACGCGTCGACGACCGTGTACAGCAGGCCATAAGCGAGCACTGCGATGGTGAGTCCAAGCACGGTCAACGCGGTGCGCAGCTTATGACGCGTGGCATTGCGCAAGATCAGCTTTAGCACGTACATGGCTAAAGCGCCTTGCCATCGATGAGTTCGCCCTTCTCGAGATGCACCAGCGCTTTAGCCGCATTCGCGGCATGCGCGTCGTGCGTGACCATGATGATGGTCTTGCCAAGGCGATCGTTGAGACGCTGCATCATCGCAAGAACCTCGGCGGCCGAATTGCGGTCGAGATCGCCGGTCGGTTCATCGGCCACGATCAATTGCGGATCGGTGATAAGCGCACGCGCAATCGCAACGCGCTGCTGCTGACCGCCCGACAGTTCGGATGGATAGTGACTCATGCGCTCGCTCATGTTGACCATGTCGAGCACCATTGCGACGCGCTCACGCCGTTGCGCACGCGAAAGCCGCGTCAACATCAAGGGCAGCTCGACGTTCTCGAATGCGGTCAGCACCGGCATCAAGTTATAGAACTGAAAAATGAAGCCCACATGCGACGCGCGCCAATCGGCAAGCGCTGCTTCGGGCAAGCGCGTGATATCGACGCCGCCGACGAGCAACTCCCCGCTGTCCGGCCGGTCGATGCCCGCAATAAGATTCAGCAGTGTGCTCTTGCCCGAGCCCGACGGCCCCATCAACGCAATGAAATCGCCTTGCGCTATCGAAAGCGTGATGTCGGTCAGCACCGGCACTGTCTGTACCCCGCGCCGATAAGACTTCACGACATGGCTTATATGAACCAGAGGCGCCGTACTCACGTTATTTCTTCGCCACGCTTACGCTGGCGCCGTCCTTGATTTTTTCGCCTGGCGCAAGCACCAGTGTGTCGCCCGGCTTGACGCCTGATACGGCGAGCAGGTCGCCCATGCGTTCCCCCGTCACAACGGGCACTTCGCGCGCCTTGTCATGCTCGATCGCATACACGACATGTCTGCCGCCGCGCGTGACGACTGCCGTCGGCTGCACGGCGACCACGGCCGCCTTTTCTGCGGGCGGTACGGGCTTGGAAAGAAATGCGATCTTTGCGCTCATATCAGGCAAGACGCGCTCATCTCGCTCGACAAAGCGGACCTTCACGAGCACGGTTGCCTTGGAGCGGTCTACCGTTGGCACGATGCGCGATACGCGGCCCGCAAAGCGCGTTTCCGGCAATGCGTCGAGCTGAATCTCGCATGGCTGATCGACAGCGATATGCGCGATATTCGATTCGGCGACATCGGCCTCGACTTCGAGTGTCTTCATGTCGGCGATGGTAACGACCGCACCCTTGCTATCCGATGCCGATGAAAACGGCGTGATGTTGTCACCGACGTTCGCGTGCTTCTCCAGCACGACGCCATCGAATGGCGCGCGGATCACCGTCTGGTCGACGGCCACTTGCGCCGCGCGCGCGTTGGCCTTTGCGGAAAGAATAGCCGCTTCTTCGCTATTGACCGATGCTTTGGCCTTGTCGTAACGCGAGCGGTCCGCATCGTATTGCAAGGCCGATATCGCGCCATGCGGGGCAAGCACAAGTGAACGCTTGAGATTCGCCGCGGCGTTCTCAAGCTCGGCACGCTGCAATTGCAGATTCGCCTGCGCGACTTTGATTTGCGCCTGCGCTTGCGCAAGCGACGCCGCGACATCGGCGCTTTCAAGTCGCGCGATGATTTGCCCTTCCTTGACGGGCGTGCCTTCGAGTACGCCAAGCCATTCGACGCGCCCTTGCGCCTTGGACGCGACCGCCGCCTTGCGCTGCGGCACGACATAGCCGGTTGCATTCAAAAGCGTATAGCTCTGCGATGGATAAACCGACGTCACCGTAGTCGTCTCCACTGTCTGCGGCGCAAGGAGCCTGGCGGCCACGCCGATGAGCACGGCCACGATGACAGCGATGACCGCGTAACGCAGCCAGTTGCGCCGACGCCTCGGCATGGCGGCGACGGAAGCGCCCCGGTCGATCCTGAGCTTCTCTAAATCGTGTTCAGCCAATTTGTGAGCGGGCGGCGCCGTTAGCTGCCTGGCGCAGCGGTCCGGCTCGTGTCGGGGTGAAGGGATGCTCAGTATAGCGCCGCAGCCTTGGGTCGCTTACGGACGCGTTACGGCGACGGTCACGCGCCGCGTTCGTGCGTCAGGTCGGCTGTGATGAAATCGACGAAAGCCCGAATTCTCGCGGACATCTGATTGCGTTTTGTATACACCGCAAAGATGTCGGCATTGGGCGTCTCGTGTTCAGGAAGTACAACCACGAGCCGGCCATCGGCGAGATATTCCTCGATGTCCCACTGCGCACGCATCAGAATGCCGTGACCGTCAAGTGCCCATTTCACGGCGATTTCGCCGTCGTTCGTCGTCAAATTGCCCTCGATGCGTACCGCTTCGGTCTTGCGCGAGGCGCCGCGCCCCGTGGTCAGCCTCCAGACGCCGTAGGCCTCGTCGCCCTGGCGAATGCCGATGCAGTTATGGCGCGTCAGATCATGCGGCGTCGCCGGCATGCCATGCGCCGCGATATATGCCGGCGACGCGCACAGCAGGCGTCGATTGGTCGCAAGCTGCCGCGCGATCACGCGCCTGTCGGGCGGCTCGCCAAAGCGTATGCAGACATCGAAAGTGTCGTCCGTCAAAGGCGGTGGCGCGACCGACAACTGAAGCTGCACCGACACATGCGGATGCCGCCTGACAAAACGCGATATCGCCGGCGCGACATGACTGCGTCCGAAGCCGAGCGTGGCGTTCACGCGCAGCAGTCCCTTGGGGTTTTGCTTCGCGGCGCCGAGTAGCTGACCAAGCTCGTCTATTTGATCGAGGATGCGCCGCGCGTGCTGAAGGTACAGTTCGCCCTCCGGCGTAAGCCCCATGCGCCGCGTCGTGCGGTTGACGAGCGGTACGCCCGCGCGCGATTCCATGAGCGCAAGACGCTTGCTGACCGCAGCCGCTGTCAATCCTAATTCGCGCGCCGCCGCGCTCATGCTGGCGGACGCGGCGAGCGTGGAAAAGAAGTTGAGGTCGGATGGCTGGACCGTGTCGGCCATGAGTTCACTTGTGAATTCAGGTTAAAGATGCTTTGAGTCTAGCATCGGATTGCGCGCTTTCAGTTCGCTAAAGTGGACGTGTGCCGCAAATGAATGCACTGGAGGAACGTAGACATGAAGACGTATCGCATCGCAACCATTCCCGGCGATGGCATCGGCAAGGAAGTCGTACCGGCTGGTCAGGAAGTAATGCAAGCGCTCGCCAGAGGATTGCGGCATTTTGCATTCGAATTCGAGAACTTTGACTGGGGCGCCGACTACTACCGCGAGCGGGGCATGATGATGCCCGCCGACGGCCTCGACGCATTGCGCGACAAGGACGCGATTCTGTTCGGCTCGGCCGGCGACCCGGACGTGCCGGATCACATCACGCTCTGGGGTCTGCGCCTTAAAATTTGCCAGGGCCTGGATCAATACGCGAACGTGCGACCGACGCGCATCCTGCCGGGCATCGACGCGCCTCTCAAACGCTGCAAGCCGGAGGATCTCGACTGGGTGATCGTGCGCGAAAACTCCGAGGGCGAGTATGCGGGCATCGGTGGCCGGGTGCATCAGGGACACCCGATAGAAACGGCGACCGATGTGTCGATCCTGACGCGCGCCGGCGTCGAACGCATTATGCGTTTTGCATTCAAGCTCGCGCAGTCACGTGAGCGCAAGCTGCTGACTGTCGTCACCAAGAGCAACGCGCAGCGGCATGCGATGGTCATGTGGGATGAGATCGCCTTGCAGGTCTCGAAAGAGTTCCCGGATGTGACGTGGGACAAGGAACTGGTCGATGCCGCCACCGCGCGCATGGTCAATCGTCCCGCAACGCTCGACACCATCGTCGCGACGAACCTGCATGCCGACATTCTGAGCGATCTCGCCGCCGCGCTTGCGGGCAGCCTGGGCATCGCGCCGACCGGCAATATCGATCCCGAGCGCCGCTATCCGTCCATGTTCGAGCCGATTCACGGCTCGGCGTTCGACATCATGGGCAAGGGACTCGCCAATCCCATCGGCACGTTCTGGTCGGTGGTCATGTTGCTCGAGCACTTGGGCGAATTCGAGGCGGCGAGGCGTCTGATGGCGGCCGTCGAAGCCGTCACCGCCGACGCATCGCTGCACACGCGAGACCTCGGCGGCAGCGCGACGACCGCGCAGGTCACGGCTGCCGTTTGCGCATTCATCGAGCGGGAACAAGCAGCGGCGACATGACGCCTCGCGCGGCGCATTAATCGGGGTGCGCCGCAATTTGCATTCATCATGCCGATGCTGCATTGCGACGTGGGCGATTGGCCTGCTTCAGGACATCGGAAGGCTTGTGGCGCCTGACGGTTCCGTTCAGCCGTATCGAATGCGGCATGCCGCATTCCATATCAAAGACACGCGGCGTCGCCGTTCGGACGTGAAGCATCGGGCACAGACTGCGTCCGCTGTGCTTTCCTCAGGCGGTTTAGCGGCGCAACCCTTGGCTTTTATTTTAAGATAGCCGATTCTGAGCAACTAGGCAGTCTCTGCCAAGGGTTGGTTCGTGTCGTTTTCGAAACCAGGTCGAAAGGTCGCGGCATGCGCGGCCGGAGCCGTTCTTTGCCTGTCCGTCGCCGTCCGGGCGAAAGAGGCTTACACGGCCGCTCCCGCGTCGAGTCCGTCGATTGCGAACATGCTTTCCGCCGAATCGCTGCCGCCCCATTTCAGCGGCGACGATCCCAGGCACGTCAGAGACGCGCTGGCTGCGGCGAGATCGTCCGACCGTCCCGCGCCAACGACGGATCCTTCGATGACGAACCGCGTGCGCATTTTTCTTTCGCATCCCTTTCGCGAGGCGCAGCATGCAGCTTCGAGTTTGCGGAGCGGCGTAGCAAAGGACGGCGGCGCGTCGCAGGCAGAGCGCACTTTTGCATTCGTCATTCCGGCGTCGTACGGAGTGCGTTTTGAATCCAAAAAGAAGCTGCTGTCGGTGGACGTCTCGCTCGCCGCGCCCGAGCAGCCCGACGCGATCCTGCTGGAGCGAAACGTCGAGGGGCAAAGCGGACGCAAGCTCGTGATCGCGCCCGAGGCGAAAGCCAGGGGCTTCGTTCAGACGATCGATACTATCGAGCTGGAGACAAAGGAGCGCGCGAAGACGAGCGTGCGTGGCCGCGTGGTTCTCCCCGGCTTCGATCCGACCCACGGCAGCAGCGACTTCGCCGTCGTGCTCGTGTGCTCGCTCGAGCCGCCGTATCTCTCGGATCGGGTGGAACATAGCGATCCCACGGACGAGGAGCCCACCGATATCACGCGCCGGACGTCTACGCTCCACGGGCGCATTGATGCCGTCTGGCTCGTTGATCGCAACGACGGTGCCATCGTGACGAAGCGGCTTCGCCTCGTGAAATGATCGCGTAAGCGCGTTACGCCGGCTTTCGTTTGGATACAGAATACCGACGAAAAAATCACGCTGCTAACAACACAGAGTGGGCCCGTCGAGGGGCCTCATGCGAGTCCTAGATTTGCGGTATTTCCGAGATCCCGCAACGCAGAACCATAAATCGATGAGGGACAAGCTCGCGCCACGGAGAGAGATGCATGCCTCGTAGATTGAATGCAGTGCGCAAGACCGGCCGCGCCGTCGGGCTGCGCCTGTATCGGCGCAACAGCCATGCGTGGATGCGCGTAGCTGATGTGTTCTCGCGCTTTCCGCTGCTGGCTGGCGCAATCGGCACCGCCGTCGCTGTTTCGATGGCGGTGCTGTCGTTTGCCGCGCTGTGGCAGGGACGCGCGCAGGCGCTGCAAAACGCGCACGAGGCATCGGCGAACCTTGTCGCGACGCTGAGCGCGGATATTGCACGCAATGTCGAATCGAGCGACCTGTCGCTGCGCACGATCGTGAGCGGCATGGAAAACCCGGCAGTCCCGCAACTCTCGACCGAACTGCGCAAGATGGTCCTCTTCGACGGCGCGACCGCAGTGAGCTATATCGGCGGTGCGTTCGTCATGAACGCGCAAGGACAAATCGTCGACGAACGCAGTGAATCCGATCATTCGGCTCTGCTGTTCAACGATCGCGACTATTTCCGCGTGCATGCCCAGCACCCGCACGCCGGACTGTTCATCTCCGGCCCTTACCGCTCCCGGTTGCGCAACGGCAAGACATCGCTCGCACTGAGCCGGCGCATCGACGCGCCCGATGGCTCTTTCGCGGGCGTCGCAGTCATTGCGCTCGACATCGACTACTTCGATTCGCTGCTGTCGCGCGTGAAGCTTGGGCGTTCCGGTTCGGTATTCATTGTGCAAAACGACGGCGTGATGCTCGCACGCAAGCCCGAGTTGCCGGGCGATGCCTCGAGTAACCTCTCCACTTCGCCAACCTTCATCGCAATGAAGAACCAGCGGTCGGGATCGTACATCTCGACATCCAGGCTCGACGGCGTGCGCCGCCTCTACACCTTCGCGCATGTGCCGGGCACTCAGCTGATCGCGGCTGTTGCACCCGCCGAGGACGATGTGCTCGCCGGATGGCGCGAACGCAGCCTCGTCATCGGCGGTCTTAGGGTGATGTTCGGCGGCGGGTTCATCGCAATTTCGTGGCTGCTCGCGATTTCCCTGCGTTCGCGCGCCATCGCTCAGGAAAAGCTGCAACGGCTGGCCGGCACCGATTCGTTGACCGGCTTGAGCAACCGCCGCGCGCTCGACCGGCGTCTCGGCGAAGAGTGGCGACGCGCGCGCCGCAGCGATGCTCCGGTGTCGGCGCTTTTCGTCGATGTGGACTACTTCAAGCTCTATAACGACACATACGGTCACGCAACGGGCGACGATGCACTCGTCGCCGTGGCCGATTGCATACAGAATGCAGCGCAGCGGCCCGGCGATATCCTCGCGCGATACGGTGGCGAGGAATTCGTAATCGTGCTACCCGGCACGTCGTCGGACGCCGCGATCTCTTTCGCGGAGCGCCTGCGCGGCGGGGTCGAAGCGCTTGCGATACCGAACAGCGGCTCGGCGAAGGGCATCCTCACGATCAGCATCGGCTGCGCAACGGCACACCCTCGCCACAGCGAGACGGCCCTCAGGCTGCTCGAGAGCGCCGATGCCGCGCTCTATCGCGCGAAACGCGCTGGCCGGAACCGCGCCGTTCGCGAGGAAAGCATGGCGGAGGCGCAGGGCAGCGAATAAGCGGCCGGTTTTGGCGGGACGGAGTGGCGCGCTCTAATTTGCATGCTGCATGCAGCCATCGGGGATTTTGCATTCGAGGAGTTACACCATGACAGCGTCAGCCGCCGTATCGGGCATCCTTCTCGCGATCCTGCTCGGCGCGATGATTCCCGGCCCGAGCTTCGTACTCGTCGCACGCAATGCGATCAGCCTTTCGCGCTCAGACGGCCTCGCGACCGCGCTTGGAATGGGCATCGGCGGCATTGTTTTCGGGGGCATCGCACTGGCGGGCCTTTATACGCTGCTGCTGGCGGTGGAATGGCTTTACGTCGCGCTCAAGGTCGCGGGCGGGCTGTATCTGATCTACATCGCGTCTCGCATCTGGCGCGGAGCGTCGCAGCCGCTGGCGATGCCGTCCGGCGATGCCATGCGCGCCGGAAGCGCAAGCCGTTCCTTCTGGCTCGGACTCACGACGCAACTGAGCAATCCGAAGACAGCAATCTGGTACGGAAGCATCTTCGCGGCGCTGCTGCCTCATGATCCGCCGCTCTGGTGCTACTTCGCGCTGCCGCCGCTCGTCTTCGGGATCGAGTTCGGCTGGTACACGATCGTCGCCCTGTGCTTCTCGAGCCGGCGTCCGCGCGAAGCGTATTTGCGCGCAAGGAAGTGGATAGACCGCATCGCCGCGAGCATGATCGCGACGCTGGGGCTACGGCTCGTTCTCGCCGCAGGTAAGACCGGCATTTAAGGCGTCTTGCATCTTGGATGCCGGCCGTGGGATAAAGAATTCAAAAGACAAAGAGAATCGAATGAGCGCCACGATTTCATTCGGCGTCCCGGAAACGCGGCGTCTTGCGCGCACGCTCATGGGCTGCGCGATCAGCTATGGCGGTGCACGCCTCGCAGCGCTCCCCGAAGGCTATTGGGCGCTCATCACGACGCTCGTCGTGGTCACTCAGCCGAGTCTCACTCAGGCACTCGGCACCGCGCGCGATCAGGTCATCGGTGCCTGCATCGGCTCGGTCGTGGGCGTACTCGGCCTGATTGCGATTCATCATGGCGCTTCGCCCCTCGCCGTCTTCGCGGTCGCGCTCGCGCCGCTCGCCGCCCTGACCGCTAAGCGCCCTGCCTTGCGGCTCGCATGCGTGACGCTCGTGATCGTCGTGTTGATTCCGGTCGGCAACGGGCCGCCGTTTCAGCGGCCCTTGCATCGCGTGCTCGAGATACTGATCGGCGCGACGTCGGCTTTCATCGTCGCCGCGATCTTGCCGAACCGCGCGTTGCGGACCGCGCATCGTTGCGTCGCCGATACGCTCGTGAGCCTCGGCCACCTCGTCGGCATGCAATTGTCGGGAGCAGGCGACGAAGCGCAGCGCGCGAGCCTCGAAGCACGCAGCGCGCAGGCGCAGCAAGCGCTCGACGATGCGCTGCAGGAAGCCGAGCGCGAGCACATCATCGTGCCGCTGCAGAGCCGTCGATCGGATGCAATCGACAAAGCGGCGCCCTTTCTTCGCCGCTTGCACAGCGATGCGCTCTTTCTGGGCACGGCGTTGTCGAACGGACAGCGCGATGAACACGACGAGCGTTATCGCGACATCGGCCCCGCTCTGCAGGCGCCGTTCGAAGCACTCGCCGATGCGCTTTCCGCCCCTCGCGAAGACGAACGGAAGCTGGAGCGCGTGCGCGCGTGCGTGCGCAACCTGAAGGCGACGCTCGCACGCAACCAGTCGGACGGCGCGGGGCACGATGTCGCGCGATTCGTCGTCAGTCTCATCGTGACGGACCTCGACGCGCTGATCGCCGCGATCTATCCAGCCAACGCATCGCGCGCCGCCTAGCGCGACAATCCGCGCGCGTCGATGGGCCACACGTCGACGACGCGCTCGCCGCGAAAACACACATATTGGTCGTACAGGTTCACCGTTGGATCGCAATGACCCGGTGGCAGGAGGATGCGTTCGCCAAGCAACGCGTTCGTCTCGTCATGCAGCGAGCCTTGCACTTCGAGCATGCCGTGCTCGTCATTAGCCGCGACGTACGTCAGTGTGGGCTCTATCGAGAGATCCGGCCTGTGCACGCGGCGCGGCAAGCCCGAGTCCACTGCAAGTCCCTTGAGACCCACATCGCATACGGCAAGACCGGGACGCGTCGCGCTCATGATCGTCGACAGCACGAAAAGGCTATGCCGCCAGCGCAACGCGCCGTCCCATGCGATGTGACCGTAATCGCCGTCCATGAACAGATATGAACCGGCTTGCAGTTCGGTGTAGACGCCGCTCGTCGCGTCGAATTCGACGGTGCCCGTGCCGCCACCCGTCACGATTGCACTTTGAATGCCGCGCGCTTCGAGCTTGCATACAAAATTCCCCGCGCGCTCCGCTGCGCGGTGCGCCTCGGCCCTGCGAGCGTGCCAGTCCGCGATATGCTGCGCGCCGCCGTGATATGCCTGAATGCCCGCGAAGCGCAGCGCGCTTTGCGCGGCGATCGCATCGACGAGCGCGAACAGCGCATCCTCGCTCGTCACGCCGCAACGTCGCTGACCGGCATCGACTTCCGGCAACACGTCGATCGTGACGCCCGCGCGTGCGGCCGCTTCGCCGAGCGCCGTCACTTGCGGCAAGGCATCTACGCACACGGACAGGCGCACATGCGCAGCCAGCTCGACGGCCATCGCGAGCTTGTCCGCGCCTACGAACTCGTTACTTATATGGATGCTTTCGATGCCCGCCGCCGCGAACGGATAAGCCTCCGACAACTTCTGACAGCACACGCCAACTGCGCCCGCATCGATCTGACGCCGCGCGATGGCGCTGGACTTGTGCGCCTTCGCATGCGGACGTAAGGCGACGCCGTGGCGTGCGGCGAAGGCGGCCATCGCCGCGAGATTGGCGTCGAAGGCGTCGAGGTCGATCAGCAACGAAGGCGTGGCGATCGTTCCGAGCGTATCGCCGACGCGCGTAGCAGGCGGAGGAATGAGTGCCATGGATTCCTGGAAATAAGAAGGCCGCGCGGGATCCGAAGCGCGCCGCATGCGGCATGCATGATATGGCATGCCGCATGATGCATGCAAAGCGCCAGACAAGCGCGTTACACCGGCACTTCCGTCTCCAGGATCGCCCCTTCGTCTTTCAACGCCTGTATGCGCGCATCGTCGAATCCATATTCATGCAACACCTCAGCGGTGTGCTGGCCCAACAGCGGAGCGGGGCGCGAATCGTTCGGAGCGCCATCGGAGAAGTGAATCGGCAAGCCGATTCCACGCATGCGGCCCGCCAGCGGATGCTCCGTTTCCACGATCATGCCGCGTGCAATCGCCTGCTCGTGCGACGCCGCCTCGGGCACGCCGAGCACCGCTCCGCTGGGCAGACCGATATCGTCGAACGAGGCGAGCCATTCGTCCGTCGTCCGCTCGACAAGGCGCGCGGTCAGGATGTCGACGAGCGCCTCGCGATGCTTCAGGCGGCCAGCATTCGTCTGAAAGCGCGCGTCCTCGGCAAGCCCCGGAATATTCAGGACACCGACTAGACGCTCATAGTTGCTCTGGTTCGCCGCGCCGATGTTGATCCACCCGTCGCGCGTGCGGAATGCCTGATACGGCGCGCTCGTCGGATTCGCGGAGCCGGCCTTGGGCAAGACGGTGCCATCGGCGAAATAGTTGGCGAACGCCCAATACATTTGCTGCAGGCCCGCTTCGAATAGCGACGTATCGACCATCTGCCCGAGGCCCGTGCTCTTTTTCCTCGCATAAGCCGCGCTGATGCCGAGCGCGGCGAGAATGCCCGCATTGATATCCGTGACCGGCGAACCGGCTTTGATGGGCGCTTGCCCCGGCTCGCCCGTCATGCTCATCAAGCCGCTCATGCCCTGCGCGATGAGATCGAACCCGCCCTTGTCCGCCATCGGCCCGCTTCGGCCGTAGCCGGAGATCGCGCAATAGATGAGACCGGGATTGACCGCCTTGAGCGACTCGTAGCCCATGCCGAGTTTTTCCATCGTGCCGCGTCGATAGTTCTCCGTCACGACGTCCGCGCTCGCAAGCATCTTCCTGAGCACGTCCTTCCCGCCTTGCGTTTTTAGATCGAGCGCAATCCCACGCTTGTTGCGGTTCACGATCATGAACGACGCCGACTCGCCGCTTTGGAGAATCGGGGCGAATCGCCGGCAATCGTCGCCGTTGGGAATTCTCTCGACCTTGATGACGTCGGCGCCCATGTCGGCGAGCATCATCCCGCAGATCGGTCCCGACATGATGTGCGCAAGTTCGATTACACGCATGCCCGCAAGCGGTCCCTTGCCCGGCTCCATCGATGCAGCCGTAGGATTGATGTCTGACATCTGAACTTCCCTTGTTTGTGCTGAAAGAAGCACTGCCCGCGCTCAGAGCAATGTCGTCGCCCCGGCCGCGTCAGGCCACTCGAATGCTGCATGCCGAATGCTGCATGCAAAGTGCAACCGGGGCGGCCGCCGAAGCTCGAACGACCGCCCCTCCCGCTTCAAACGAACTTGCTCGCGTGCGCCGTTCCGGTCTGCTCCTCTTCCACCTCCAGCGCACGGTCCGGACGCATCGTGAAGGACAGGATGATGCCCGCGGCCATCAGGATCATCGACACCGTGAACGGCAGATTCCAGTTGCCGGTCCGGTCGATCAGCCACCCGCCAACAACCGGGCTGATGATCGCGGCGAGCGCGGATCCTGAATTCATAATGCCAGCCGCCGTGCCGGAATGCTTCGGCGCGATGTCCATCGGCACGGACCACATCGGACCGATCGTCATTTCATTGAAGAAGAAGCCGGCCGACAAGCAGATGGCCACGAGCGTGATCGAGATGTTCGACACGAGCATGATGGGAGCAAGCGACAGCAGCGTCAGCAGCATGCACACACCGACCATCATGTTGCGAGCAAGTCGCACATTGCCGCTCTTGCGCAGGATGCGGTCTGTCAGGGAACCGCCGAGCCAGTCGCCGAGCACACCTGCGAAGAACACGCCCGAAGCGAAGAGCGCGGACTTGCCGAGCTGCATGTGATAGTTGTGCAGGAAGTATTGCGGGATCCAGCCAAGGAACAGCCACAACACCCAGCCATAGCAGAAGTACACCGCCGTGACAGGAGCCATGCGGCCAAGGAGAATGCGCCACGGCACCGGCTTACGCTCCTTCACGCCCGAGTAGCTCGCAAGCGTCGCGCACTCGCTCTCGGTGATACGAGGATGATCGCGCGGGTTATCGCGGAAGTAGAAGACCCACACGAGCGCCCAGATGAAGCTGATGACGCCGGTGATGATGAACGCGCCGCGCCAGCTCGTCGCAAGCATCAGCCAGACGATGAGCGGCGGCGCCACCGCGTTGCCGATGCGCGATGCCGCATGCGTAGTGCCTTGCGCGAAGCCGCGTTGATCGGCGGGCATCCAGTTCGACATGGCGCGCGTCGCGGTCGGGAACGTTGCGCCTTCGCCGAGGCCGAGCAACACTCGCGCGACGATCAGCGAAGCGAAGCCGCCTGCCATGCCTGTCAGCACCGTCGCACCCGCCCAGATGATTGCGCATACCGCGAGCGTGCGGCGCGGCCCGAAGCGGTCGCCCACCCATCCCCCGATGATCTGGAAGATCAGATAGGGATACGCGAATGCGGAGAATACGAAGCCGACCTGCGTGTGAGACAAGCCAAGCTCCGCGCCGAACTGGCTCGCCGCCGTGCTGACATTGACGCGGTCGATATAGGTTATGAAATACATCGCGCATAGCAGCAGTAGAACGCGCGTCGTGGCTCGACGGAACATCATCGTCTCCTTGAGTGGTCGCGTGCGCGCCCCCGGGCGCAGGATGCGCGCCGGGTCACGGCATACGGAACAGCGTCTTGATGCGTCGGATAGGGACTCTGGACCGCGTGATCGTCGTGCCTCGAGGACCAGCGGTGGCGCTATTGCGGCTATTGCGGCTATTGCGGCTATTGCGTGCGTCGGCGCAAGCGTCGAATACGGGGTTTGCGCGGTGATGTCATGGCGTCGTCTCCTGTGGCCGGACCAACGAGTTTTCGGCTCGTCGAATCGGGTCCTTTCGAATATCGCGGATCGTCGAACGTCCGCTGTTATGGTCTGATTTACCTAGTACACCAATGCTACTTCCAAAACCATCTTCATGCGAGCGCGCGTTCCAGTACGCGCGCCACATGCCATGCCTCTGTCTGCGCGCCATCGAGAATCTGATGACGGCAACTCGTTCCATCAGCGACGATGACCGCATCGCGCGCGTCTCTCGCCTTTCGTACAGCAGGCAGCAGCGACAGTTCCGCCATTGCCTGCGATGCTTCGTAATGCTCGGCTTCATATCCGAAACTGCCCGCCATTCCGCAGCACGACGACTCGATCGTTTTCACATCGAGACCGGGAATCCATCCAAGCACCGCTTCGACGGGACGCACGGCATCGAATGCTTTCTGATGACAGTGACCGTGCAGCAACGCACTGCGCTGATCGAGTGGCTTCAACGCGAGTTCGAGCCGTCCGCGACCGCGTTCGCGCACGAGAAACTCCTCAAATAGGAACGATGCTTCGGATACCTTACGAGCCGCATCGCCGTATCCGTAACCGAGAAACTCATCCCGCAGCGACAGAAGGCACGACGGCTCGAGACCTACGATCGACACGCCGCGCTCGACGTAAGGCAGCAGTGCATCGAGCGCGCGGCGCGCTTCGGCCTTCGCTTCATCGACGAGGCCGGCCGACAGAAACGTGCGCCCACAGCACAGCGGACGTTCTCCTGCCTTGACGTTCAGATGAACCGTATAGCCCGCCGCTTCGAGCACGCGCTGCGCGGCGCGAGCATTCTCGGGCTCGATATAGTTGTTGAACGTATCGACGAAAAGCAGCACTTCCTTGGTTGCGGATGTTGCTGGCGAAGGCGTTGCCGCATTGCTCAGGAAGGGCTTCTTGAAGCGGGGAAATGCACGCTGCGGCGCGAGTCCGAGCTTCGTCTTGAGCCATCGCGATGCACGCGGCATGTTCGCCTCGAACGCGGTGCCAAGCGACGGCATGCGGCTCGCATACGGCGCGTAGCGCGGCAGGAATGCGACCAGACGCTCGCGAAGGCGAAGGCCGTGACGCGCCGTCCATGCCGCACGCGCTTCGATCTTCATGCGCGCCATATCTACACCCGTCGGACAATCGCGCTTGCAGCCCTTGCACGATACGCAAAGGTCCAGCACGTCCTTCACGTCCTGACTGGCGAGGCCATCGCCACTGTCCAGCTGACCCGACAGTGCGAGGCGCAGCGTATTCGCGCGGCCACGCGTAACGTGTTGTTCGTCCTTCGTGATGCGATAGCTCGGACACATCGTGCCCGCATCGAACTTGCGGCAATGGCCGTTGTTGTTGCACATCTCGACGGCCTTCGCGAGTCCGCCCGCGAGATCGCCGCCCGAGCCAGCCGCGCCTTCCTCGCCGGTCAATGGATCGCGCGTGACGTTCCATGCGGACCAGTCGAGTCTCGGCTTCAATGCCTGCTCGCGATACGACGGCGGAAAGCGGAAGTTCGCGGCGTCATCCATCTTCGGCGGCGCGACAATGCGATCCGGGCTCATGCGGTTCTCGGGGTCGAAGAGCCGCTTGATCTCGCGAAAGGCTTGGTTGATGCGCGGCCCGTACTGCCAGGCCACCCATTCGCCGCGGCAAAGACCATCGCCATGCTCGCCCGAATAAGCGCCCTTGTATTCGCGCACCATCGCGGCCGCTTCCTCCGCAATCGCTCGCATCTTGCTTGCGCCGTCGCGTCGCATGTCGAGGATCGGCCGCACATGCAGCGTGCCGACGCTCGCGTGCGCGTACCAGGTGCCTTCCGTGCCGTGCTTTCTGAAGACTTCGGTAAGACGGCTCGTGTACTGCGCTAGATGCTCGAGCGGCACCGCGCAGTCTTCGATGAAGGACACGGGCTTGCCATCGCCCTTCATGCTCATCATGATGTTGAGACCTGCCTTGCGCACTTCCCACAGGGCTTTTTGCGGGCCTGCGTCCGGCATCTGCACGACCGAGCCGGGCAAGCCGAGATCGCTCATCAACTCGACGAGCCGTGCGAGCTTCGCCACCTGCGCGTCGCGATTCTCGCCCGCGAATTCAACGAGCAGCACCGCTTGCGGTTCACCGACCAACGCCTTCTCGACGACGGGGCGAAACGCGGGATTCGACATCGCGAGATCGATCATCGTGCGATCGACCAGTTCGACTGCAACGGGACCCAGCTTCACGATGTGCTGCGTCATGTCCATCGCGTCGTAGAAGCTCGGAAAGTTCACGACACCGAGCGTCTTGTGCGCGGGCAGCGGCGACAGCTTCAACGTCAACTGCCGGCTGAATGCGAGCGTCCCTTCTGCGCCGACGAGCAGATTCGCGAGGTTCGGCTCATCGGCGCTGAATGGCAGCGGGCTTTGGCAATCGAACAGATCGATGTTGTAGCCCGCCACGCGCCGCAGCACCTTCGGAATGCGTTCGCGCATTTCATCGCGCTCACGCAGGGCAATGCCACGCACTGCATCGACGAGATCGCGCATGCGTGCGTCGAGCTGCATCGTCGAGAGCTTGCCGAAGCGGGCCTCGTGGCCATCGGCAAGAATCGCGTCGATAGCATCGACGTTGTGAACCATGATGCCGTATTCCATCGAGCGCGAGCCGCACGAGTTGTTGCCCGCCATCCCGCCGATGGTGCATTGCGCGCTCGTCGATACGTCGACGGGAAACCACAGGCCATGCGGCTTGAGCCAGGCATTCAGATGATCGAGCACGACGCCCGGCTCGACGGTGATCGTGCGCGCTTCCTTGTCGAACTCGACGATATTGTTGAGCCACTTGGTCGTATCGATGACGAGCGCCTCGCCGACCGTCTGCCCGCACTGACTCGTTCCGGCGCCGCGTGCCAGCACGCTCGCGTGACCCGCGCGCGCTATCTGCAACGCGAGTCGCAGATCGTGCTGGTCCTTCGGCACGACGACTCCGACCGGCATGATCTGATAGATCGATGCATCGGTCGCATACCGTCCGCGCGATGCGCGATCGAACAGGACGTCGCCCTTCAGCTCGCGCTGCAAGCGCGCCTGCAGCGGCGTCGGTGTCGACGACATCCGCGCGCGCGCCGATGCGGGCATCAGATGGATCGGCTTGACGAGTCGGTCGGTGGGAGGATTTAGCATCGTCGCTATCGGTGGTGTTTTGTATGCCTAATGCTTAATACATAACGCTTTATGCAAAGTGCCGGCTCGAGTCATTCGAACCGCAGTTCCACCGGCGGCAGACCGTCGATCGCGCCGACGGCTACACCCGGCTTGTCCGGAAAGGCCATGCCGGTGTACGAGCCCGCCGTGATGACCGTGCCCTTCTCCACCGCCAGCCCTTGCGCTACCGCGTGATTCACCGTCCAGGCGAGCAGCCGGCGCGGATCGCCTGCCGGGTTCGCGGGCGCAGCGTCGAAGAGCGGCGCGCCATCGTAGGTGAACGACATTGCCGGCGATACGAACGCGAAGGCTTCGTCATAAGGCACGCCTTCCCCGACGACGAGCGCCCCGTGATTCTGCAGATCGGCGAGCTGCCACAGCTTGTCCACGTCCGGCCACGCCGCAAAGCGGCTTGCGACGACCTCGATTGCCGCATGCATGCAATCGATCGCGGCGAACACTTCCTCGTCGCGATACGGGCCGCTGTTCGCCTCGAAACGCCGGTTGAACGTGAAGGCGACTTCGAGTTCGAGCGCCGCCTTGCCGAATGCCTGCATCGAAAGACGTGCGGACGAGCGATGCACGCCGTCGGCAGGCAACAGCGCGCCCTGAATGGGACCGTCCGTCGATTTGGAGCCGACCTTCCAGCCACCGATCGCGCTTGCTTCGGCGCCATCCGCGAGACTGGCGTCGAGCATGCGCAAGGCGGCTTTCTGCGCGGCGTAGGCCTCGTCCGCGCTCGCGGGGCGGGCACCGTCGGGCAGCGTGTCGAGCTTCGCGCGATGCGCACGCGCGTCTGCAAAAAGGCGTGCAAGCGCGTGCGCGTCGAATGCCGCGCTCATGCAGCCGCCTTCAGTTCGGGCTTGCCGACATGGCTCGTCAGATAGTCCATCGCCGCAGCCACGCCGCTGTCCTTCAGCGCGATACCCGCGAGCTTCAGCCCCATCTCGCAGCCGGTGAGCGCGGCCATCAGCGTGAGATCGTTGCAGTCGCCAAGATGACCGATGCGGAACATGCGGCCCTTCAGCTTGCCGAGACCCGTGCCGAGCGACATGTCGAAGTGTTCGTAGATGAGCTTGCGCACCGCGTCCGCATCGACGCCTTCGGGCGTCATCACGCCAGTGAGGACCGGCGAGTACACAGCGGGGTCCGCACACTGGATTTCGAGGCCCCAGGCCGTGACGGCTGCACGGCACGCGGCGGCCAGCCGCTGATGGCGCGCGAACACGTTGTCGAGACCTTCGCCGAGAATCATGTCAAGTGCTTCGGCAAGGCCGTACAGCAGATTCGTGTTCGGGGTGTAGGGCCAATAACCCTGCTTGTTCATCTCGATGATTTCTTTCCAGTCCCAGAACGCGCGCGGCAGCTTCGCCTGCTTCGACGCCTCGATCGCCTTCGGCGACACCGCGTTGAAGCTGATGCCCGGCGGCAGCATGAGGCCCTTCTGCGATCCGGACACGGTCACGTCGACGCCCCATTCATCGTGGCGATAATCGGCGGACGCAAGGCCCGAGATGGTGTCGACCATCAGCAGGGCCGGATGACCGGCGGCATCGATGGCGCGGCGCACTGCGGCGATGTCCGACGTGATGCCCGTCGACGTTTCGTTATGCACGACGCACACGGCCTTGATTGCATGCTGCGTGTCGTCGCGCAGGCGCTTCTCGATCATGTCCGGCTGCACCCCGCGACGCCATCCTTCGATGCCGGGCAAGCCGAGAAACTCGGGCTTGAGGCCGAGGTTTTCGGCCATCTTCTTCCAGAGGGTCGCGAAGTGACCGGTTTCGTACATGAGCACGTTGTCGCCGGGACTGAGCGTGTTCGAAAGCGCGGCTTCCCATGCGCCGGTGCCCGACGCCGGATAGATCACGACCGGCTGACTCGTCTTGAAGATCTTCTTGATGCCGTCGAGCACCTGCAGACCCAGCGCGCCGAATTCCGGACCGCGATGGTCGATCGTCGGATAGCTCATCGCCCGCAGAATGCGATCCGGGACGGGACTCGGCCCGGGGATTTGCAGGAAGTGGCGGCCGGCGGGATGGAAGTCGAGCTTAAGCATGGGTGCGCGTCCTTTAAATTGAATTTTGCATGCAAAATACTCTAACGCAGTGCGTGGGTGACGCAAAGGATTTATTAGGCCGAACGGCCTAGGGATAACCCCTTGGCGGTTTTTTCCGGTTTTCCTGCGCTAGAATCGCCAAAATGGAAATAAGAGGTATTGAATGCAAAATCCGGACATTCCCGAAGCGCGCTTGTCGCCCTCGCTGCTTCCCAAACTCGAACGGCTGCGTCTGCACGACACGGTCGTCGACAACTTGCGCAACTTCATCGTGGAGGGCCTGCTCGCGCCGGGCGTCAAGCTCAACGAGCGCAAGCTGTGCGAGACACTCGGCATCTCGCGCACGCCGCTGCGTGAAGCGTTGAAGGTGCTGGCGGCCGAAGGTCTGATCGAGATCGCGCCGAACAGGGGCGCATCGGTGTCGCAGATCAGCGATCTGGAAATTCGCGAGATGTTCGAACTGATGAGCGGCCTCGAAGGCTTTTCGGGCGAACTGGCGTGCGAACGCATCACGCCCGCCGAGATCCACGAGATAAAGACGCTGCACGAAGCGATGGTGCAGTGTCGCGCGCAGAACGACCTGTCCGGCTACTACGCGCTCAATCGCGCGATTCACGACAGAATCAACGAAGCGGCTCGCAATACGGCCTTGCGGCAAACCTACATGTCGATCAATCGGCGCTTGCAGGCGCTGCGGTTCCGGTCGAACTTTCAGACGCCGAAGTGGGACAGCGCCATCCGCGAGCACGAAGAGATGATCGCGGCGCTCGAAACCCGCGACGGGCAGCGCATGGCTGCGATCTTGCGCCGGCATCTGCTCGGCAAGCGCGATGCCGTGCTCGCCGAGCGCACGCTCACGACGGTCAAGCCCGCAGCGGCCAGGAAACGCGGCGGCAAAGAGGCGTAATCCGCGGGAGCGTCATGCGGCTCATGTTCAGGCGCGCGAGCGGGCACATGCAGCCGTAGCCATGCAATGGGCGCTCGGCCCTGCGTTATCGACTCGATGCGCTGAATAGTGCGCGATCGGGGCGATCATCGCGAGCGCAGCCGTGATGATAATGGCGACGAAGCTGATCCAGATGGCGTTCATGTCGGGCTCCTTGTCCGTGAGATGTCCTTCAGCAAACATTCTCGTCGGCGCGAGTGAGCGCAGAATGAGCGCGGAGTAGCCCTTGGCTGCCGGCATTCTTCATTTGGCATTTCTAATTCCGCATTCAGAATGCATTCGGCCCATCCGCCCAGTGTTACGACTATCGAAGTGCCTTTCACGCCGCCCTTCGACTGGGCGCGACTGCTTTCATTCATCGGCGGCAGAGCGTCGGCGGGCGTGGAGTCGGTGGAGGACGGCGTTTATCGCCGCGCGATCGAATGGCGTGGCGAAGAAGGCGTCGTCGAGGTCATGCGGCACGCGAGCAGGCATCGACTGATCGTGGCGATCGATGGCGCCGCGAGCCGATACGCCGATGACATCGCGGCGCAGCTTGCGCGCATGTTCGACGTGGAAGCCGATGCGCGCGCGATTGCCGGCTGCCTGTCGCGGGATCCGATGCTTGCGCCGCTCGTCGAAGCGGCGCCGGGATTGCGCGTTCCCGGCGCGTGGTCCGGCTTCGAGCTGGTGGTGCGGACCATCGTCGGACAGCAGGTCAGCGTGAAAGGCGCATCGACGATCATGGCGCGCATCGTCCAGCGCGCGGGACGACGCATCGATGGCCACGCGGACACGCGTACTGCATGGCGCTTTCCGACGCCCGCCGAACTCGCCGCCGCAGACCTCGAGAAGATCGGCATGCCGGGCAAGCGCGTGCAAGCGGTGCAGCGCTTCGCCGATGCGGTCGCGACGGGCGCGTTGCCCATCGATACGCCGGGCGCCGACGTCGAGCGTATCAAGCGCGACTTGCTCGCGTTGCCGGGCATCGGCCCCTGGACTGTCGGTTATGTTGCGATGCGCGCGCTACGCGACCGGGACGCGTGGCCCGATGCCGACCTCGTTCTGATGCAGGCCATCGCACGACGGGACCCCGCGCTCGTGAAGCCCGCGCAGCAACGCGCGTACACGGAGCGCTGGCGTCCGTGGCGCGCTTATGCGGCGATGCATCTGTGGAACGAAGCAGCGATGAAGAGTGGGCTCGCGCGCGGAGGATGAATCGTGTGTGCGGTCGGGTGTAGGCGACATGCGCGATCGCATTGTGCATGCAAGCCGGCAGGAAAGCGCCCGACAAAGTACGACAGCTGGTTGCCTTACCGTCCGCAGGCCCTGCATGCGGCATGCAATGCACAAAATAGCGGTACAAGGCCCGTCTACCGCGCCTCAGTTCCCAATGCGTTCGAGCGCATGCAGTATGCGGATCGCACGGTAGAAGCAGGCAAGAGCGAAACCGAAAGCAAACGCGAAGCCGTCCCGCAATGTGCGGCAACAGGCTGCTTGCTTTGCACGAGTTTTCGAGGCGGCGCGCCGCATACAAGGACGAGATGCGCGACCCGTGATGCAACGTGGACTCGCGCGCGGCGGTTGCACTTTGCATGCGGTCGATTGCATGAAGAATGCAGATCGCGCCGACCATGCGCCCAAGAGTGAAAGCGGGCACGAGGTCAGGTCAGCCGGTAGAGGGAAATCAAGCTGTTTGCCCCAAGCGCCATTTGCATGCCGCATACAAGAACCGGATGCACGCCAGCAATGAAAACCCGACCGGCTCCCGGCTGTCGCGTTTTGCATGCGGTCGACTGCATGCAAGAAAACGATCGCACGCCAGATGCAGCCGGCAACGAACACCAGCACTCTTAGCACCACTCACATAAGCCGTCCGACACAGTCCCAACAGCAATCAGCCCTGTTGCTGCGCGACATTTGCATGCGGCATTCGTCCTCACCCAGAGGACCACCCGCGCCGAAGACCAGTGAAGCAAAAGCCGTAGCATCGAACTCACCCCGCGCAAGCGAGCGACCAACCGCCGATTCCCTCGTCACCCCCGCAACACCAGCTTCTGCACCCGCCAGTTCAGCAACTCCGCCACGAAAAGCGTGTCCGGCGCGGGGCAAGCCATCTCGTGAATCCATCCGAACTGCTTGAGTTGCTTGCCCGCCTGACCCAGCACGCCGAGCACCTTTCCATCGAGTGAAAGCCGGTAGATGCGGCCAGGGAAAGCATCGGCGCTATAGAGCACCTGATTCGGCCCCGGCGATATGCAAATCGCCCATGGCGAACCGGGCGCGAACGTGCCCGCCGCAATCGCCGCTTCGTCGGGCATGTTGCCGATAGCCGGACGCGCATCGGCGGGCACCGGGACATCGATCGTGAACTGGCGCTGAAAGTTTCCCTCGCCGTCGAAGACCTGAATGCGGCGGTTACTGCGATCGGCGACATAGACCATGTTGTTCGCATCGACGGCTATGCTGTGCGGCGTATGGAACTGCCCCGGCCCCTTGCCACGGTCGCCCCACGACTTCAGCCAGTTACCGTCGCGGTCCACCTTCGCCACGCGCGAGTTGATATAACCATCGCTTATATATGTGTTGCCCGCCGTATCCCACGCGACATCGGTGACTTGCCTGAAGCGTCCCGGCTCCGAGGGCAACGGCGGATTCGGATGCTTGAGCGGCGCGGTATCCTCGTCGGAGGCTTCCTGCTTGCGGCCGAACACCATCGCCACGCGGCCTTCGGGCGTGAACTTGATGATCATGTCCGAGCCCTTGTCCGTCACCCAGACGTTGTCCTGGCGATCCACCTTCACGGTATGCGCAAACGACCACGCATACAGGTTATGCCCGATCTCGCGCACGAAGCGTCCGTTGCGGTCGAATTCGAGCAATTGCGCGGCGGCTGCGCCATACGCGGGTCCGATCGAATTGCCGCGCGAAAGCACGAACACATGTCCCGCGGAGTTGAGCGCGACGCCCGAGCATTCGCCGAAGTACACATCGCGCGGCAGGCGCACCGGGTCGGGAACGGAATCGTAGGCAATGAAGGGCACGCTGTCGTCGGCGCGTGCAAGATGTGGGAACACGGCGAGCGCCGCGGCGCTCTGTGCGGCCATCGCGAGAAAGCGACGCCGGCTTGCGGCGCCCGGCTGCATGTCGCCGCAGCACGGGCAGAACATCGAGTGACGAAGGCTCACTGTTACCCTCCTCTTGTTCTCGCCTGCAATGAACGACATCGCGCACAATGCGTTGCACGATGCGAGGGAAAGTGTAGTTCATTTCCGGCGATGTGCACGGCCCGCGCATCGCGCATCATCTTCTTGAAAGGAGCACGTCCATGACCGAGCTACCCACCGACGAATCGAAAGATGCGTGGCAATATCAGGTTCGCATCCGGCTGAGTCCGCGCTATGCCGACATCGCGCGCAAGCATCCGCACGATGCTGCGCTTGCACCGCTCGATGCCCTGCTCGCGAAGCACGACGCCGCGCTCAAATGCCAGTTCGATGCGTTCGCCGATTACGTCGCCGAAGCCGAGCGCGAAGGCACGCAGCACTATCCGCTCTATCGCTGGACGCGCGAGACAATCGAGAATCCCGCGAAGAAGGCCAAGTACCTCGAAGCGTTCACAATCCATGTGCATGGCGAGGAAATCTATGACAAGGCCATCGCCGATGCGCTCGAAGCCGGTCTCAACGAGCTGAAAGCGCAAATGAGCGACGCCATCGCCGATATCCGCAAGCACGACACGAACCCCGCGCACAATCCGCAACCGCCTTCGTATGACAAGTCGTGATGCGCGCATGAGAAGGCGCATCGGCGCGGCGTGACATCGCATGCAACAAGTTCGCGCGAGACTTCCCGGGCCGGTTTTCCTATAGTGATCGCGTCGCCACACGAAACGGGCTTGCCGCGATGTGGCTCACCGACCAACGAGGACATCCCGTGAACGACACATCGAACGATGCAACGAAAACCGCCGTGCGCCGGCTGCTGATTCTCGCGACGACAGCGGCGCTTGCATTGTCGAGCAGCGCCGCGTTTGCAGGCTGGGCACGCGGCGGCACCGCCTACACGGGCCGCGGCGCATATAGCGGCGCGCACGTCGGCTCATGCGGCGGCGCAAGCTGCTCGCACGCGGGCGGCGTGATGAATCCGTGGGGCGGCGTCGCGACCAATGCCGGCACCGTGACGCACACCGCGCCGGGCCAGTTCTCCAACGCGGGCACCGCCTACGGCCCCAACGGACGCTCGATGCAGCACGCGGGCGACACGAGTTGCGCGAGCGGCACCTGTTCGCACACCGGCAGCATGACCGGACCCGACGGTAACACCGCGACGACCGCGAACAACGTCACGCGCAACGCGCCCGGACAATACTCGTCCTCGGGCTCGGTAACAGGACCGAACGGCAATACATCGACGCATGCCGCATCGACGAATTGCGCCGGCTATACATGCAATCGATACGGCACCGTCGATACCGCGAACGGCGGCACCATCGCGCATGCGGGCAGCGCAACGAGCGTCGCTCCGGGCGTCGTCGTGGCTTCGGGCGGCGTCAGCGCGACGAGCGGCACGCACGCGACGACGGTCGTCACCGGTACGGCCGTCACGTCGAGCACCGCAGTCGTCGTCGCTGCGCCGCCGCCTCCGCCGCCGGCCACCGTCTACGTCGCGCCCACGCCGCAACCGGCCGTCTGGATTCCCGGGCACTGGGCGGGCGCGGTGTGGGTCCCGGCGCACTGGGCCTGATCGACACTCGCGCCAAGCGTCGCGGCGCCTGGCGCTACACTGCGACTCACCGCTCCCTCGCACGAGGATCGACATGCGCGAAGTCCCTCCCTGCATTTCCAGCATGCACGAACGCAGCTTGTCTCGCCCATGCCGCGCGATTTCATGAAACGCCCGCCTCTGCCGCACGATCATTCGAGGCGCATCGTTCATGATCTGACATGGACCATCGGCCCTTTCGTGCTTGCCTGCGCGCTCGCGATCGCGCTCGTCGTCTGGCTCATCGATCCGGCGCCGCCCCGCTCCATCACCATCAGCGCGGGTCAGACAGATAGCTCGCTGCATCAGATCGCGCGGGAATACGCGAAGATTCTCGCGCGCAACGGCATCACGCTGAACGTGCTGCCATCCGATGGCTCCGTGCAGAACCTCGAGCGCCTGCTCGATCCCAAGGCGCATGTCGACCTCGCGCTCGTGCAGGGCGGCATCGCGAGCCGCGAGCAGGCGTCGTCGCTGATGTCGCTCGGCAGCGTGGCGTATGTGCCGATCGTCGTGTTCTATCGCGGCAAGGGCCTCACGCTGCTGTCGCAACTCGAAGGCAAGCGCGTGGCGATCGGACGCGAGGGCAGCGGAACGCGCGTGCTGTCGCTCAAGCTGCTCGAGGCGAACGGCATCGCGCCCGGCGGCAGCACGCAGCTTCTTCCCACCGATGGCCTTCAGGCCGCGACACAACTCGTCAGCAACGAGGCCGACGCCGTGTTCCTCAGCGGCGATTCCGCCACGCGCGCGCTGATGCTGCGTCTGCTCAAGGTGCCCGGCATCTCGGTGATGGACTTCAACGAAGCCCGCGCGTACACGCGTCTCTTTCCATATCTCGACGATATCGAATTGCCGCCCGGCGTGCTGGACCTGGGCCGTCGCATTCCACCGGAGACCGTGCATCTCATCAGCCCGACGGTCGAACTCGTCGCGCGCCCGAGCCTGCATCCGGCGCTCTCGGATCTGCTGATCGAAGCCGCGCAGGAAGTGAACGGCACGGCGGGAATCCTGCAGCGCGCGGGCCAATTTCCCAGCCCCGTCGCGCATGAATTCCCGATCAGCGAGGATGCGAGCCGCTACTATCGCTCGGGCAAGAGCTTTCTTTATCGCACGCTTCCGTTCTGGCTCGCGAACGTCGCGGACCGCGCGCTCGTGTTGCTGCTGCCCGTCGCGGTGCTGATCTTTCCGGCGCTCAGGCTCGTG
This sequence comes from Caballeronia sp. Lep1P3, assembly GCF_022879595.1. NCBI lineage: Bacteria > Pseudomonadati > Pseudomonadota > Betaproteobacteria > Burkholderiales > Burkholderiaceae > Caballeronia > Caballeronia sp. Lep1P3. Next base: position 400,901 of record NZ_CP084268.1, on the reverse strand, counting down.
CCCGCGTTGTATCGATGGCGAGTGCGATCGCGCATCTATCGCTATTACGGCGCGCTGATCGCACTGGAACGCGGTGCGATGCATCTGTCGAGCGATGACGAGCGGCGCGCGCTGCTCGTCGAACTCGACTACATCGAGGAATCGCTCAATACGCTCAAACTGCCGCTCGCCTATATCGATGCGCTCTACGTGCTGCGCGAACACATCAGCTTCGTGCGCTCGCGGCTCGTCACGTCCACTACAAAAGATAGCCGTATCGTTAGCATGTCGAAGTAATTCCGCGCGGGCCGCGTCACTTGAAACCCGCCACCGCATGCGGCACGTAGGGCGCTTCGAGTTGCGCGATTTCCTCGGGCGTGAGATTCAGCGAAAGGGCCGCGACTGCATCGCTTACGTGATTCGGCTTCGATGCCCCGATGATCGGCGCAGTCACCGGCGACTTTTGCGCGACCCATGCGAGGGCCACTTGCGCACGCGGCACGCCCCGCGCGTTCGCGACCGACGCCACCGCTTCGACGACGGCGCGATCCGCGTCATGCGTCTGATAAAGCGTGCTGCCGAACGCATCCGTTTGCTGGCGCTCGCTCGTCGCGTCCCATTCCCGCGTGAGACGTCCGCGCGCGAGCGGGCTCCAGGGCAGCACACCAATGCCCTGATCGGCGCAAAGCGGCAACATCTCGCGTTCTTCCTCGCGATACAGCAGGTTCAAGTGATTCTGCATGGTCCTGAACTCGGTCCAGCCATTCGCGCGCGACGTGTGAAGCGCCTTGCTGAACTGCCACGCATACATCGAGGACGCACCGATATACCGCGCCTTGCCCGCTTTCACGACATCGTGCAGCGCTTCGAGCGTCTCTTCGATCGGCGTCGCGTAGTCCCATCGATGAATCTGATAAAGGTCGACGTAATCCGTGCCGAGACGCCGCAAGCTGTTGTCGATCTCATTGAAGATGGCCTTGCGCGACAGCCCCGCACCGTTCGGGCCGGGCCGCACGCGATTGAATACCTTCGTCGCGATCACGATGTCATCGCGCTTCGTGAGTTCGCGCAGCGCGCGCCCGACGATTTCTTCCGACGTGCCATCGGAATAGGAGTTGGCGGTATCGAAAAAGTTGATGCCCGCATCGAGCGCCTGTTGAATGATGGGACGGCTCTTCTCTTCATCGAGCGTCCACGGATGCGTGCCACGCCCGGGCACGCCGAAGGTCATGCAGCCAAGGCAAATGCGCGACACGTCGAGGCCGGTCGTGCCGAGTTTCACATAGTCCATCGGGAAAATCTCCTTGCTGTCGATTGCATTGCGCAACGCTTGCGCGGTGAAGGCAAGCGTTCGTGCGGAAGGGCCAGAAGGAAGACATTAGCGCAGGTTGGCAATGCCTGCTTGCGCGTGCTTAACCCGACACGCTTATCGCATGATGCTCATCGCGTCACGCCTATCGCGCGTCGGTCCAGCCACCGAAATGCGCGATCTCTTCGAGCGGCAGTCGCGCGCGAGGCGCGGCTTCCCGCGCGGCGAGCTCGGGGGGCAGCGCCTGCGCGTCGCCATGATGTGCGACCGAGATCATGCTCAACGCGGTGTAACGCTCGGGAATCGAGAACGCCTGCTTGAGCGCGTCGCCGTCGAAGCCGCCCATCGCGTGAGCGGCGAGGTCCTGCGCATGGGCCTGAAGCAGCAGCGCCATTGCAGCGGCTCCGGCATCGTAACTCGCGCTCGCATTCGCGGTGCCTTTGGCGGTCAGCGTATCCGCGAGCACGGCGATCAACACTTGCGCATGCCGGTTCCAGCCTTGATTGAACGGCACGAGCGTAGCGAACGCGCGGTCGAACGCTTCGCGATCCTGCGACTTCTCGAATACGACGAAGCGCCACGGCTGCACGTTATACGCAGACGGCGCCCAGCGCGCCGCTTCCACCAGCGCGATGACTTGCGCATGCGCGACGGGACGCTCGGCATACGCGCGCGGGCTCCATCGTCCGGCGATCAATGGATGAATGGCGATGTCGGTCGGAGCCGGTCGATGGGTCATGAGTTTATCGTCGTGATGGAAAGACGCGGCGTGCGCAGAACGCCCGATGCTAGGACAAGGTTCGCGCGCATGGCAACGAAGCGTTCGCCCGATGCTATGCGCGCTTGCTGTGATGACGACATCCGCAAACGGAATAAGCACCGCGCATGCCGCGAGCGTAGCGAATATCCTTAGCGCAATTGATGCGTTCCCCTGCGCGCAAGCGCTCGCTATGATGATTCGCTCCACGGCCGGCAGCAAAGCCAACGACATTCAACGGAGTCAAAACGTGGTCCAGAATTCATCCTCGCGCCAGCCGCTCGTCGTCGGGATAGGCGGTACGACACGGCCCGCGTCATCGACCGAACGCGCGCTTGCATTCGCACTGAAAGGCGCGCAGGAAGCGGGCGCGCGCGTGCAACTCTTCGGCGGCGCTTTCCTTCAAAGCCTTCCGCACTATTCGCCCGATGCCCGCGCGCTGACGGACGAACAGCACGAACTCATCGAAAGCGTGCGCCGCGCGGACGCGCTCATCATCGCGACGCCGGGTTATCACGGCGGCATATCGGGCCTCGTCAAGAACGCGCTCGATACGCTCGAGGAGCTGCGCCTCGACGATCGTCCTTATCTCGATGGCCGCGCGGTCGGCAGCATCGTGACCGCATATGGATGGCAAGCGGCGGGAACGGTGCTCACGTCGCTGCGTTCCATCGTGCATGCGTTGCGCGGCTGGCCAACGCCCTTCGGCGCCGCCGTGAATACGCTCGAAACGCGCTTCGAAACCGCCGATACATGCTCGGACCCGAAGGTCGTCGAACAGCTTCGCACGGTGGGACGGCAGGCCTCGACCTTTGCGCTCGCGTTCGGCGCGCATGAGGCATCGAATGCGCGTGACGCGCTTGAGCATCGCGTGGCGGTTGCGCAGGGCTGACGCGCATCGTCGATGTTCATAGTGCGTGCGCAATGCTTTCGTATCGCTCACATTCGGCGATAACGATAGCAATCGATGTTATTTGCGCAAGGCGTGCGCGGTCTCTAGCATCAGGGCCTTTCAACACGCGAGCGTGCGCAACCATGAACATCGAAAAGCCCTTTAGAAACGCGCTATTTTCTGCACTTATCGCATGCGGCATCGTGAATACGCAGCCCGCATGCGCTGTCACGCAGACGGTGCGCGTCGGCATCATGTCCGGCGAGGACGAGGATGTCTGGCGCACCGTCGCCGCGAACGCCGCGAAAGAAGGCATCACCGTCAAGGTCACGACTTTCTCCGACTACACGCAGCCAAACGAAGCGCTCGCGCAGCATGATCTCGACGCGAATTCGTTCCAGCACAAGCCTTATCTCGATGCGCAGATCGCCGCGCGTCACTACGCCATCGTGCCGGTCGGCTTCACGTATGTGCAGCCTATCGGCCTCTACTCGCGCAAGGTGAAGTCGGTCGCCGCGCTGCGAGAGAACGCGGCTATCGGCGTGCCGAACGATCCGAGCAATGAAGGCCGCGCGCTGTTGCTACTGCAGGCGAACGGCGTCATCAAGCTGCGCGACGGCGTCGGTATGCTGCCGACCGCTCGCGATATTTCGAGCAACCCAAAGCATGTGCAGATCAAGGAACTGGACGCGGGCATCGTCGGCCGCGCAATCGGCGATCTGGATGCTGCTGTCGTCAACACCGACTGGGCGATCAAGGCCGGCATCGAGATTCCGCAAGAGCGCATTGCGCAGGAAGATGTGACGGGCAATCCGTACCGCAACTTCATCGCCGTCAATGCGAAAGATGCGCAGGCGCCGTGGGTCAAGACGCTCGTGCAGAGCTATCAGCAGGCGAACGTGGCCTCGGCGATTCTCAAGGTGTACCACGGCGTCACGCTGCCTGCATGGGACGGCGCGCCGCAGCACTAAGTCCCCGCATGACACGCAAGCCGCGCTCACTCCTGCTTCAGAATGCGCCGCAACACACGCTCTTCGAGCGCCGACGCCTGCGCCGATACGTTCCTGCGCGGTCTTTCGAGCGCGACGGGTTGATCGAGCGCGATGCGCCCTTCTTCCACGAGCAGGATGCGGTCGCCGAGCGCGACGGCCTCATGCACGTCATGCGTCACGAGCAGCGCCGTAAAGCGATGTTCGCGCCATAGCCGCTCGATCAGCGCATGCATTTCGATTCGCGTCAGCGCATCGAGCGCGCCGAGCGGCTCATCGAGCAGAAGCAGTTGCGGACGATGAACCAGCGCACGCGCCAACGCCACGCGCTGCCGCTGTCCGCCCGACAATTGCGACGGCCAGTCATTCGCGCGCTCGAGCAAGCCCACTTCGGCCAGCACAGCCCGCGCATCGTCGCGCGCACGCTTCTTCAAGCCGAGCATCACGTTCTGCAGCACCGTCTTCCAGGGCAAGAGACGCGCGTCCTGAAACAGGATGCGCGTATCGAGCACCGCGCCATTGCGTGCGCGCTTCGTCAACGCGCCGCCGCTCGGCGCTTCCAGTTCCGCAATGAGACGCAGGAGCGTCGATTTTCCGCAGCCGCTGCGCCCGACGATGGAGACGAAGCTGCCGCGTTCGATCGAAAGGTCAAAGTCGGATAACACCGCGCGATCGCCATAACGCTTGTGCACGCCGCGCAATTCAACCGCGATGTCGGCGACATCGTTCGTCACTGCGCGCACACGAGGCTGCACGCGAACGTCGTTGCGCCTCGTCGATACAGGGGCGGTCGCGCTCATGCCTTCTCTCCTCGTTGATAAGCCGGATGCCAGCGCAGCGCCGCGCGTTCGATGCCCTTCGCGAGCACGTCCGCGAGCTTGCCGAGCACCGCATACAGCAGAATGCCGACGACCACGACATCGGTCTGAAGGAACTCGCGCGCGTTCATCGTCATGTAGCCGATGCCCGATTGCGCCGAGATCGTTTCGGCCACGATCAGCATGACCCACATGAGGCCGAGCGCGAAGCGCACGCCGACGAGAATGGAAGGCAGCGCGCCCGGCAGAATGACATCGCGATACAGCTCGAAGCCCTTCACGCCATAACTGCGCGCCATCTCGATCAGGTTCGCATCGACGGACCGTATGCCATGAAACGTGTTCACGTAGATCGGAAAGAACACGCCCAGCGCGACGAGAAAAATCTTCGCTTCCTCCTCGATGCCGAACCACAGGATGACGAGCGGAATCATCGCGAGCGCGGGGATGTTGCGGATCATTTGCACCGTGGAATCCAGCGCGATTTCGATCGGCCGGAAAAGGCCCGTCCACAGTCCGAGCAGCAATCCCACGCCCCCGCCGATGGCAAGCCCGAGCAGCGCGCGCCACGCGCTGACCTTGACGTTCGCCCACATGTTCCCCGACTGCACGAGCGCCCATGCCGACTTGACCACGGCAAGCGGCTCCGGCAACACGCGCGTGGACAATGCGCCCGAGCGCGCGGCGTATTCCCAAAGCAGCAGGATGGCGAGCGGCACGAGCCACGGCGCCGCCACGGAAAATACATGCTTGAGAAAGCGGGACATGCTGCGCTTCTTTGGCTGCGCAGCGGGAATTGCTTGAGCGAGTACATCGGCCATGCTTTTTATCCTCCGACGATAGTGCGTGATCACGCTCAGCTTTGACTTGCCTGCGGCAGATAGCTCGTTCCGACGATCTCGCCAAACGGCCCGGAAAGCGGTCCGCTGCGCTTTTCCGATTTCTTCTCGCCGCGCTCCATGTCGAGTAGCGGAAAGACCAGTTCCGCGAAGCGATACGACTCTTCAAGATGCGGATAACCGGAGAGAATGAACGTCTCGATGCCGAGGTCCGCGTATTCCTTCATGAGCGCCGCAACTTGCTTCGGATTCCCAACGAGTGCAGTTCCCGCGCCGCCGCGAACGAGACCGACGCCCGCCCACAAGTGCGGATGAATCTCGAGCGTTTCGCGCCCGCCGCGCTTGCCGCCATGCAGTTGCGCCATGCGGCGCTGTCCTTCCGAATCCATCTTCGCGAACGACGCTTGCGCGCGCGCGACGGTTTCATCGTCGAGATGACTGATGAGGCTAGCCGCTGCGGCCCACGCTTCCTCTTCCGTTTCGCGCACGATCACATGAAGACGGATGCCGAAGCGAATCTCGCGTCCCTGGGCCTCTGCGCGCGCGCGAATGTCGGCGAGCTTCTTCGCGACCGCTTCGGGCGGCTCGCCCCAGGTGAGATACGTGTCGATATGCGTCGCGGCGATATCGTGCGCAGCCGCCGACGATCCGCCGAACCACAACGGCGGATGCGGCGCTTGCGCCGGCGGATACAGCACCTTCCCGCCCTTCGATTGCAGATGCCTGCCTTCGAACTCGATGGCATCGTTCGTGTGCGATGCGCTCAGCAGACGCCGCCAGATATGCAGGAATTCATCGGTGATTTCATAGCGCGTATCGTGATCGACGAATACGCCGTCGCCTTCGAGCTCAGTGGAATCGCCTCCTGTGACGACGTTGATGAGTAGACGTCCACCGGACAGACGGTCGAACGTGGACGCCATGCGCGCCGACAACCCCGGCGACGACAGTCCCGGCCGGATCGCGACGAGAAACTTGAGCTTCTTCGTCACGGGAATGAGGCTCGATGCGACGACCCACGCGTCCTCGCAGGAACGGCCCGTCGGCAGCAGCACGCCCTGATAGCCGAGCGTATCGGCGGCTACCGCGATCTGCTGAAAATAGGCGAGGTCCGCGGCGCGCGCGCCCTTCGACGTGCCGAGATAGCGGCTATCGCCGTGGGTCGGGACGAACCAGAATACGTTCATGCACTACTCCTCGAATGTCTATTCATTGCGTGGAAAAAATCGTCGGTCGCGCGGCGACGAGTAGGCCAGTTTAGGGACGGGCGCTGTCTAGGCGAACGATCGAATTCAGCTTTGAATTCCCGCATCCGTGCTTTGCATTGCACGATGCCGATGCTGATTTGCTTAGCAGCAAACGTCACTTCGCGGGCCGCGCCGCGTTCGATAGCATGGCGGGCCGGAGCGCACCTCTCGTGCTTGTTTATCCCTTGCCTGAAGACTTCGCACTATGATTCGCATGACATCGAAAAGCCGCAGGACGTTCGTCACCGCGCTGGCCGCATCGCTCGCGGGCGTGGCCGCGCCATCGTGGGCGAAGTTCGAAAGCCAGCGCTTGCGCATCGGCTATCAGAAAGCGGCGAGCACGCTCGTGCTGTTGAAGGCGAACGGCACGCTCGAAAAGCAGCTTGCGCCGCTCAACGTCACCGTTTCATGGACGGAGTTTCCCGCCGGTCCGCAATTGCTCGAAGGCCTGAACGTCGGAGCGATCGATTTCGGTTATGTCGGCGAAGCGCCGCCTGTCTTTGCGCAGGCAGCGGGCGCGGATTTCGTCTATACGGCCTATGAAATTCCGACGCCGCGCGCGGAAGGCGTGGTCGTCGCGCACGATTCGCCCATCAAGAGCGTCGCCGATCTCAAGGGCAAGAAGATCGCCTTCAACAAGGGCTCGGACGTGCACTGGTTCATCGTCGCGCTGCTGCGCAAGCATGGCCTCGATTACAGCGACATTCATCCGGTCTTCCTTCCGCCCGCCGATGCCCGCGCCGCGCTCGAACGACAAGCCATCGACGCATGGGCCATCTGGGACCCGTTTCTCGCAGCCGCGCAAGCGCAGAGTAACGCACGGCTGATCGCGGATGCGCAAGGCGTCGCAAGCCATCATCAGTTCTTCCTGAGCCAGCGCGAATTCGCGCAAAAGCGCAAGGACGTGCTTGCCGTCACGATGGATGCGCTCGGTCGGCAGGGCCAATGGGTACGGCAAAACACCGCTGCGGCCGCCGCGCAACTCGCGCCCATTCAGGGGCTGGACGCCGCGATCATCAAGGCGGGGCTCGAACACTATGAGCACGTCTACAAGCCCATTGATGGATCAGTGCTCGCGCAGCAACAGCGCATCGCGGATGCGTTCTATGACTTGAAACTTATTCCGCGCAAGATCGTGACGAAGGACGCGGCGCTTGGGTGAACAGCTTCGAGTAGTAATGCGCGCGAACGCCCGCGAAGAGCATGGAAATGTCTGACGCTGATTATTTCTTCTCGGGGTTGCCTGTAATGCGCCGACAAAGTCCTGCGCGATACCGACGAATGAGACAAAGTGCTGCGAATGACGCTCCGAGCCCGCCCAGCCAGCACGACAGGATCAAGCCAGCATGGCAAGGAACGCGAAAGCCCTCCGGTTCGATGTACTGCACAGGCGGGAGCAGAACAGCTTCGAGCCATTCTGCCGCGATGTAGGCACTGGCGAACGCAGCCACAATCAGCGCTAGACGTAACGATGCCGAAGCCACGACGCGTCCGGTCAAACGAGATGCGGCGAACATGACGAGTAGAGCGACGGACCAGCACGTCAACAGGATGATGAGGAAGTCCGCGTCCTGTATGTCCTCGGCACCGACCGACTCTCCAACTCGCACTTTCTCAAGCAGGAACCGGATAGACGAGGCCGTCCAATCGGGCATCATTCCGGAATCAAGGATGAGGAAGCGCGTCATTGCCGCGCCAATCAGAAAGGACGCGACGAGCAGCGACAAGGCATGCACGACCTTACGAAGATGCTTGTGCCTCATTTGACCGTGACCGTACCGTATGCTTTCAACGTTGTGCCCGGCAAAAGCAGAAGCGGCGGAGATCTACGAATGAATCGCTGCAGCAATTCGAATTCAGCGGGATTGACGAGAGTAATGCAGCCTTCGCTAAGTCCTCGGTCTCCTGCTGGATGCAGCCGGAACTGACCGCGACGGACGCCCTGTATGTTCGTGATGTCACCGGTCTTTGGATTCCACAGCATGAACCACTTTGTCCTGTCAGTCGATCCGAGCCTAGGCGACAGCGCATCGTGTACCGCTCCGAACATGCCGCCTGACTGACGATCTACCAGGTAATACGTGCCTTTGGGAATGGGTCCGATCCCTTCCAATGTTATCGCATCGGGGTTGTCACGTCCCCGCATCCGGCCAGAGAATGCTTCAACCGTGCCATATCCCGAACAGACGAGCGTTGACGTGTTTCGATTGTTCAATGTGAATGTGCAACGTATCGCCATTTCAGACCGCCTCTTCGCGTGCTGCCTTCAGAGCGTCGGTGGCTTTGAGATTGCCATCGTGATAGTGCCATGAGATCGTGTCGTAAAAGAGTTCGACGCTTTCCATGTGATTGAATAGTTCGCAGCGCTTGTCCTTCATATTGGGCATGAGTGCCATGATCGAACCGAGCTTTACGCCCTCAAGTTTTATCGTGTAGTACGCCTCTTCCTTTCCTGCGTGATCGATCCGATAGAAGACCGCCTCCGCGCACTTGAGCGTTCTCGAATCGCGGAGCATCTGATGGAGCACGGGCGTCGAACAGTCGATTTCCTTCTCTATTGTGAGCGGCGTATGTGTACGCTGCCCTGTCACGTTTCCTGTCTGTGGATCAACCGGCACGCTGAAGCAATGCGAAAGCGCGATCACTTCGATGCTTCCTTCACGACCCTGAACCGTGCTTGACCCGCGCAAAGGACGATCTTGATCGTCCGTAAGATACAGATGAACCGGCATTACCATTTATATAGTCGTCCTATTGTAATATCGCCAAGCGGCGAGCTTTCTACGGTATCGCTAATGTCGGCTTCGATGTATCGAATTACGTCATATGTCGTTGGCGGTATATGCCATGAAGCATGGCGACTGACCATCTTCACTGACTAAGAGCAGTTCCTCATCGCGTCGCGCAACGGCTCTCGCTGCATCGATAGTTACCCGCTTCCGAGGAATCGTTCGAACGGAACGCCACACGCGGTGCATCACGCCCTGTAAGCCATGCCATCAACCACCGCGCGCGGTACACCTTCAGCCGGTTATTAAACCGATTGGCGAGAAGAATGAACCCCGGCAACGCGGCGGCCGCACCGAAGTACCCGAACTTTCCCCGACAGCGCCCCCGCAACGATCCATGTACGATGCGTTCATCATTGCGCATCCACGGAGCCCAACGCCCATGTCCGACGTCGCCGCACCCGATCCGACGCATACGACTTCAACAAGAACCTTCGTGCTGATCCACGGCGCATGGCACGGCGGCTGGTGCTGGCGCTTCGTCGTCGAACGTCTCGCGGCGCGCGGGCATCGCGTGTTCGCGCCGTCGCTCACGGGGCTCGGCGACCGGCGGCATCTCGTCGAAGCGGCGAGTTCCATCGACGTGCCCATTGCGGACATCGAGAACCTGATCGAATCGGAAGAGTTGAGCGATGTCGTGCTCGTCGGCCATAGCTTCGGCGGACTGGTGGCCTCGGGTGTCGCGGACCGCATGCCCGGCTCGATCCGCGCGCTTGTCATGCTCGACAGCTTGCTCGTCGAAAGTGGACAGACGGCCTTCGACGTGCTGCCGGCAAGCGTCGTCAAGGAACGCATGGACGCGGTGAAGGCGAGCGGCCAGACGCTCGCGATGCCGGTCAACGGTCTCGCGGGCACCGGCATCCCCGACGATCATCCGCTCGCCGGCTGGGTGCGCCGGCGTCTCACGCCGCATCCGCTCGCGACGTACCGCACGCCGCTGACGCTCGCGAATCCGCTCGGCAACGGCCTGCCCCGCACGTATGTGCATTGCGCGAATCCGTCGTATGACACGCTGCTGCCGGTGCGCGAGCGCATTCGCGCGTTGCCGGGATGGGGATGGGAAACCATCGACACCGGCCACGATGCGATGGTGCTGAATCCCGATCTGCTGGTGGAACTTCTGGAAAGACTCGCGGCGTGAGGCGCTGAGCGTTCGCGCGCGTCAGGCCGCCAGCGCCTGCGCGAACGTCTTCGGCAGCCCGGCGCGCGCAATCGCGCCGGTGAACGCCTCGCCCGGCAGCCATGCGGCGAGCGTCTCGCGCATCGCGAGCAGCTTGTCGATGTCGATGCCCGTATCGATTCCTTCCGCTTCCAGCAGGAACACCGTGTCCTCGGTATTGATGTTCCCGGTCGCGTTCGGCGCGAACGGACAGCCGCCAAGCCCGCCGAGCGACGAGTCGAACGCGCGCACGCCGGCATCGAGCGCGGCGAGCACGTTCGCGAGACCGAGGCCGCGCGTATCGTGGAAGTGACACGCAACGGGCACCGCGCCCGCCAGCGCGCAGACTTGGCGCATCAATGCCCGCACTTGCCCCGGATTCGCATACCCGACCGTATCCGCGACGGTGATTTCGTCCGCGCCGGCCTCGATCAGCGTCTCGACGAGCGCAAGCACGATGCGCTCTTCGACCTTGCCCGCAATCGTGCAGCCGAACGCGGTCGCGACGCCCGCGCCCAGCATCGCGCGTGGGTTGCCCGCAACGCGTGCATCACGATCGGCGACGATGCGCGCGAAATCCTCCACCGATTCGGCCGTGCTGCGCCGCACGTTCTTCATGTTGTGCGCGTCGCTCGCGGAGAGCACGTAATGCACCTTTTGCACGCCTACGTCGAATGCGCGCTGCGCGCCTTTCAGGTTCGGCACGAGCGCGGCCGCATGCAGCCCCGCTATCTCGATCGCGCCGCGCGCCACGTCGACCGCATCCGCGAACTGCGGCACGATCTTCGGCGGCACGAACGACGTGACCTCGATATCGCGCACGCCCGCTTCGACCATGCGCCTGCACCATTCGAGCTTCTGCCCGGTCGAGAGGATGGTGCGGACCATTTGCAAGCCATCGCGCAAGCCCACTTCGCGCACACGGACAGCCGGTGTCGCGCTCACTTCGTCATTCATTTCGGTGTCCTTGTCAAAGCGTCGCGTCCGCGACGGTTCCGCCGGTTTCGGCATGGCCTTCGTCCTTCTTCACGGCCGCCGACGTAGACGGCGCGAAGGCCACCGCCGCGATCGCGCCGAGCACCATCAAGACGGCAATCGCGCCGAGACCGCCGACCATGCTGTTCGTGAGCGTCTTGATCGAGCCGATGATCATCGGGCTCACGAAGCCGCCGAGCAAGCCGATGCAATTGATCATCGCGACGCCGCCCGCCGCGCCGCTGCCGCGAATGTAGTCGGTCGAGATCGCCCAGATGAGCGGATTCGGCGCGAGAATGCCGGCCGTCGCAACCGAAAGCGCGACGAGCGAGAGCGCGAGATTGCCGGTCGTGAACGCCGCGATGACGAGGCCCGCCGCGCCGCAGACCATCGGCACGGCGCAGTGCCAGCGGCGCTCCATCGTGCGGTCCGAATGGCGGTTGATGAGAATGAGCGCGATCCAGCTCACGAAGTACGGAATCGCGGAATAGCAGCCCACGCCGAGCGCCGTCTGCACGCCCGCGCTCTTGATGAGCGTCGGCAGCCAGAAGCCGATGGCGAACACGCCCGCGATCTGCGCGAACCACACGAAACCCATCACATAGACTCGGAAATCGCGGAGCGCGCGCGAGAACGTGTGTTCGGCATGCGTCGCGGACACGCTCGAACTCTTGCGGATGTCGCGCAACACGATGTTCTTCTCGTCTTCGGTGAGCCACTTCGCCTGTTGCGGGCTGTCTTCCAGATAGAAGAACGCCAGCACGCCGAGCACGGTCGCGGGCAGACCTTGCACGATGAACATCCACTGCCAGCCGTGCAAGCCGCCGTAGCCGTTGAAGTACGTCATCAGCGCGCCGGAAAGCGGCCCGCCGAAGAGTCCCGCGATGCCCGTCGCGCAAGTGAAGATGGCGATGACCTTCGCGCGGCGCTCGACCGGATACCAGCGCGTGAGATAGAAGATCACGCCGGGATAGAGGCCGGCTTCCGCAAGTCCGAGAAAGAAGCGCACCGTGTACAGATGCGAAGGCAGGGTAACGAACGCCGTTCCCGCCGCGATCAATCCCCACAGAATCATGATGCGCGAGAACGTGCGCTTGACGCCGATGCGCGCGAGCAGCAGATTGCTCGGCACTTCCATCAGCACGTAGCCTAGAAAAAAGATGCCCGCGCCGATGCTGTACGTGAGATCGCTGAAGCCCACGTCATGCTTCATGTCGAGTTGCGCAATGCCGATATTGATGCGGTCCAGAAACGCGAACACGTAGCACAGGAACAGGAACGGAATCAGCCTGCGCGTGATCTTGGCGTAGGTGCGCTCGGCGTCGGGCGCGTCGAAACTGCCAGGGTTGGGGGTCATGTCTGTCTCCTCCGGTGAATCCGGGTGTCGTGCCGGCCGGTCGATGCCGGCCGGTGCCTGATGCTTACGTCGTCGCGTGCATCGCGTGCATCGGTTACATCGGTTCCATCAGCGGCCCTTGAACGCGGGCTGCCGCTTCTCGTTGTACGCGCTGATGCCTTCCTGCCGGTCCGCCGTGGGAATCAGGCGGTTGTACGCTTCGATTTCGACGTAAAGGCCCGTGCGCAGATCGCCCTGCATGCCGAGATCGATGGCCTTTTTCGCCTGCGCGACGGAAAGCGGCGCGCTCGTGCAGATGTCGCGCGCGGCTTCGATCGCATCCGCGAGCACGCGGCCCCGCTCGGAAAGCCGGTTCACGACGCCCCATGCGAGCGCCTCTTCCGCCGAGAAACGCGCGCCGCGGAAGATCAGCTCTTTCGCGCGCCGCGTGCCGATGGTGCGCGGCAACTGCTGCGTGCCGCCGCCGCCCGGCATGATGCCGCGCTTGACTTCGGTGAAGCCGAAGACGGCGTCTTTCGCGGCATACGCGAAGTCGCATGCGAGCAGCAGTTCCAGCCCGCCCGCCACCGCCGATCCATTGGCCGCGCAGATGAGCGGCAGCGGGCAATACGTGATCGCGCGGTTCATGCGCTCGAAGAGATAGTGCTGCACGCCGAAGTCGTCGTCGGTCATGCCTTCGCGCTGTTTGAGATCCGCGCCGCCGCAGAACGCGCGATCGCCCGCGCCGGTGAGTATCACGCACCGATACAGCGACGGGTCCGCTTCGAGCGCGCCGAATACGCGGATCAGTTCCTGGCCCATGCCGCTGCTGATCGCGTTCGACACGGTCGGGCGGTTGAGCGTGACCACCAGAATCTGCTGGTCGATGTCTTCGAGCTGCAACGTCTGCAGCGGCTCTTGGCCGAGATGCTTTGCAAGTTTCAAGGTGTCTCCAGTGGCGTCTTCGCCAGCAGATGATTGTGTTCGCCGAGCTTCGGCGTGCGGCCGGTATGCGCGGGACGCGCGCCGCCGAACGAGATCGGCACGCCGACCACCGTGGCCGCGCCGTCGTCGGTGGTGCGCAGAAGATCGAGCGCTTTCGTCTGATCGTGCGCGACGACCTGATCGATCGTCTGAAGCGGGCCGCTCGGAATGCCGGCCGCATCGAGCGCGGCGAGCCAGTGCGCGCTGCCCTGCCTGCCGAATTGCGCATGCAGCAGATCGATCAGCGCGACGCGGTTCTGCACGCGCGCGCCGTTGGTCGCGAAACGCGCGTCGGCGGCGAGCGCGGGGACGTCGAGGACATCGCACAGGCGGCGGAAGAGGCGATCGTTGCCCGCCGCGACCATGATCGTGCCGTCCGCGCACTCGAACGCCTGATGCGGCACGATCGCAGCGGTGCCCGATCCCCAGCGCCCCGGCAGCACGCCCGAGGCGAGATAGTCGGCGATCTGGATGCCCGCCCAGCTAATGGCCGTCTCATAGAGCGATACGGAGACGACTTCGCCCTCGCCCGTCGCTTGCCGGCGAAAGAGCGCGGCCAGCACGCCGATCGCGGCCCACAGCCCCGTTCCCATGTCGTTCACCGAAACGGGGATGCGGCTCGGCGGCTCGCCCGGCTGACCGAGAAAGCTCATGAGGCCGGAGAGCGCCTGCACGAGCGGGTCGTAGCCGGGCTTGTCGCGCAACGGCCCCGCCGTGCCGAACGCGCCGAGATTGCAGTACACGAGCGAGGGCTTCATGCGCAGCATGTCGTGCGCGCCGAGGCCGTACTTCTCGGTGCCGCCCGCCTTCAGGTTCTGCAAGACGACATCGGCGCGCGTGCGGATCAGTTCGCGCAACGCGCCGGCTTCATCGGCATTCGACAGCGACATCGCGATGCTCGACTTGCCGTGATTGACCGCATGAAAAAGCGCCGCCGCGCCGTCGATGAAGGGCGGACCCCAGTCGCGCGCATAGTCGCCGCCTTCCGCGCTCTCGATCTTGATGACCGTCGCGCCGAGCGAGCCGAGAATCATGCCCGCATACGGCGCGGCGAGGCTGTGGCCGATCTCGACCACGCACACGCCTTCGAGCGGCAGCGGCTTCGCGGTGTCGTCGCGCGTGCTCATTCGGCGGCCACCGCAAACGCGGGTTCGTCGTGCGTCGCGGTCTCGCCTTGGCCGTAGAAGCGCCGCGCCGAATCCTCGCTGATGTAGCCATCGGCGACGTCGGCTTCGACGCGTTCGCGCTCGCGCGTCGCCGGATCGCCGTATCCGCCGCTGCCCGCGGGCTGCACGGTCACGCGGTCGCCGCGATATACGACCGTCTGCCCGCCCTTCGCGGCCACTTTCTGCTCGCTGCCGTCCGCGCGCTGCACGCTACAGTGAAAGCGCGTGCCGGGCAAGCCGCCGAAGTGGCCTTCGGGCGCGGAACGTCCGCGCTCGCCGGACACGGTGAACGTGGCTTCTTCGTATTCCACGCGATACACGCGCCGCGAAGTCAGCCCGCCCCGGCGACGGCCCGCGCCGCCGCTATCGGTGACGAGCGACCATTCCTCGACGACGAGCGGCGATGTCGCCTCGATCATCTCGATGGACTGGCTGCCCGCATTGCCCACATACACGCGCACGCCGCTCACGCCATCCTTCTCGGCGCGCGCGCCCATGCCGCCCGCGTGGACATCGTGCATCGTGACGAACGCCTGGCCCGTCACCGCGACGCGCGCGGCGTCGGTATCGCGTCCGCTGAAGATGCCCGCGCACGATGCGCAGTTGCTTTGCCCGGTGATGCGCTCCGGCACCGCGGGCGCGAGCGCCTTCAGCAGCAGGTCGATCACGCGCGGCGAAGTCTCGGTGTTGCCGGAGACGACGGACGCCGGATACTGGCAATTGAGCACGCTGCCTTCGGGCGCGATGATCGTCACCGGCCGATAGCAGCCCTGGTTGATCTGAATCGCCGGATCGGTCAGCGCCTTCACCGTGAACCATGTGCTGTTGCACGTCACCGAAAGCGGGCAATTGATGCCGCCGCGCACTTGCGCGCCGGTGCCGGTGTAGTCGAACGTGATGTGATCGCCCGCGACCGTCACCTTGACTTTGAGAAGCGGCCGCTCCTGCTTCCAGCCCGGCGCTTCGATGGGATCGAGATACTCTTCCGCTTCGTAGACGCCGTCGGGAATGCGCGCGATCTCCGCGCGAATCAGCTTCTCCGAATGATCGAGGCTCTGGCTCATGACTTCGGCGAGCGCATCCGCGCCGTACTTCGCGACGAGTTCGCCAATGCGCCTGTCGCCGACGAACGTGCCCGCGTACTGCGCCTGAATGTCGAGCAGCAGTTCGTGCGCGTTGCGGCTGTTCTTCGTGAGCAGGTTGAGCATGTCCTTCACCGGCTCGTCGTTGCGATACAGCAGCACCGGCGGAATGCGGATGCCTTCGGCGAAGACGTCCCACGTCGTCACGGTATAGCTGCCCGGCGACTGTCCGCCGATGTCCGTCCAGTGGCCGCGCGTCATCACGAACGCGACGATCTCGCCGTCCGCGAACACCGGCCGCGTGAACTGCACGTCCGGCTGATGATTGCCGCCGCCGACATACGCGTCGTTGCTGACGATCACGTCGCCGGGGCGCAGGTTCTCGCGGCCCACGGCTTCGACGGAAACGCGCGTCGAGATGACGGCCGAGCCGAGCATCGTCGGGATGTCGTTGCCTTGCGCGACGAGTTGCATGTCTGCGTCGAAGATCGCGGCGGAAGAGTCGCCGCTTGCGTGCATGAGCGGGCTGCCCGCCGTTCGCATCATCGCGATCTTCATTTCACGCGCGACCGCGAAGAGACTGCTGCGGATGATTTCGTAGGTAACGATGTCCATAAATCAGGCTGCCAGTTCGATGACGAGGTTGAGATCAGGATCGACGCGCGCCACATGCGACGCCTTGAGCACCGCGCAACTGCTGTGCTCTTCGATGACGGCCGGCCCTTCGATCGTCGCGCCGACGGGAATCTCGGTGCGCGCGAAGACGGGCAGCGTGCGGACGTTGCCATCGACATAGACGTCGCGGGTGCGCGCGGGCTTCGGCAGCGCGCCGCCGTCCTTCTGCGCGACGCCGCCGCGCCAGCCCGTCGATGTGACGAGTTGCAGCCGCACGTTCGCGACGACGATGGGCTTGTCCTTGCTCACGAAGTTCCATTGCCGCAGATGCGCGGCCTCGAAGTTCCCGGCAAGCGACGCGCACAGGCCATCGGTGTCGTCCTGCACTTCCACGGTGATGACATCCGGCTGGCCGGCGTAGCGGCAATCCGCGAGACGCACGACCTTCACGCCTTGCGCATCCACGCCGTGACGCTGCAATTCGTCCATGCCCTGCGCGCGCAGATCGTCGAGCGCCTTGGCGAGCGTGGCGTCGTCGGTCTTGGCGAGATCGCTTTCGAGCGGGCGCTGATAGTCGTATTGCTGATCCGCCACCGTCATGCCGAAGGCGCTAAAAAGGCCCGGCAGCGGCGGAATCACGACGCGGCGAATGCCCATTTCCTGCGCGAGATCGACCGCGTGCACCGGACCCGCGCCGCCGTAGCAGATGTAGCTGAATTCGCGCGGATCGTAGCCGCGCTCCACGGTCATGATCCGAATGGCCTGCGCCATCAGCGCGTTCGCCACCGAGCGCACCACTTGCGCCGCTTCCGGCACGGACACGCCGAGCGGCTTCGCGATGACTTCATCGACGACGCGCCACGCGGCTTTCGCATCGAGCTTGAATTCGCCGCCGAGGAAGCTGTCCGGGTCGATATAGCCGAGCACGAGATTGCAGTCGGTGACGGTCGGGCGCGTGCCGCCGCGTCCATAGCACGCGGGGCCGGGATCGGCCGCCGCGCTTTCCGGTCCGATACGCACGCCGCCGCCCGCATCGATCCACACGATCGAGCCGCCGCCCGCGCCGACCGAATCGATATCGATGCTCGGCGAGCGCACCGTGTACGTGTGCAGCACGCTTTTGTTGCGCAGTTCGGGGCGGAAATCGCGGATCAGCGAGACATCGAACGTGGTGCCGCCCATGTCGCCGAGAATCGCGTTCTTCAGTTCGCTCTTCTCGCAGTTGCGAATCGCCGCCGAGACGCCGCCCGCCGGACCGGATTCGAGCAACACGATCGGACGGTCCGCGACCATCGCCGGGCTGGCGAGACCGCCGTTCGATTGCATGAAGAGGAACTTGCCCGCGAAGCCCAGTTGCGCGAGCGCGCTGATGAGCCGACCGATATAGCGGCCGCACACCGGACCGAGCATCGCGTTGATCACGGTCGAACTTGCGCGCTCGTATTCCATCGCTTCGGGATTGACTTCGTGCGATGCGCAGATGAAGCGGTCCGGCAGCAGGCGGCGCAGCGTATCGACGGCTTCGCGCTCGTGCTTCGGATTCACATGCGCGTGCAGCAGGCACACGGCGACGGCTTCGACATCCGATTCGCGAATCTGCGCGGCGATGGCTTCGAGTTCGGCATGATCGAGCGGCGTCGCAATGTCGCCGTCGTAACGCATGCGCTCGGTCACTTCGAGACGCCAGCGGCGCTCGACGAGCGGACGCGGATTGTCGAAGAGCAGATCGTAGAGATCGGCGCGGTCATGGCGCGAGACGCGCCGCAATTCGAGGATGTCGCGAAAGCCGCGCGTGGTCACGAGCGCGGTCTTGGCGCCCGTGCCTTCGACGACCATGTTGGTCGCCATCGTCGTGCCGTGTCCGAGAAACGCGACGTCCGTGCTCGCCGCGCCCGAGAGTTCGAGAATCTTGCGAAAGCCTTCCACCGTGCCGACGACGCGATCCTTCGGCGTCGTGGGAACCTTGGTCGACCAGATGCGCCCCGTTTCGTCATCCACCATGACGACGTCGGTGAAGGTGCCGCCGACATCGATACCGATTCTTTTCAATTTGCCTCTCTCCCTATGCCTGTTGGATGGTCCCGATGTGCCCGATCTGCGGCTTGCCGCTATGATCGTGCGCGGCGGGCATCGACGGACTCAGTGTAGAGACGCATGCGCCCGCGCAGATAATGAAACGTTCCGATCAGGTGAGACCCTGGAGTTATATCGGTGATAACCAGTATCGACGCGATCCTGCGGCGTCTTCGCGGGAACCATGTGGCGCTTCTCATCGCACTCGACGACCACGGCTCGCTGAGAAAGGCCGCGCAGCAGGTCTCGCTCTCGCAGCCCGCGACGACGAAGTCGCTTCGCGAGATCGAAGCGATGTTCGGCGCGGAACTGTTCGCGCGTTCGCCGCGCGGCATCGTCGCGAACGAACTCGGGCGCTGCGTGATACGGCATGCGCGCGCGGTGCGCTCGGAGATCGGCGCGCTGCGCGACGAACTCGCGGCGATCATGCGCGGCGGGGGCGGCACGCTCGCCATCGGCGCGGTGATGGGCAGCGTGCCCGTATGGCTCACGCCGATCCTGCGCTCGCTGCGCGAGGTGCAGCCGGATATATCGGTGGAAGTGTGGGAGGACAACAGCGCGCGGCTGCTGTCGATGCTCGATCAGCGCCTGCTCGATCTCGTGATCGGGCGGCCGAGCATCAGCGTGCACCCGGATGCCTACGACTTCGTGCCGCTGGAAGCGGAGGAAGTGTGCTTCGTGGTGGACGGCGCGGACCCGCTCGCGAAGGCGGAGAACATCGCGCTCGCGGATCTCACCGGCAATCCGTGGATCGTGCCGCAAGCCGCGCTGCCGATGCGCTCGCTGCTGGAACAGCTCTTCGATGACAGGCAGTTGCCGTTTCCGCGCTATGCGATCGAGACGTCCTCGACCTTCGCGACGTTGTCGCTATTGCGCTCGGGCAGCGGCACGGTCGGTCTCGTGCCGATGAAGGTCGCGCGGTACTTCGAGGAACATGGACTCGTCGCGGTGCTGCCTATCAGGATCGAGAGGCGCGGGCCGCCGTATGGCATCGCGACGCGGCGTGGCGCGACGCTCACGCAGCCCGTGCAGCGGTTCATCGATCTCTGTCTCGCGCGGCGCGACGCGCAAGCATGACGCAAGCGTCGAGCATCGCGCGCGTGACTTATGGTCCGGTGCGCCCCGGCTTGCGCGTCATTTCGAGCAGCCTGCCCCATTCGTAATCCACGCTGTCGGGCTGCATGCGCAAGACACCGGCGCCCGGCGTGAATGTCAGTTCCCCGAAGTAAATCTCGTCGTTGCGCGAATACAGATCGACGCGCACATATTCGAAGTCTTTCGCGAGTGCATCCGCGACTTCGAGCAGCTTGTCCAGATTCGCCGGACGCGGTAGCGGCTGATCGCTGTGCACGTACTTGCCGATGGTGATGTCCTGAGGCTTCCAGTCGGCATCGAACACATCGCCGCGCGGCACGTCGCCGAAACGGTCCGAGATCACGAGGATATAGATGGTCTGCTTGCCCGAGCTTTCGTTGAAGACGTGAAACTTGAGATCGGCGGGCACCACGCCGTTGTCGTCGAGCAGCAGCGTCTCGAAGTACACGCGCGGCTTGATCGCGCGATAGTGCCGCTCCCGCGCGATCTTGTAGAAGTCGGTCGCGAGCCATTCCTTCGCAAGCGCCGCGAGTTCCTCGAACGTCGTGTCCTTCTTGTCGCGCACGACCTTCACGAAACCGCTGCCGTGATTGGCCTTCATCACGAACTGCGACGGCAGCTCGTCGAAGACGGTTCGCGTGAAGACGGCCGGCTCGGCGATCAACGGAATCAGATATTGCGGGCCGATTTTCTTCGCGATGAAATCACGCACAGCGAGCTTGTCGCTAAGATTGACATAGCGCGGGTCGGGATGCAGACAGCGGCGCAGTATCTGCTCGTTGAAGGTCAAAGGACGCTTAAGATTGGGAAATCGCCCTATCCTCCTGCGATGCACGAAGCTCAAGAAAACATCGTCGGGCAGAAAGACTTTTGCGCTATCAACCAGCCTTTTCGAAAGCGACATCCGGTAATCTCCATGTGTGGCCGCGCGCAAGGGCGAGCATGATTCTTGTCACCATAGCGGTGAATGCGAAATCGTCCCAAGGCGGCGATCTTGCGACCGTGCGGCAGCGTACACACTGCCGCAGAAACGCTTGCCAACGTTTTCTGCTTGTATTAAGCGACTGGCAAAGCGCACCCCGTTATTCTCGGTGATTGTGTAGTCACTGTTGTATTATCGAAGCCTCATCCAGACGCAAAAACATTGCGCCCGTATGACGCCGCCGATGGTCAAGCAAAAGGAATTCCCGACACATGCCCAGGTATTCATCCCTCTTGCGGGAGACGCGTCCAAACGTTCGCGAAACGACGCCGCCTAAGCGCCCGGGCCTGACCGTCAACGAGCTTTATGAGCAATTGAAGGAAATGGCGGTGCTTTACACCATCCGCCCCGGCGAGCGCGTGAACGAACTGGAATTGGCGCAGCGTTTGGACGTGAGCCGCACGCCGCTGCGCGAAGCGCTCAACCGGCTCGTCGCGGAAAGCCTGCTGCATTTCGTGCCGAATCGCGGCTTCTTCGCGCGCGAGCTGCATCGGCAAGACATTTTCGATCTCTTCGAATTGCGGCGCAGCATCGAATCTTCCGCCGTCCTGCTTGCCGCCGAGCGCGCCGATATCAAGGATTTGCGCGCACTGCGCAAGTTCTGGAAGGAAGTCATGAAAAGCCGTGCGCAAACGAGTGCGGCCGAACTGACCATCAAGGACGAAGAGTTTCACGTCCGGCTCGTGGCGCTTGCGGGCAATAACGAAATGGTTCGGGCGCTCTATGGCATCAATGCGCGCATTCATTTCGTGCGCTGGATGGATCTCGAGCAGCGCGGCCACGACGCTTTCGCCGAGCACTTCGAGATTCTCGACGCAATCGAAGCGCGCGATCTCAAGCGCTGCCGTGCGCTGACGGAATCGCACATCACGTGGCGCATGGAAGAAATTGCGCGCGTGGTGGATGCAGGCGTCGTGCGGCTTTTCTCGCGCTAAGACGCCTGTCTTTTAAGTAAGCGACGCTTCACGCCACGCGCTGCAAAGGGATCACTGCGGGCGCACTCAACTGCTCGACGGCCTCGCGCCATTGCGCGTCTATCGCGGCAAAATTACGCGCCTTCACATGCCCATAGCCGCGAATCTTTCCGGCGATGGACGCGGCGCGCAACGCCGCCGCATGATTACGCGCGGTGCCGTGTTCGATGATCGCCGCGATCGTCGCCTCGTAACGGTGAACCAGTTCGCGCTCCATGCGGCGCTCGGCGGTATGGCCGAACGGATCGAAGGGCGTGCCGCGCAGCCGCTTGCACTTCGCGAGCATGCGTAATACCGGCAGCATCCACGCACCGAATTCGCGCTTCTCGGGCTCGCCGGTTCGCGTGTTGCGCCGCGCGATGCCGGGCGGCGCGAGATTGAACGCGATGCGCACCGGCCCGTCGAACTTCGCGTGCAGGCCGTCGATGAATGCGGGCGCGGTCAGTAGCCTGGCGACTTCGTACTCGTCCTTGTACGCGAGCAGGCGGAACAGCGTCTCCGCGACCGCGCGCGACACGCTTTCGCTACGCGCGGACACAGCGCGTTCCCAGCGTCGCACGCGGCCGACGAGCTCGCTGTAACGCGCCGCATACGCCGCGCTCTGATATGCGCTCAGGAATTGCACGCGACGCTCGATCATCTCGTCGAGCGTTGCCGAGCGCCGCGATGACGGCGCGGCATCGGCCATGTCGAACAGGCGTGCGGCAACCGCCGGCGCGCACGCAAAGCGCCGTCCCCACGTGAACGCATCCAGATTGAGCGCGACCGAGGCCCCATTCAGTTCGATGGCCGCCGCAATCGCATCGGCGCCGACCGGGATCAATCCGCGTTGATATGCGAAGCCGAGCATGAACATGTTGCTCGCCATCGTGTCGCCGAAAAGCTGGCGCGCGGTTGCCGTTGCATCGACGAATTCGACGTGACGTTCGCCCACCGCTTCGTTCATCCGCGCGCGCAACTCCGACGCCGGAAACGCGAGATCGGGCTGGCGCGTGAAGTCGCCCGTCATCGCTTCATGCGAATTGACGAGCATGTGCGTGGACGCGCGGCGCGTCATCGCGAGCGTCTTCTGGCTCGCCGCGACGACCATGTCGCAACCGATCACGACATCCGCGCCGCCCGTCGCGATGCGAATGGCCTTGATCGCGGACGGGCTCGCGCCGAAGCGCACATGCGACCACACGGAGCCGCCCTTTTGCGCGAGGCCGGCCATGTCGAGAATGCCGCAGCCCTTGCCTTCGAGATGCGCCGCCATGCCCAGTATCGCGCCGATGGTCACGACACCCGTGCCGCCGACGCCCGTCACGACGATGGAGAACACGCGCGCATCGAGCGACGGCAACACGGGTTCCGTCAACGCGGGGAACACGCTCGCATCGGGCTTGCGCTGCACGCGGCGCAACGCGCCGCCATGCACGGTCACGAAGCTCGGACAGAAGCCTTCATTGCACGAATAGTCCTTGTTGCAGGCGCTCTGATCGATGGCGCGCTTGCGGCCGAACTCGGTTTCGAGCGGAACGAGCGACACGCAATTCGATTTCACGCCGCAATCGCCGCAGCCTTCGCAGACGAGATCGTTGATGAAGAGGCGCTTCGCCGGGTCCGCAAGCTGGCCGCGCTTGCGGCGGCGCCGCTTCTCGGCAGCGCACGTCTGGTCGTAGATCAAGACGCTCACGCCATCGACATCGCGCAACTCGGTCTGCACATCCTGCAATGCCGAGCGATGATGAATCGTCACGCCTTGCGGCCATGCGAGCTCGCGCGGATATTTCGACGGATCGTCGGAGACCACCGCGATGCGCGTCACGCCTTCCGCGCGGACCTGCTGCGCAATCGTAAGCGGGCTGAGTTGTCCATCGTGGCGCTGGCCGCCTGTCATCGCGACGGCATCGTTGAAAAGAATCTTGAACGTGATGCGCGTGCGCGCGGCAATCGCGGCACGCACCGACAGCAGGCCCGAATGAAAGTACGTGCCATCGCCCATGTTCTGGAACATGTGCTCGCGCTTCGAGAACGGCGCTTCGCCCACCCATGTCATGCCTTCGCCGCCCATCTGCGTGTAGCCGAGCGTGTTGCGCTCCATCGTCTGCGCCATCCAGCTACATCCGATGCCCGCGTAAGCCTTGCTGCCTTCGGGCACGACCGTCGACGAGCTATGCGGGCAGCCGCTGCAGAAATAGAAGCTGCGGGAGAGCGGCTCGGGAGCAAATTGCACGCGCCGCAATTCGCGCAGGAACGCGACGCGCTCATCGAGATGTCTATCGTTCGTGAGGCACGCGAGGCGTTCTCCGAGCGCGATCGCAATCTGCACGGAATCCAGCGAGAGTTCCGGCTGAAAGAGCGTGGCGCCGCTTTCGTCCTTCTTGCCGATAACGGCGGGCGCGCGCGGCCTGCCGTAGAGAATGTCCTTGATCTGCGCTTCGAGCAGGCTGCGCTTTTCCTCCACCACCATCAAGAGTTCCTTGCCCTGCGCGAACGCGCGCACGCCTTCCGGTTCGAGCGGCCACACGCAGCCGACCTTGTAGATGGCGACGCCCATTGCTTCGAGCCGGGTTTCGTCGAGGCCGAGATCGTCGATGGCCTGAAGCACGTCGAGATAACTCTTGCCATGCGTGACGATGCCGATGCGCGCGCCCGCGCGCCCCAGCACCGCGCGATCCAGTTCGTTCGCGCGCACGAACGCGCGCACGGCATCGAGCTTGTAGTTGTGCAGCCGATATTCCTGCGCATGAGGCGTATCGGGCTGCCGCAGATTGAGGCCATCGGGCGGCATGGCTGCATCGCCGGGCAGCACCATGTTCACACGCGATGCATCGATCTCGATCACCGCGGACGCATCGGCCGTATCCTTCACGCACTTGAGACCGACCCAGCCGCCCGAATAGCGCGACATCGCCCAGCCATACAAGCCGAAGTCGAGTATTTCCTGCACGCCGCTCGGACTCAGCACCGGAATGGATGCATCGATGAGCGCGAACTCCGATTGATGGCACGTCGTCGATGACTCGCAGGTGTGGTCGTCGCCCATGAGCAAAAGCACGCCGCCATGCTTCGATGTTCCCGCGAGATTCGCGTGGCGAAACGCGTCGCCGCTGCGATCGACGCCCGGTCCCTTGCCGTACCAGATCGAGAACACGCCGTCGTATCTGCCTTCGCCGCCCGCCTCGGCCTGTTGCGAACCCCATACCGCCGTTGCCGCAAGATCCTCGTTCACGCCCGGCACGAAGACGACATGCGCGGCGTCGAGATGCTTCCTCGCCTTGTGCAGTTCCGCATCGTAAGTGCCGAGCGGCGAGCCGCGATAACCCGAGATATAGCCGGCGGTATGCAGACCAGCGGCATCGTCGCGAAGGCGCTGCATCAGCGGCAGCCGCACGAGCGCCTGCACGCCCGTCATGAACACGCGCCCGTGATCGAGCGCGTACTTGTCCTCCAGTGTCACGTTGCGCAAAGCCACGTCGCGTTCCTCGCTTCTTTCGTTCGTCGTCATTGCACGCTGCCGCCAAGATAGAGCCGGCGCATGTCGTCGCTCGCGAGCAGATCGGCGGCGTCGCCTTCGAGGGCGACCTGTCCCATCGAAAGCACATACGCGCGATTCGAAATGCGCAGCGCCTGCGCCGCGTTCTGTTCCACCATCAACACGCCGACGCGCTCGGTGTCGCGCAGGCGCACGATGGCGTCGAACACTTCGGACAGCATGCGCGGCGACAATCCCGCCGATGGCTCGTCGAGCAGAAGAAAGCGCGGACGCGGCATCAACGCGCGCGCAAGCGACAAAATCTGCCGCTCGCCGCCCGAAAGACTCGCGGCGCGCGCGCTGCGTTTGGTCTTTAATATCGGATAGCTCGCATAGAGTTCGTCGAGCCTTGCATGGCGTTCGCGCTCCGGCATGAACTGCCCGCCGAGCGCCAAGTTTTCCCACACGGACAGCGCGCCGAACACGTTGTCCGTCTGCGGCACGAAGCCGATGCGATGCGCGCGAATCTTGCGATGCACGCTCACCTGTCCCACGTCGATGCCGTCGAGTTGAACCGCGCCGCTCTTCGGCATCAGAAAGCCCGCGACCGTCTTGAGCAACGTGGATTTGCCGCAGCCGTTCGGCCCGAGAATCGTGACGATCTCCAGCTCCTTCGCGGCGAGTGAGACGCCGCGCAGGATGTCGACATCGCGCGAATAGCCGGCGACGACGTTGCTGACCGTAATCATGCCGTCGCTCCCAGTGTTCCGGTCGCGCGCAGCGGCGCGGCAGCGGCCTTCGTCGCGCGCCCGAGATACGCTTCGACGACGCCTTCGTGATGCTCCAGCTCCGATGGCCGGCAATCCGCCACGGTGCGCCCGCGATCGAGCACGATGCAGCGTGCGCACGTCTCGGCGACGAAATGCATGTCGTGCTCCACGACGACGAGCGTGACGCCGCGCTCGTTGATGCCGCGCAGCACGCGCATGAGTTCGGCGCGCAAATTCGGATGCACGCCCGCCATCGGTTCATCGAGCAGAAGCAGCGACGGCTCGCCCATCAGCGCGCATGCAATGCCGAGCAGTTTCTTCTGCCCGCCCGATATCGATGCAGCAGGAAGATGCGCGACCTTGTCGAGCAGCAGTTCATCGAGCAACTGCCGCGCACGTTCACGCGTTTGCGCTTCGATGCGCGTCGTGCGCGCGGACGGCAGCAGCGTCGCGAAGAGGCCGTGACGTTGCGTCGACGCGGCCATCAGCACTTCGCCGACGGTCATGCGCGCGGGCATCGACGGCAACTGGAAGGTTCGCCTCACTCCGCGCGCGGCGACCTCGTGAGGCGCACGCGCATCGACGCGCTCGCCGTGCAACTCGATGCTGCCGCGCTCGATCGGGCAATAACCCGTGATCGCATTGAGCACCGTGCTCTTGCCGCATCCGTTCGGTCCGAGCAGGCCGACGAATTCACCGCTTAGGATGTCGAACGATAGTCCGGTGAGAACGTGATTGCCGCCGAACGACTTGTGCACGTCCTGCAGCTTCAACACGACGCTCATGTCGTCCTCCGGATTCGCTCGGGCAACAGGCCGCCCGGCCGCAGCAGCAGACAGGCGAGCAGAATGCAGCCGATTGCGCCGAGCCGCACCGCACCCGCGACATCCGTGCCGATGTCGATGTAATCCTTCGCGAAGGGCACCGCGCTATAGATCGCCTCGACGAGCAGCGCGCCCAGCACCACGCCCGCGTTGTTGCCGAGTCCGCCGATCATCACCATCGTCCAGACGGCGAAGGTCTCGGACGCGAGCATGAAGTCCGGCCCGACGAAGCTCATGTACAGCGCGAGCAGCGAGCCGCCTGTGGAGGCAATGGCGGCGGCGGTCATCGTCGCGGTGATCTTCATCGGCACGAGCCGATAGCCGAGGCTTTGCGCAAGCGCGGGTTCTTCGCGCATGAGGCGCAGCGCGCGCCCGTAGCGCCCGCGCGCGAGCCGCGTGCATATGGCGAATGCCGCCGCCAGCAACAGGAGCGCCAGCACGAAGAACGCGACGTCGCCGCGCGCGCCGGTGAGCCGCGTGAACAACGGCGCGATGCCGCCGATGCCTTGTGCGCCGCCCGTGAGCCAGCCTTCGTTCAGCGCAATGGTGCGGATCAGTTCGGCAATCGCGAGCGTGGCGATCGCCCAGTAATCGGAGGCGAGATCGCGCCCGAGCCGCGCCATCACGAAGCCGACGAACATCGCCACCGCCATGCCCGCGACGATGCCCGCGATCCACGGCCATCCCGACGACGACGCGATGCCCGTTGCATAAGCGCCGATGCCGACGAACGCGACGAAGCCGAAGTTGAGCAGGCCCGCGAAGCCCGCCTGCAAGTTGAGGCCGAGCGCCATCAACGCATAGATGCACGCGAGCGTCGCGACGTGCAGCAGGAAGCTAGACACGGCGAACCTCCCGGTCGAAGAGTCCGTAAGGCCGCAGCAGCAGCGCCGCGAGCAGGATCACGAACGACGCCGCGCCCACGTAGCTGACGGGCAGATACACGCCAGAACGCCCCATCATCCAGCCGAAATCGATGTTGGTCGCGAGCGTTTCGGCAAGCGCGATCAGAAGCGCACCCGCTGCCGCGCCGAGCGGATTGCCGAGTCCGCCGAGTATGGCCGCGGCGAACACGGGCAGCAGCAGGTTCGTGCCGAGATCGACGTGCACGTTCTCCGTCAGCCCGAGCATGGTGCCGCCGAGCGCGGCGAGCGCGCCACTCAGGAACGAGATGCCGTTGAGCACGCGCGCGCCGTCCACGCCCGTTGCGGCGGCGAGCGCCGGATTGCTCGCCATCGCGCGCATGGAGCGGCCCACGCCGGTTTTGAACAGCAGCAGCGCGAGCAAGGCCACGCAGCCGAAGCCGCATGCGATGGATGTGATCTGATCGACGGAGATCATCGTCGAGCCGAGTTGCAACGGCGCGGAGAGCGCCGTCGAATAGCGCAACGGACGCGAACCCGCGATGCCGAGGACCACGGCAATGAGGATCATCGACACGGCAAGCGATCCGACCATCGCAATCGAGCTGCCCGAGCGCAAAAGTCGCCGAAACACGAACACGTTGAGCGCGACGGCGAGGCAGCCGGTCGCCGCGCACGATACGGCGAGCGCCGCCACGAAGGGCACGCCCGCCTTCGTCATGGCGAGCGTGACGAAGGCGCCGGTCATCGCGTATTGAACGTGCGCGACGTTCGGAAAGCGCACGAGCGAATAGACTACCGACAGCCCGACCGCGACGAGCATGATGTCCGACGCGCGAATGAGAAGATCGATGACGAACTGCAGCATGACGTTCTCCCGGCGATGACGCGCGGCGTCAGCGTGCGACGACCGTCGTTTCGAACTTCACCTTGTCGTAGGGCTGGTCCTTGCGCTGACCGTCGGCATCGAACGCGATGGTGCCGGTCGCGCCCTGGTACGTGCCCATCTGATGCAGCGCCGCGCGTATCTTCGCGGGGTCCGCCGCGCCCGCCTTGTTGATGGCCGATGCCGCGACCATCACGCCGTCGTACACGTATGCGCCGAACGCGGACTTGGGCGCTTCCTTGTACTTCTGCTGATACGCCTGCTGATACGACTTGCCCGCATCGCCGATGGATGCGACCTCCAGCCCTTCCTGCCCGCGCGCCGCCTGCGCGACGGTATCGCTCGTGCACATCGTCAGATAGATGCCGTACCACTTCGCCTTGTTCAGCCCGAGTTCGTAGGCTTCGCGATTGATGGTCGCCGCCTCCTGGCCGTATGCGCTGTAGACGTAGGCCTGCGGATCTGTCTTCGACATCTGCTGCAATTCCCGGCGATAGGTCGACTGCCCTTCGGTGTACATGACGATCGACGTCACCTTGCCGCCGAGCGATTCGAAGCGTCGCTTGAATTCGGGCGCGACGCCTTGTCCATACGAATTGTTCGGCGCGATGAACGCGACGTTGCGCAGGTTCTGCGCGTAGAGATCGTCGGCGGCGAAGCGCGCGGAGAGGTCGTCGAGGCCGATCACGCTGAACGAACCATCGCCGAGCTTGCGGATCGCCGGACTCGACGAACCGACATTCAAATGAACATCGCCTTGCTGCACGACGTATTGCGCAATCGGGATCGTGATGCCGGACGAGAACTCGCCCAGCACGACCGGCACCTTGTTCACCGAAACGAGCTTGCGCGCCGCGCTCAGCGCCGTGGGCGCGCTGCCGCCCGAATCTTCCACGATCACCTTCAGCTTGCCGCCGAGCACGCCGCCGTGCGCGTTGACCTGTTCGACGGCGAGTTCCGCGCCGCGCCGCTGATCCTCACCGACCGACGCGCTCGCGCCCGTCAACGGCAGAATCGCGCCGATGGACACGGTCTGCGCGAACGCCGCGCTCGCCGTCGTGAGCAACACGCTTGCCGCGAAACCGGCACCGAGCACTTTCGCTATTTTCATAGTGGCATCTCCAGACGTGGGACTGCACGATCAATGCGAGGGTTCTGGCTAAACGGTGTAGAGGCGGCCGAACTGCGGCATCGCGTCCGCGACGCCCGCAAGACGCAATGCATGCCAGGCCATCGCGTGATTGCTGGACAGCACCGGCTTGCCGAGTTCCGCTTCGATGGCGAGCACATCGTCGACGAGACGCAACGACGTGCACGATACGAAGACGGCGCCCACATCGTCGTGACGGCCGAGTTCGAGAATCGCGCTGCGCACCGAAGCGGCATCGATGCGCGCGACTTCGTTGTCGTCGGCATGTTCGAACGAGCCCATTCTCACGACGTCCACGCCGCGCGCGCCGAGATACTCGCGCATCGACTCGTTGATGTGGCGCACATACGGCGTGAGCAGCGCGATCCGCTCGGCGCCCAGCGCATGTATGCCGATGCGCGCAGCGGTGATCGGCGTCGTGCACGCAACGCCCGGCCGCGCTTCGCGAATGCGTTCGCACACACGCTCCTCGCCGAGCACCATCGACGCGGACGTGCAGCCGAACGCCACCACGTCGAGCCGCTGGCCGGGGCGAATCAGCGCGACGCCGGGCGCGATCAGGCCATCCATTTGCGCGAGCGTTTCCGGCGTGATCTCGGCGGAATTGGCGATGCGGCTCTCGTAGAACGCGACGCCATCGGCTGCAAGCAGCTTGCGCCATTCGTATTCGATCGTGTGGTCCGTCGCGAGCACGACGAGGCCGATCGCGGCGCGGCGCGCAATGCCTTCGTCGAGCGAGAAGCCTAACCGCACGTATGGGAAAAGCGTGTCGGGTGCGTTCATGTCGATGTCTCCGGCCTACACCGCGACGATGACCGCGATTTCCACCGTGTATTGCGGGAACGCGAGCTTCGATTCGACGCACGCGCGCGCCGGCGTGTGGCCTTCGGGCACCCACGCGTCCCAGACCTCGTTCATCTCGGCGAACGTGGTGTAGTCCGCGAGCCAGATGTTCGCGGACAGAATGCGCGTCTTGTCGGCGCCGATCTGTTCGAGAAGGCGGTCGATCTTCGCGAGAATCTGCGTCGTCTGACCCTTGACGTCGGCGTTCGTATCGTCGGCCACTTGCCCGGCGAGAAAGCCGAAACCGTTGTGCACGACTGCCTGGCTCATCCGCTTGCCGCTTTCGAAACGCTGAATCTGCATGACTTCTCCTGTGACGGCGACGCGCGCGCCGCGCGCCTCGCGAATGTTCGGGAAACCGGCCAAGTCTCGACAACAGTGTCGACACTATCAGAACAAAATTGACGGCTGCAAGTACTCGTTTTCTCGGGCCGCCGAAATGCCGAAATTTGCTGATAGGACCTGCGTTGAGGGCTTATATTCTGCAACGGGCTTGCCGGCGTTTTCTTTTCTATCTACATTGGTGTAGACAGTTTTCAGCGGTTGCGTGCCATCCGAGGGAGTAAAACGTGAAGGTAATCGTGCTCGGCGCGGGCGTGGTCGGCGTGACCACCGCGTATCAATTGCAAAAAGACGGTCATGATGTCGTCGTGATCGAGCGGCAGCCCGTGGCCGCCGCCGAGACAAGCTGGGGCAACGCGGGCATGGTCGCGCCCGGTCATTCGTTCGTGTGGTCATCGCCCAAGGCGCCGATGACGCTACTCAAGTCCATCGTCATGAAGGATCAGGCGCTGCGTTTCAGATTTTCGTCCGATCCGCGGCTTTATGCATGGTCGTGGCGCTTTCTGATGGAATGCACCGTCGAGAAAGCGCGGCGCAATACGCTGCTCAAGCATCGGCTGGCGGCGTATTCGCAAAGCGTGCTGCAGCAGATGCTCGCCGAGGAAAGCGTCGACTATGACCGCAACGATCGCGGCATCCTGTACTTTCATCGCAGTCAGGAATCGCTCGATCGCGGCATCGCACAAATGAAGCTGCTCGAATCCGATGGACAAGCCATCCGCGTGCTGGACCGCGAACAGGTGGTGGCGGTCGATCCGTCGCTCGCGAGCGTGAAGGAAAAGATCGCCGGCGCGATCCACTGCCCGACCGACGAAACCGGCGACCCCGCGAAGTTCACGCGCGCGCTCGCCGAGAAGGTCGCGGCGCGCGGCGGCAGGTTAATGACGGATACGCTCGTGGAGGGCTTTCAGACAGCGGGCAACGACATCACGGGCGTCGTGACCAATCGCGGCATCGTGAGCGGCGACGCGTATGTGCTCGCGCTCGGCACATGGAGCCCGAAGGTGGCGGAAAAAATCGGCATTCACCTGCCTATCTATCCAATCAAAGGCTATTCGCTGACGATACCCATCGGCGATCACAAGGCGCCGCCGCGCGTCGCCGCCGTGGACGAGCATAACCTCGTGGCGGTCTCGCGCTTCGGCGATCGCATTCGCGTGACGGCAACGGCGGAATTCGCGGGCTATGACACGTCGCACAAACCGTCGGACTTCGCGTTCATGAAGCGCGTGACGCAGGAGCTTTATCCCGATGGCGCGGATTACGACCGCGCGCAGATGTGGGCCGGCCTGCGCCCGATGACGCCCACCAACCTGCCGTTCTTCGGACGAAAGAAGTACCGCAATCTCTTTCTGAATACGGGGCATGGTCATATCGGCTGGACCATGTCGCATGGATCGGCGCGCATCACGGCCGATCTCATCGCCGGGAAGTCGCCGGCCATCCCGATGGATGGCCTGCTGGCCTAGCACCATCCTGGCAGGCCTGACATGCGTCGTCGAAACAGGTGGACATTTCAGGAGACAACCATGGCTGGCGTAGGAAGCGAAAAGGTATTCGAGAACGACAAGGTCATCGTATGGAACTTCGTGCTCGAACCGGGCGAGGAGACGCCCGTTCATACGCACGAGCATTCGTACATGTGGTACGCGATAGAAGGCGCGCCGCTGCATATCTACGACAAGGACGGCGCCGATCTCGGCATCTTCGAGGTGCCGACGGGCGCGGTCTATTCGCTCAAGTGCGAGGGCGGCTATCTGGAAGTGCTGTCGGAGATCGGCAAGGGCGCGCGCGTGCCCGCCACGCACAAGGCGCGCAATGACGGCACGAAGGCGTATCGCGAAGTGCTCGTCGAATACAAGGACGGAATGCCGGCCTGATCGCAGCGCGTGGCCGGCTGGCGATGCATCGCTAGTCGGCCTGGCCGGAAGCGGGAAGATCGCTGAAGAGGTCGGGCGTGCCTTCGCCCGGCAAAGGCCTTGCTTGCAGCTTCCCGCCGCGCACTTCTTCGAGCAGTTGCGGCGGCAACCAGATGTCCTCCATCGCGCCGATGCCGCGCTCGATCATCTGCTGCAGGAAAAAAGATTGTTTGCGTCCCGTTACTTCCGCCAGTAGCCGCAACCTCTGCTCGATTGCAGGCTCGACCCGTACCGCGACCACCTTCAGCTTGTTTTCGGCGGTCCTTCTCACTTTCTGCTCCCTGTCATTGCGCCGCGACGTCCGCGTGTAGAGCGGTGCTTCTACCATGAAGGAGAGGTCGGGGCAATGGTTTTTCGGCGCGCCCGAAGGTCGCGCGATGCCGGGCTTAAGTGCGCCGGCGCGTCAGACGCAAAAAAACCGCGCAACGTCATGCACTGACGTTGCGCGGCACAACACCCGCTTGGAGCCGTATCCTTCGACGATCGCCGCTTACGGCGCCGCCACGCCCTGCGTCTTGTGCGCGTAGGGCGAGTAGAAGCTCGCGCCCGCCCAGGCCGGCGCCGCAGCCGTGTAAATCGGCGCGCCTTGCGTGAAGCTCGCGCCATCGTGCCAGTCGCCGGAACCGGTGAACTTCGCGATCGCCGGGTACGGATACACCGGACGCGTTGCCGTCACCTTCGCGTTCGAATCGGTCTGATACGTCATCACCGCGTTCGGCGCCGAGCCGTGTTCCACCCAGCCGGTGATCTGCGTCACGAGATCGATGTTCGGGAAGCCCTCGCCGCCGCCGCAGTGACCGACGCCCGGCACCAGATAAAGGCGCGAGAACTCGCTGGCGCTGGCTTCGCCCATCGTGTTCTGCACCGCCTGATAGTAGGCGATCGTGTAGAGCGGCGAGATGTGCTGATCCGCCCAGCCGTGCCACAGGATCAACTTGCCGCCCGCCTTCTTGAACGCGGAAAGATCGGGATCGGTCGCGTCGTTGAGCGGATGATTCGCCTGCAGATAGTTCGGATAGAAGCTCGCGTCGCGGTAGCCGAAGGTGTCGATGTTCGGCATCGTCGGCGATCCGGTGAAGATGAGGTTGTACGCGCCCGTCACGATCGTGTAGCTGAAGAGGCTCGTGACGGCCACCGGCGCATCCGTCGAGTTCGACGTCGGCAATTCCACGCCCGGCCAGTTGATTTCCGAGCCGTATTGCGGCGAACCGCCGAGGATGCGCTCGCCGGTGGTCGCATCGGTCGGGCCGGTATAGATCTTCGTGGCGGTCGCGACTTCAGCGGCCGTGAGGCAATTGCTCGTATCCGATGCGCTCGCCGGACATTGAATCGTGGCCGGATCGAAGTGGCACGCGCGCGGATCGACGATGAACCCGTCCGCCGCGCCCGACTGATTGCCGCACGCCGCAACCACCGCCTTATGCAGCACTTGAGCCTTGTCCGCGTACAGCACGGCCTTGCCTGCGCTCGTGCCCGTCGTGCTGTTCGAGATCACGCTCCAGCCGTGATACAGCGAGTTCTGAATCTGGAAGTGTGCAGCCGGCGCGCCCGCGACGATGCCGTTGTAATCCGCCGGATAACGCTGCGCGGCCATCAGCGCCTCGCGTCCGCCATCCGAGCAGCCGACGAAGTACGCGTACTTCTGCGCCTGTCCGTAGTACGTCTGGATCAGCTTCTTCGCGGCGAGCGTCGTGATGTGTTGCCCGCGATAAGCGAAATCGGCCTGTTTTTGCGGGTCCGATGTCCATGCCGAACCGTTCCCGGAGTGGCCCATGTCGGTCGCGGCCGTGACGAAACCGCCCTGCTGCACGAGCGGGCACGTATAGCTGAAACTGAACGATGTCTGCTTGGTCGGATCGCTGAGATTGCCGCACAAGCCGCCGCAGCCGAGTTCGGCGAAGCGCTGCGTCCATGAATCGACGGGCAGCGCGACTTCGAACGTGTTCGAAGGCGCGAGCGTGCCTTTCACGGTGCAGAAGTTGACGGTCGCGCCATTGACGGTTGCAGCCGTGACCGTGGCTGAACTGATCGAACTGCCTGCACCGCCGATGTCGGTGATGTCGAGCGAAGCGAGCTTCGAACAATCGACGACCGGCTTCACCACCGATAGCGGCGCACTGCTGCCGCTCGACGCATTGTTGCTGCTTCCGCCACACGCGGCGAGCGTCGCGGCGGTCATGCATGCCGCGAGCAGCGTCATAAACGAAGCCGCTTTCGCGCGCGCCCGCGCGAGCCGCCCAAACCATGTCGTTGCGCTCATGTTATCTCCGTGATGATTTGCTTCGTTGTCCGTATCAGTCTATACAGCGCCTTGAATCACAATCGATGGATGATGCCGTATGACGCCGCGGCGATGCCCGCGCTCGGCCGCCTCATTGCAGGTACCGCGCCCATCGTGTCTGCGATGAGTCGTCGCTGAAGGCTTGCTGCCGGTGACTAAAACTACGCTCGCCCGGTCGCTAAAAAAGATCGGGTTAACCAGTGGGTTGATGGCGCGAGCCGCGTGCCGCGCAATGCTGCGGCCACTGGCAGGCCATTGCGGACAAGGACTTTGCGGATGCTGCCGGGTGGCTGGGCCGAAAGAACAGCGGCACGCACGATGAAACGCCGATAAACAAATTAGATGGCGGCGTGCCGTGTTTTGTATTGATGAGGGACGGTGCTTACCGCAGACATACGCTGACGAACAGTCAGCCGCGCTCGACAAAACCTCGTCGAACGCGGCTGGCTTCGATCATACGAAAATCAACTGCCGGCTTTGGTCACGCGCCAGACTGCGTTGCCGGCATCGTCGGCGATGATGAGCGCGCCGTCGCGATCTTGCGCGAGTCCGACGGGCGCGCCGCGCAACTGCTTTTCGTCGTCGGAAACGAACCCGGTGACGACAGGCTTGGGCGCGCCGACCGGCTTGCCGTTCTCGAACGCGACATAAACGACCGCGTAGCCCGCGAGCGGCGAGCGGTCCCAACTGCCATGCTCGCCGATGAACGCGCCGCCGCGATACTGCGCCGGCAGGTTCTCGCCCGTGTAGAACATGAGGCCGAGCGGCGCGACGTGCGAGCCGATCGCGTAGTCGGGCTTCAGCGCCTTCGCGACGAGATCGGGCCGCTGCTGATGCACGCGTTCATCGACATGCTGTCCGTAATAGCTATACGGCCAGCCGTAGAAGCCATGTTCCTGAACCGAGGTCAGATAGTCGGGAACGAGATCGGCGCCGATCTCGTCGCGTTCGTTCGCAACCGTCCAGAGCTTGCCCGTCTTCGGTTCCCATTGCAGGCCCGTCGGATTGCGAATGCCGTCGGCGAAGACGCGGCTCGCGCCCGTCGCGACGTCGACTTCGAGCACGGCCGCGCGCCGGTATTCCACTTCGAGACCGTTCTCGCCGACGTTGCTGTTCGAGCCGACGCCGACGTACAGCTTCTTTCCGTCGGGGCTGGCGAGCAGCGCCTTCGTCCAGTGATGGTTGATCGTGCTCGGCAGATCGGCGAGTTCGACGCCCGGCCCAGCGATGCTCGTCGCGCCCGCCGTATAGGGGAATTCAAGGATCGCGTCCGTATCGGCGACATAGAGCGTGTTGCCGATCAGCTGCATGCCGAACGGCGAATGCAGATGGTCGATGAACACATGCTTCTCCCACTCGCCGCTGCCGTCCGCGCGCCGCCGCAAGAGCGTGATGCGGTTGCCGCCTTTCGCTTCCTTCCCCGAGCGGCTTTGCACCAAGCCCGCGACGAGTTGCTTCGGCGTCGTTACCGGCTCCTCCTGCGGGCTGCTGGATTCCGCCACGAGGATGTCGCCGTTGGGCAGCGCGTAGACCTGACGCGGATGCGCGAGCCCCGACGCGATCCCTTCGATCTTCAGCCCGTCGGCGACCTTCGGTGTCTCGCCGCTCTTCCAGCCGACGTGCTTCGGCACCTGCATCGGCGGCGTGAAGAAGCTGCGCGGGCTCGGCAGCGGCGGATTCGCGCCCGCCTGATGCTGGGCGTCGTAGGACGCCTGCTCGTGGTGGCAACCGCTGATGCACGCGGCGACCGCCATCGAAATGACGCTGGTCAACATGAGTCTATTCACGGACGGCCTCCTGCGATGCGAAGCGGTTGAACTTGTCGAGCGCGAGCGTGATCTGCGCGAGGCTCAAGAGCGCCACGGTGACGACGGAGAGGATCACGTTGAGCGGGACCATCGCGTAGGCGTCGCGCGTATGGACGAACGCGTTGACGATGGCGGCGACGATGCCCACGAGGTTCAGCCAGAAGTCCGTGCGTTCCGCGCGCGTGACCGTCCCGCGCGGGCCGAACCAAACGTGCCCGAGATTGACGAAGCGCGGAATGATCGCGAAGAGAAGCCCCACGGTGACGAGCCATGCGGCGCCCTTCGCCCACAAGATGACTGCGGTGTTGGCATAGAGGATGTCGAAAATCAGGGTGCCGACGAAAAGGCCATACGGGATTGGATTGAGCCAGTCGAAAAGCGAGGTGGCGAGTCGCGACCGGTATCGCGGACGGATCGGAGTCATGGACGAGTCCCTTTTAAGTTGAAGGAAACGCTCATGCGGATGTGCACGACACATGCCCGCCGCCTCGAAACGCTAACCGGCTGGCATGCTGCTTACATAACTATTTCAGTTGCCCGACGCGACGCCGACGCAGCACCGACGAGCCATTGCGCCTGCGCAGTGCACCGTCGATGCACGCGCCTTGCTGACGCACGAAGAGACGTTCATTCACGGCTCAATCATCCGCGAGGGAGTGACATGAAACTGCAAGGCAAGAAGGCGCTCATCACCGGAAGCGACTCGGGCATCGGCCAGGCAATCGCGGCACGCTTCGCCG
The DNA here is from genome assembly GCF_022879595.1 of Caballeronia sp. Lep1P3. Classification (NCBI taxonomy): domain Bacteria; kingdom Pseudomonadati; phylum Pseudomonadota; class Betaproteobacteria; order Burkholderiales; family Burkholderiaceae; genus Caballeronia; species Caballeronia sp. Lep1P3. Next base: position 362,958 of record NZ_CP084268.1, on the reverse strand, counting down.
AAGAAGGTGCCGATGTCGCGGTCATCTATCACACGGACCGCGCAGGCGCGGAGAAGACGGCAGAAATAATTGCATCGTCCGGCAGGCGCGCAATCGTATTGCAAGGCGATGTCGGCGACCCCGCTTCGGTCAAGCGCATCTTCGGTGAAGTGATCGCGCAGCTCGGCGGACTCGACATCCTCGTCAACGATGCGGGCGTCGGCGCGGGCGGCACAGAAGTCGCGGACATCGAGGACGAGCAGCTCGAAACGGTCATCAGGACCGACCTCTTCGGTCCGCTTTACTGCTGCCGCGAATTCGTGAAGCTGCGGCGTCAGGCGGGCGGCGGCGGGCGCATCGTCAACATCTCGTCGGTGGCGCAGCATCTTCCGACGCCGGAGAGCGCACCGTATGGCATGGCGAAAGCGGCGCTCGGCTCGCTTACGCGCAGCCTCTCGCGTGAAGTGGCCGAGGACAGAATCAACGTGAACAACATCGCGCCCGGTCTCATCCAGACGCCGATGACGCAGAAGCGCCTCGACGATCCCGACGCGCGCGAGAAGTCGATGTCGGTCATTCCGTGGCATCGGCCGGGACAGCCGGAAGAGATCGCGCGCGTGGCGCTCTTTCTCGCGTCGGACGATGGCGACTATGTGACCGGCCAGACATGGACGATCGACGGCGGGCTTTCGATGCAATGGGGCGGCGCGTGAACAAGGACGACGTGTTGCAGTTGTTCAGCAAGCTCAAGGACGACACCGACGCGTTCTTCGCGCGCGTGGCCGACGATGTCGACTGGACGGTGATGGGCACGCATCCCCTCGCTGGACGATACCGCAGCAAGCAGGCGTTCCTCGACCATACGTTCGCGAGGCTCGCGAAGGCACTGCCCGAAGGCGCGCAGCTTACCGTGACCGGCGCGCTCGTCGATGGCGATACCGCCGCTGTCGAACTTCGGTCCGATGTTCGCGCGGCCAACGGCATGCACTTCGACAATCGCTATTGCTGGGTGTGCCGCTTCGCGAACGGCTATATCGTCGAAGTGCGGGCGTATCTCGACAGCGCGATGGTGGCCGAATTGCTGCGCGAAAATCCCGCGTGAATTTGCGCTACTTAGCCGCGCGCACGGCTAGGCGCTCGCCTGCGCGAGCGCCGCGATAAGGTCGCCGAAGCGTTCGCCCTGCACCACGATATGCCCGCGCAACGCAGCGGCCGCCGCTTCGCCGTCGCCGCGAGCGAGGGCATCGACGACGGCTTCGTGTTCGTCGAACGATTCGTTCATGCGGCCTTTCACGCGCAACTGCAACCGGCGATACGGACGCAGCAGCTTGTGCAGTGCCTTCGCCTGATCGTGCAGATAGCCGTTGTGACTGCCCGCATAGATGAGGCAGTGAAAGCGTTCGTTCAGATGGTAATACCCGTCGGTGTCGCCGGCATCGTGCGCGTCGCGGCAAGCGAGATGCGCGGCACGCAACGCTTCGACTTGCTCGGGACGCATGCGCCTTGCCGCGAGGCGTCCGCACATGGCTTCGAGTTCGGCCATGACCTCGAACATCTCGACGAGGCGATCGAGGCTGATCTTCGCGACCACCGCACCGTGCCGCGGACGCATCTCCACCATGCCCGCCGCCGCCAGTTGCAGGAGCGCCTCGCGCACCGGCGTTCGCGACACCCGAAAGCGCGCGGTGAGTTCGGCTTCGTCGAGCGGCGCGCCGGGCAGGAGCGTGCCGGTTGCGATGTCTTCTTCTATGGACTCTCGAAGCTGGTCCGCGCGAGTGAGCTTGTTCGGCATGAATGGCCCTCACGACTGCGTTGATTTCGAAAGCAAGCTGAAGCGCTTACCGTACTCGTAAACGCTAGTTGGAAATGCGTATGCGCGAATTATAAATACACAACAACGTACTGGATATATTTAGCATTCCGATAGCTTACGAAAACGTTTCGTCTTCATCAACGCATTTTCCTGCGCCGCCGCATGGCCTCGCCGTGCGGACCGTGCGCGTGGTGTTCCGCATTCCACGGACTCGCGGCTCCTCACGAGCGTAGCGCGAGACTTTGACGTCTGTAAGCCACCAGGGTTCGGAGACTCGATGATGAACGCACGATACATAGGAATGCTATTGATTGCCAGCTCGGGTACATTTTTTCTGAACGGGTGCGGACATAGCGACAACAACGGCCCCAAGCCCGTCTCGAAGGGCGCAGGCTTCATCAACAGCTTCCAGATTCTTTCGAGCGCGCCCGCATTCGGCGGCGCGACGCCCGCGGGCGCAGCCGGGCCGTATGAGGTCATCACGGCAGTCGTGCATGGCGAACTCGATCCGAACAATCCGCTCAACGCGGGCATCGTCAACATCAAGAATGCGCCGGTCGGAGCGGACGGCTACGTCGCGTATGCCACGGATGTCGTCATCCTGCGCCCGCAGAACGCGTCGTCGGCCAAGCGCGTGTTGTTCTACGACGTAGTGAATCGCGGCAGCAAGATAGGCGATGCGTCTTTCATCGGCGGCGGCGCGCTCGACACGGGCGCCGCGCCGTCTTCGAGTTTCCCGTCGCTGCTACGCAACGGCTACACGATTCTCTGGAGCGGCTGGCAAGGCGATGTGCCGCTCAACGGAACGACCGCGCTCGCGGGCGCGGGACTGCTCGGTGCGAGCTTTCCTGTCGCGACCAACAAGGACGGCTCGCCGATGACCGGGCTCTCGCGCGAGGAATTCATTCCCGACTATGCGGGCGGCGATCCCACGACGATTCCGCTCACCTATCCGCCCGCCGATCTGAACGACAAGACCTCCGTGACGTTCACCGCGCGCCAGTCATGGCTGACCGCTTACGGGAGCATTCCCGGCGGCGTCGAGACGTATAGCGCGGCTTCGGTGCCGGTGACATCGTGGAGTTATGTCAGTACCCCGAACAACGTCTATGAAGGCAATTACTCGGTGAAGTTTTCGCCGCCCTCCACGGTGCCGGGACCGAATGGCGCGAGCGTGCAGCCGGACGCGGGCACGATCTACAGCTTCGTCTACAAGGCCGCTGCGCCGACCGTGGATGGCATCGGCTTTGCGGCGTTGCGCGATCTGGTGTCCTTCCTGCGCTATGAAACGACGGATGCGCAAGGCGTCGCGAATCCGATCAACGATCTGAAGGGCGCGACATGCGTCGCCTCGACATGCGCGACGAATACGAACTTCGACATCGCGATAGGCGAAGGCATATCGCAGTCGGGGCGCTTCATGAAGGACTTTCTGTATCAGGGCTTCAATGCGGACAAGAACGGCAAGATCGTCTTCGACGGCATGTTCCCGATCATTTCCGCCGCGCGCCGCACATGGACCAACGCGGCCTTCGCGCAGCCGGGGCGCTGGTCGAAACAGCATGAGGATCACTTCATGCCGGGCTTCCAGTTCCCGTTCACCTACGCGGTGACGACCGATCCCGTCAGCGGCGCGACGGACGGCCTCTTCAAGCAATGCACCGCGACCAACACCTGTCCGAAGGTCATGCAGCTCGACGGCGCATTCGAATGGTGGGGCGGCGCGGCATCGCTCGTCGTGACGGATGGCCGTGGCAACGACATCCAATTGCCGCAAAACGTGCGTTACTACCTCGTGTCGGGCACGCAGCACGGCGGCGGCAGCGGCGTCACGACAGGCAATTTGACGTTGCCCGCCGCCGGGAGCCTGTGCCAGTTGCCGGGGTCGCCCGTGGAAGAGACGCCCGTGGAACGCGCGCTGATACCCGCGCTCGTCGCGTGGGTCGGGCACGGCACGCCGCCGCCCGCATCGCAGTATCCGACCGTGGCATCGGGCAATCTCGTTGCACCGACGCAGGCCGCGACGGGCTTTCCGAACCTGAGCAACGTCACGGTCCCGAGCGGTCCCGGTGCCACGCCCACGCCGCTCAAGCTCACGTTCAATGGCGAGTACAACCAGCTCTTCGTGACGGACTACAGCAACGCGGTGCCGGTCGTGAACACGGCGCAGCAGTACACCATTCTCGTGCCGAAGGTCGATGCCAACGGCAACGAGACGACCGGCGTGCTCGTGCCCGATGTCAGCGCGCCGCTTGCGACCTACACCGGGTGGAATTATCGCGGCTCGGGCCATGCCATCGGCGATGGCTGCATCTCGAACGGCGCGGCCATTCCGTTCGCGGTGAATGCGGCGGCGCAGGCGGGCGGCGTCGATACGCGCGCCACGCTCGACTCGCTCTATGGCGGCAGCAAGGCGACCTATCAGGCGGCGGTGGCGGCGGCAGCGAATGCGCTCGTGAAGCAGGGCTATCTGCTGCAGGACGACGCGAGCAACATCTTCATCGCGAACTCGTCGAGCGTGTCATCGGCGCTCTTGCCTAAGCCCTGAAGAGGTGTCGTCTCATGGGCAGAACGATCATCGCCGCCGTATCGGCAATGCTTTTCGCGTCATGCGGCGGCGGTAGCTCGGGTTCGACGAGCAGTCCGCCGCCGCCCGCCACGTCGAACGGGATCGCGTATCAGAACAGCATTCTGCTCGGCAGCGCGACGCCCGTCTCGCTGTCGATCGTTCCCGCCACCGCGACGGCGAGCGCATCGCTCGTCAGTCCCGTCGCCGCGCCGCACGTCGCCGCCGGCAGCAACGCGCTGAACTCGCTGTATGCGCCGGCGAAGTTCGCGGGCGCGGGCATCGCGTGCGTGTCCGCGACGGCGAACAGCATCGGCACGGTGACGAACGTGAACGTGGGCGTGAACGTGAAGAGCGTCGCGGCGCTGCTCGATGCGACATGGATTGCATCCGCGAATGCGGCCGCGCAGTGGGCCGCGTTCGCCGCGAGCGGCAAGGTCTTCGACGGATGGGAGAACTGCGGCGCGAAGGCGGAAGGCGGTCCATCGCCCGCTTCCACACTGATCGTCGGTGCGGACGGCAGCTTCTCCGACAACGTATTCGACGGCAATCCTTCGACGACGGTGAGCATCGTGAATCAAGGCTTCACCGCGAATCAGGCGCAGTCGATGTTGTCGGACGCGGGCTTGCTCGATACGAGCCAGCCGGACAATCCGCAAGTGATACGCCTGAGGGTCTACGGCAACGCGGCGAATCAGACGGTGCTGGTGGAAGAGGCGCTGCCCGTTGCGGGCGCCACGAACGACAAGCCCGGCTATGTCGCCATCTATTTCGAGCGATGAAGCAAGCTCAAACCTGCTCCGCTTCGACGCGCATCTGCCTGCGATACTGGCTCGGCGACTGCACGAACCGCTGCGTCAAGCGTCGCGTGACATAAGCCTCGTCCGCGAAGCCGACGTTCTTCGCGCGCTCCATGCACTGCGCCGTCACCCATTCGACGAACGCGAGACCCGTATGCTTCTTCAGCAATTGCAACAGATAGTTCGTCCGCGACCGAATAGATGGATAGCGACGACGCGAGCTTGTCCTCGATATGCCGCATCACGCGCTCCGCGACGAGCGCCGCCTGACACTGCAGCCGCGCGCAACCGCCGACGCCCATCGCGACCTCTTCTTCCTCCGCTTCCCGAACGGCACGTCGATGAACTTCGCGCCGCCGATCAGCATGGCCTAGCTCTGCCCGTTGGATGAGGAATCCTTCCGCGCGCCTTGCAGGAAGTCGAAGTCGCAGCCCGCGTCCGCCTGAAGAACGTGTTCCTGATAGAGCTTCTGGTAGCCGCGCGCGATGCGCTGGGGCGGCTTCACGTCTTTCGCGCGACGCTGGAGTTCTGCTTCGTCGACGAGCAGATCGATGCGGCGCTCGCGCACCGAAAGGCGGATGCGGTCGCCGTTGCGCACGAGCCCGATCGGGCCGCCGAGCGCGGCTTCGGGCGCGACGTGCAGCACGATGGTGCCGTAGGCCGTGCCGCTCATGCGTGCGTCGGAGATGCGCAGCATGTCCTTCACGCCTTTTTGCGCGAGCTTCTTCGGAATCGGCAGATAGCCGGCTTCGGGCATGCCGGTGCCGCTCGCGGGGCCGGCGTTCTGCAGCACGAGAATGTCGTTTGCATTCACGTCGAGATCGGGATCGTCGATGCGCGCGGCCAGGTCTTCGAGTGAACTGAACACGACCGCGCGGCCTTCCTGCTCGAAGAGCGACTTGTCGGCGGCGGAGCGCTTGAGGATCGCGCCGCGCGGCGCGAGCGAGCCGAACAGCGCGACGAGTCCGCCTTGCGGCTCGACCGGATCGGACGCCTTCTTCACGATGCGATGATCGACCCACGCCTCGCGCTCGGCGGCGATGCGCTCGCCGAGCGTTTCGCCGGTCACGGTGAGCGCATCGAGATGCAGTTGCGGCTCCAGTTCGCGCAGCACGGCCGTCATGCCGCCTGCCGCGAAGAAGTCTTCCATGTAGTTGTCGCCGGTCGGCTTGAGGTCGACGAGCACCGGCGTTTCATCGGAGATGGCGTTCAGGCGTTCGAGCGATACGGGAATGCCGAGGCGCCCCGCGACCGCCGTCAGATGGATGATGGCGTTCGTCGATCCGCCGATGGCGAGCAGCACGCGCAGCGCGTTCTCGACCGACTTCTCGGTGATGATCTGGCTCGGGCGCAGCGGCTCTGCAATGAGCTGCACGGCGCGCGCGCCACTCGCTTCGGCTGCACGGATGCGGTCCGCGTGCACGGCGGGAATCGCGGCGGTGCCGGGCAGCGACATGCCGAGCGTTTCGGCGATGCAGGCCATGGTGCTCGCGGTGCCCATGACGGCGCAGGTGCCGGCGGTGGTGGCGAGACGCCCTTCGACCTGATCGATTTCCTGCCCGGTGATTTCGCTTGCGCGGAATTTGCCCCAGAAGCGACGGCAGTCGGTGCATGCGCCGAGGCGTTCGCCCTGGTGACGCCCGGTCATCATCGGACCGACGACGAGCTGCACGGCGGGAATATCGGCGGCGGCGGCGCCCATCAATTGCGCGGGCACGGTCTTGTCGCAACCGCCGATGAGCACGACGGAGTCCATCGGCTGCGCGCGCAGCATTTCCTCGACGTCCATGCTCATGAGATTGCGGAACATCATCGAGGTGGGATTGAGGAACACTTCGCCGAGCGAGATGGTGGGGAAGTCGATGGGCAGCCCGCCGGCTGCGAGCACCCCGCGCTTGACCGCTTCGACGAGTTCCGGCATGGCGCGATGACAGTTGTTGAAACCCGATCCGCTCGATGCGATGCCCACGATGGGCTTGTTGAGCATGTCGGTCGAGTAGCCCGTCGACTTCGCGAACGAGCGGCGCAGGTAAAGGGCGAATCCGCGATCGCCGTAGTTCGTTAGGCCTCGGGCGAAACCGATGTTCTTGCTTTCCGACATTTCGTTTTGTCTCCGGTTTTTTCTCTGTCCCTTTGCGGGGCGGGGTTGGGTTGCTTTGCTTTGCTCTGCTTTTTCTCTATCGTGGAGCTTGTATTCACGTCGGTCTATTGGCGTTGCCCCTCCCCGGGGCGGGGGTCACTTTCTTTGCTTGGGACCAGAGTAAGGCGCTAAAGCGCCAACTCTGGTCGACACAAAGAAAGTAACCAAAGAAAGCAGCTTTCTAGCCCAAAGCACTTAATGTGTGGGCAGCTTGCGGAAAGAGCATTGGCACTCGGTCAATAGACAGCCTTGAATGACCTTCCGCGCCCACTGAGCGCCACGTCCTGCGAGCCCCTTGGCTCGTCAAAACCAGCTCCCCCATTTCGCGTTCTCGCCTGCGGTTCGGTCCTAGTTGGAGCGGACCGCATTGGCTTTTGCATGCACCGGCAGTTCGCTTTGCTGCGTGGACAACAGCGCGAACCGGGCGCGCTTACCCTTGCAACCCTTCGGTGTCAACGAGCCAAGGGGCTTGCAGGACGTGGCGCTCAGCGGGCGTGGAAGGTCATTCAAGGCTGTCTATTAACCGAGTGCCAATGCCCATTCGCAAGCTGCCCACACGCTAGATGCTGCGGGCTAAAAAGCTGCTTTCTTCGTGTCGACCAGAGTTGGCGCTTTAGCGCCTTACTCTGGTCCCAAGCAAAGAAAAAGTGACCCCCGCCCCGGGAAGGGGCAACGCCAATAGACCGACACGAAAATAAGCACCATTGAACAGCAAACTGCACATGCGAGAACTCCGCGGAACCTTCGTCCAGCAAACGACCGTGCCAGGAGCGGCGAGGCTAAGCCTCATCTTCCCCCGTGGCGATGCGCCTGGCTTCCCACGCTCTGCGCACTTTCGCGACCTCTTCGGCGAGCAGCGCTTCATCGGGCAGCATCATGTGATACTCGGCTGCAAGGACCTTGTTGGGCAGGCCGTCGAGCGCGTACTTCGCAACCGCCGCGTTGGTTCGCGCGCAAAGAATCAGGCCCACGGGCGGGTTCTCGCCGGGCACCATCCAGTGCTCTTTCGCGTAATTGCAGTACATGTGCATCTGCCCGACATCGGCGTGATTGAGTTCGGTGAGCTTGAGATCGATGATGACGAGACAGCGCAGCCGCCGATGAAAGAACAGCAGATCCACGCGATACCAGCTATCGCCGATGCGCATGCGCCGCTGTCGTCCGACGAACGCGAAGTCGCCGCCCAGTTCCAGCAGAAAGTCTTCGAGCCGGTGAATGAGCGCGTCTTCGAGCTGGCTCTCCGAGTATTCGTCCTTGAGGTCGAGGAACTCCAGCACGTAGGGGTCCTTGATCGCTTCCTCGGGCGTCACGGTGTCGCCGGGCAGCGCGAGCCCGCCCTTCTCCAGCATTGCGCGCTTGTCGCGGGACATCAGCGTGCGCGTGTAGAACTGGCTGCCGATCTGCCTGTCGAGTTGCCGCACGCTCCAGCCGCCGCGCAGCGCTTCGGTTTCGTAGAAGCGCCGTTCGTCGTCGGAGCGTGTGCGTCGCATCAAGTGGACGTAGTGTGTCCACGAAAGCGGGAAGCGCTCGGCGAGTTGCGCGAGCGGTGAATTCCGAATCGCCGGTTCGGATTTTCGCTTCGATGCGGATGCCGCCGAATTCCGAATCGGCGATTCGGATATTTCCACCGCCGGATACGCCTGATAGAAGAGCCGCATCAGCTCCAGATTATCGACGCCGAAGCCCCGGCCGACGCGCGTCGTCAAATCCGCCGAAAGCCGCTGCAGCAGCGCCTGCCCGTATGCCGCGCGGCCCGCGCCGCCCTGCTCGAACTCGACGATGCGATGCCCGATGCGCCAGTAAGTGGCCGTCATCAGCGCATTGACGCTGCGCGCCGCCGCCTGCCGGCCCTGCTCGACGAGCGCGAGCACGTCGCCGAGCGCCGCGCTGTAGTCGCCTTCGGGGAGAATCACGTCGTTCATCGCTGTCCTTTCATCGTGCGGGCGCCGCGCGTCGCTTCTCGAGGAGTGTCGCATGGGCGCTTTCGTCTTTTACCGCACATATTAGTCTGACGATTCCAGCTACTCTGCCCCTTCCTGCTGGCAAAGAGCCTGGCTCGTTCAATGACGCGATATTTCACATCAAGACAAGGCGCGATCAAGCGTCTCATGGAGATCAAGCGAGACGTCGCGCGGATGCCCCGTTCGGTGCCGGCCGTCGACGGTTGCCGCAAGGACGGCATGCCGATCGCCGGGATCGAGCAAGTGCTGCTCGACGTGCGCGCGGACCGTATTCGCTGGTTTCGTCAGGAAGACGGGCAGGAGGAGCAGGTGGTATTCGTCAGTTGACTGCCATGCCCCATCAAGCCTTCAACTCATGCGGCATGGTCACACGCTCGTCGGGATCGACCCGCACTTCCAGCAACGCGGCGCGCTTCGAGCGCAGCGTCGCGTCGATCGACCCCTTCAATTCCCCCGGACTCGCGCAACGAAAGCCGTCCGCGCCGCATGCGCCCGCGAACTGCGCATAGTCGATGCCGCCGATCTCGCACCCATAAACGGGGTTGCCCAACTCCTTCTGTTCGAACATCACTTCCGCGAGCCGGTCGTTGCGCAGCACGATCACCTTGATCGGCAGGCCGTTCATCACCGCGGTGGACATCTCCGCCATCAGCATCGCGAAGCCGCCGTCGCCCACGATCGCGACGACTTGCCGCCCAGGGTTCGCCAACTGCGCCGCGATCGCGAACGGCAAGCCCGGCGCCATCGTCGCGAGCATGCCGGTGGCGACGAGTTGCTGGCCGCTTCGTAGCGTCAGAAAACGCGCCGCGAAATGCGTGTTCGCGCCGCAATCGAGACACACGATGGCATCGGGATCGAGCGCGTCGCTGATCGCGCGTATCGCGCTTTGCGGACGCAGCGGCGTGCGTTCGGTCGCGGCGACGCGCTCGAGCAGCGCGTTCCATCGCGCGACGCTCTGCTGGATGTCGCGCAGGAACGCGTCGTCCTTCGGGCGCAGCATCGGCATGAGCGCGCGCAGGGTCGCGGCGGTGTCGCCGACAAGCCCCGCTTCCACCGGATAACGCAGCCCGATCCGCTCCGGCTTCATGTCGATCTGCACGCCGCGCGCCGTGCCCGGCTTCGGATACGAATCGATCCACGGCATCGTCGATCCGATGATGAGCACCGTGTCGCACCGATGCATCGCCTCGTCCGACGGCACCGTGCCGAGATGGCCGATGCCGCCGGTCGAATACGGCGAATCGTCGGGCAACGCGGCGCGGCCGAGGAGCGCCTTCGCGACGGGCGCGTTGAGGCGCTGCGCCAGTTGCTCCAGTTCGGGCCGCGCGCCGAGCGCGCCCTGTCCCGCGAGAATCGCCACGCGCTTGCCGGCGTTGACGACATCGGCGGCTGCGGCGAGATCCGCCGCCGAAGGCACGGGCGCGGGCTGGCTCCACGCGCTCGACGTGCGCACGCCGTGGTTTTCCATCGATGGCCGGTCGTCGGCGATCTTCGCGTTCTGCACGTCCTTCGACACGGTCAGATGCGCGACGCCGCGCGAACCGAGCGCGCTGCGGCACGCGATATCGGTCACGATCAGCGCGTGGCGCGGGCCCGTCACCGTCATGTTGTAGAGCGCGACGTCCTGCATCAGCGCGCGCGTGTCGACGCTCTGCATGAAGCGCGTGCCGAGCAGATCGTGGAACGTGAGACCGGTAATGGCGAGGACCGGCGCGCCGTCGAAATGCGCGTCGTAAAGGCCGTTCATCAGATGGACCGCGCCGGGGCCAGTCGTCGCGATGCACACGCCGAGCCGCCCGGTCGCCTTCGCCCAGCCCGACGCCATGAACGCCGCCGCTTCCTCGTGGCGCACGCCGACGAAGCGAATGCGATCGCGGCGCTTTCGCAATGCCTCGATGAGCGGGTTGATGCCGTCGCCGACCATGCCGAACACATGATCGACGCGCCACGCCATCAACGTTTCCACGATGACATCGGCTGTCGTCGCGTCGCTCGTCACGTCGAAGTCGGGCTGACGATCGCGGTTATCGGGCTGCGCGGCGGACGCGCTCGCGGACGCCATCGTTGCCGAGAGCGCGCCGACGCCCCCGGCCGCCGCAGCGATAAGCATCGAGCGGCGCTGCGGCGAGCGCGGTGCATCGGGCGGAAAGCTGTCGGACATGGCGGCACCTGAAGGTCGTGGAAAGGTCGCTGGAAGGTCGCGGCCCTGCCATCTCCCCGCGAGCAAGGTGCGAGCCAAGGTAGCGCCGCGCGTCGTATGTGCGCCGCCGCACCATCGCACGCGAAGGATCGCGATGATCTGATTGACTGTTCAAAGCGCGCCCGCCGCCCCACGGCGTCAAGCGCCTCTAGCCGTTCCCGCGTCGTCTTCCATAGCGCTGATTCCCCGCCGCGGCTCCAGCGCTCGCGCGAGCATCGTCCCGCCGTTCCAGCGACCCCACTGGAGAGTCCGCATGCCCACGCCGAAAGTCAGCATTCTCCTGCCGCTCTACAAGGTCGAAGCGTTCATTGCCGACTGCCTGCGCTCGATACTCGCGCAGACGCGCACCGACTTTGAGATCGTCGCAATCGACGACTGCAGCCCCGACGATTCGGGCGAAATCGCGCGCTCGCTGCTCGCCGCGCAGGACGCGATCGCCTGGAAACTCGTGCGAAACGAGAAGAACGTGGGCATTGCGGAGACGCGCCGCATCGCGGTGAGCCACGCGCGCGGCGACTATGTGCTGTGCGTCGATAGCGACGACTTCGTCGCGCCGAATCTGCTCGACGTGGTGTGCCGCGAAGCCGATCAGCACAACGCGGATGTCGTGATTTTCGGCGCGACGTGCATCGATCCGCAGGGCCGCGAGGTGTACCGCGTGCTGACGCACGACGCGGTGATGACGGGCCTCCAGGCGGTAACGCACATCTTCGATCTCACGATGCAGGCGTATTGCTGGAACAAGCTCTTCAGGCGCGAGCTTTTTGCATCGGTGGATCATCCGAGCGGACTCATCTACGAGGACATTGCCGTGTGCGTGCAGGCGCTGTCGCGTGCGCGCGTCGTGCGCATGATCCCCGACGCGCTCTACTTCTACGTGAAGCGCGAGAACGGCCTTTCGGTGCGCTTCAATCCGCGCATCGTGGATCTGTTCGAGATCATGGATCGCGTCGAGCGCGACACGCACGCGCTGCCCATCGACAACTACAGCAAGCTCTTCTTCCGGCTCAAATACGTCTATGCGTACCGGACGATCGCGTTCGAAGCGGCGCGTCAGGCGCCCGACTACGCGACCGCCGTGCCGATCCTCGACAGCGTGTCGAGCAAGCTGCGCTTCACGCATATCGGCAAGATGTATGCGGACAGGCGGCCGAGGTTGTCGGTCGCCATGTGTCTCCTCAAGATTCATCCGCGCATTTTTTATCGGTTCGTGCGGCGGTTCAACTAGCGTTCGATGCCCGCGGTGCCCGCCTGAGCGATACCCGCGCGCACGCGCCGGATCGCGGTTATCGCGGAGAGTGCGATCAGCGCCGCCCACAGCCACGCGCCCGCACCGAACGTCCCGCCCGCGCCGAGCCACAGCGCGAAGGCGCCCAGCATCAGCGCCCGGTCGCTCTTGCCGAGCGGTCCGTCGTAGCGGCGGCTCGCGCCCGCGAGCGGGCCAATGAGTCCCGCGCATTCGACGATCACGGCCATCAGCGCGAATGCCCACACAAGCGCCGAAGGCAACGACGACACGACGAGAAACGGCAACGTCAGCGCCACGTCCGAGACCACATCGCCAAGCTCATTCAAGTAAGCGCCCAGCGTGCTTTTTTGTGCGTGCTCGCGCGCGAGCATGCCGTCGATCGCATTGAGCGCCATGCGGACGAATAGCCACACCGGGATCAATAGAAAGAGCGAGCGATTGGGAGAGCCGAGCGCGGCGAGCGCGCCTGTTGCGATGGAGCCGCAGGCGGCGGCCACGGTCACCTGATTGGCTGTCACGCCATGCCGCGCGAGCCAACCGGTCAGCGGCCGCAACAGGTTTTGAAAGCGTGGCTTGAGTGCGTAAAGGCTCATTGGATGCGTTCCGGAAACGAAAATGCGCTACTATCGCGGCCCGGCACGCATACGTCAACGTTAAGGAATGCCAAGACAATTCGACGCGCATGTTTGTCACAGCATCGACCATATCTGGCAAATCTCGTCGCAAGACATTGCCTTCGACGCGCGGATATGAAAGGAATACGGCCTCTTCAAAACGGATCGAACTGAATCGATGAAACTCAGGCATGTCTGGCAGCGCGATTTCCTTCTCGCGCTCGTGCGCTTTGTCGCTGGCGCTTATCCGGTATGGCAGGGCGAAGCGCCGCCTCCAACGCAAAGGCTTTACTTCTCGAATCACGCGAGCCACCTCGACACCCTCGCGATTCTCGCGGCGCTGCCCCGCCAACTGCGCGATACGGTGCGGCCCGTCGCCGCGCGCGACTATTGGGACAGCGGGCCGATCAGGCGCCACATCGCGCGCAATCTCTTGAATGTCGTCATGATCGATCGCCGCCGGGAGACGGAAAGCGATCCGCTCGATGCGGTGCGCGACGCACTCGCGCAAGGGCATTCCATCATCATTTATCCCGAAGGCACGCGCGGCCCCGATGCGCATCCGCACGCGTTCAAAAGCGGGCTCTTTCATCTTGCGAGCGAGTTCGCGCAGGTCGAACTGATGCCGGTGTATCTGGAGAATCTCCAGCGAATCATGCCCAAGGGCGCGCTCTGGCCGATACCGCTCATCTGCAAGGTGCACTTCGGTGTGAGCCAGTCGCGTCGCGAGAACGAAGACAAGGCGTCGTTTCTCGCTCGCATGCGCGATGCGGTCATCGCGCTCGCCCCGCGATCCAATACTTCGTCCCACTAACTATTAGAACGATGAACACATTTTGGAATCTGGTGGCGGGCGTGCTCGCCGTACTCACGCTCGCGACGATCGTCGGTGCCGTGCTCGGCGCACGTTCGGGCGGCAATAACGCGACCGTCGTCAACCTCAATGACCGCATCCGGGCGTGGTGGGGCATGATCGCCGTGATGGTGGTCGCCATCGGCCTCGGCGAAAAGGCCACGTACATCGCGTTCGCGATGCTGTCCTATCTCGCGTTGCGCGAGTTCGTCACGCTCACGCCGACCACGCCGAGCGATCACACGACGCTCTTCGTCGCATTCTTTATCGCGGTGCCGGTGCAATACGTGCTGCTCGCAATCGACTGGTACGGCATGTATTCCATCTTCGTGCCGGTGCATCTGTTTTTCGCGATGTCGCTCGTATCGGCGTTGACGCAGGACACGCGCGAATTTCTGAGCCGCAACGCACGCATCAACTGGGCGTTGATGGTGTGCGTCTACGGGCTGAGTCACGCGCCCGCGCTGCTGACGCTCGATATCCCCGGCTATCGCGGGCAAAACGCGCTGCTGCTGTTCTACCTCCTGCTCGTCGTACAGTTGAGCGACGTGTTGCAGTATGTCGTCGGCAAGCTCTTCGGGCGACGCAAGATCGCGCCGGTGTTGTCGCCATCGAAGACGGTGGAAGGATTCGTCGGCGGCGGATTGCTGGCGACGTTATGCGGCGCGGCGCTCTATCGCGTGACGCCGTTCGGGTTTGTCCCGGCGTTGTTCATGTCGCTCGCGATCGTGCTGGCGGGATTCGTCGGAGGACTGGTGTTGTCGGCGGTGAAGCGCTCGCTGGGCGCGAAGGACTGGGGTTCGATGATCGCCGGACACGGGGGCATACTGGATCGAGTCGATTCCATTTGCTTTGCCGCGCCGGTCTTCTTCCATCTGGTGCGCTATGCGTATGTCTGACGCAGCCTAGCGGTTTTACTAGCCGCAAAAGCGAAGCGGCCCTTTCGGGCCGCTTGCTTCAAATCACAGACAAACGGTTTAAACCGCCATCACCGTGACCGACTTCGTCACGAGATACGGCTCCAGCGCCTCCGGTCCGCCTTCGGAGCCATAGCCCGAATCCTTCACGCCGCCGAACGGCATTTCCGGCCACGGCGTCGCGGGCTGGTTGATCCACAGCATGCCGACTTCGAGCTGGTTCGTGAGCAGATGCACGTTCCTGAACGAGCGCGTGAACGCGTAGCCGGCAAGACCATACGGCAGGCGGTTCGCTTCGGCAATCGCGTCTTCTAGCGAATCGAAGCCGCGAATCGCCGCGATCGGGCCGAACGGCTCGTTGTTGAACACGTCGGCTTCGAGCGGCACGTCGGTGAGCACCGTCGGCGCGAAGAAGTTGCCCGCCGCGCCGATGCGCTCGCCGCCCGTCGCGATCGTCGCGCCCGCCTTGCGCGCATCTTCGACGACGTTCGTCATCGCGCTGATGCGGCGCGCGTTCGCGAGCGGCCCGAGCGTGGTGCCTTCGGCGAGGCCGTCGCCCACGGACAGGCTCTCCGCATGCTTCACGAGCGCCCTCGCGAAGTCGTCGCGCAGGCTGTTGTGCACGAGAAAGCGTGTCGGCGAGATGCAGACCTGACCCGCGTTGCGAAACTTCGCCGCGCCCGATGCCTTCACCGCGAGTTCCACGTCCGCGTCTTCCGCGACGATCACCGGCGCATGACCGCCCAGTTCCATCGTCGCGCGCTTCATGTGCTGGCCGGCGAGCGCGGCGAGTTGCTTGCCCACCGCCGTCGATCCCGTGAACGTCACCTTGCGGATGACCGGATGCGAGATCAGGTACTTCGAGATTTCGGGCGGATCGCCGAACACGAGGCCGAGCACGCCGTTCGGCACGCCTGCGTCGGCGAATGCGCGGATCAGTTCGGCGGGCGATGCGGGCGTCTCTTCCGGCGCTTTCACGACGAACGAGCAGCCCGTCGTCAGCGCGGCGCAGAGCTTGCGCACGACCTGATTGACCGGGAAGTTCCACGGCGTGAACGCGGCGACCGGGCCGACCGGCTCCTTCACGACCGTCTGCTGCGCGTTCACATTGCGCGGCGGCACGATGCGGCCGTACACGCGGCGCCCTTCGTCCGCGAACCATTCGATGATGTCCGCCGCCGAATTCACCTCGATGCGCGCTTCCGCGAGCGGCTTGCCCTGCTCCTGCGTCATCAGGCGCGCGATGCTGTCGGCGCGTTCGCGCACGAGCGCGGCGGCCTTGCGCATCAGCGAGGCGCGTTCGAGCGCGCTCGTGCGGCGCCACGTAGCGAAGCCCGCTTGCGCGGCGGCCACGGCGCGATCCAGATCGGCGATGCTGGCCCGCGCGACCGTGCCGATCTTCTCGCCTGTGGCCGGATTAAGGACGTCGAGCGCGGCGCCGTTCTGCGCGTCGCACCACTCGCCGTTGATGTAAAGACGCGTGTTCTGATACGTTCCTGCGGTCATTGAGCACCTCTTGCTGAAAGGATGGTCCGCGCCGGCATCGTCGCCGGTCGCGGTGTTCACTTCGAAGTCGAATGCTGCAAGGCTGCGGCGGCCTTCATGCGGCGGCCTTCATGCGGCGCGCTCGCCGAAGAAGCGGCAAAGGGCATCGGTCGCATCGCGGTCGTCCGCGAGCCGCGCATAGAGTCCCGCCGCGCCCTCGTACATGCGATGTTCCGCGTACTCCTTGCCGATGAACGCCGCGATCTCCTCCATTTCCGCGACCCATCGATACGCCTTCGGCGGCATGCGCGGCACGTTCGCGCCGAGCCACGCGGCAAGCGCGGGCTGGCTTTGCTTGAGTTCATCGAGAAGCGCGTGGCCCGCGCCATTGCGCAGCGCGGCGAGCGACATGGCCGAGCCGAGCGCCGTCAGCCCTTTCGTGATGCCCGCATACGACATCTTGAGCGCCGATGCCGCGCCCACCGGTCCATCGAGTACGGCGAGCGCGAGACCCGCGTCGGCGAGCGCGCGTGCGCGCGCCGCATGCGGTCCGGACACATAGAACTTGGGCGATGAAGGCGCGCCGATGATTCCGCCATCGACGAACGCCGCGCCGGTGGCATCCACCGTTTCGGCAATCTTCGCGACGGTGTGCGGGCTGACCGCGTTGCAGTCGATATAGACGGCCTTGCGCGCCGCTTGCGTGAGCGCGGGCGCGAGCCGTTCGGCGGTGTCGACGGCAACCGCCGGCGGCACGATGGACAGAAGAAAATCGCTCGCGGCGATGTCCGCGAGACTCGCGTCTTCCATGCGGGCCTCGCGCGCGCGGGCGACGCTCGCCGCGCTACGGCCTTCGAGCGTCGTGAGCACGCGCGCGCCGGACGCGGCAAGCATGCGGCCGACGGCCGAACCCATGCTGCCCGTGCCGATGAGCGCAATGGTCAGTCGAGTCAAATGCGGCTCCCTGCGGACGGTTGGAGAAACCCACAGGATACGCGGATGAGCGCGCGCTCGCAGAACGCGCCCGGCTCATCGCGTTCGCGCGTTACTGCTCGTCGCCCTTGATCTGCGGCAGCGCGGAGGCTTCGCCCGGCGTCAGCAGGCCGACTTGCGCGTAGATGCGCAGCTTGTCGCGCGTGTCGGTGATGTCGAGGTTGCGCATCGTCAGTTGACCGATGCGGTCGCGCGGCGAAAATGTCGATGCGACCTTCTCCATCGACAGGCGCTCCGGCTGATACGTCAGGTTCGGCGACTTCGTGCTGAGAATGGAGTAGTCGTTGCCACGGCGCAGCTCGATGGTCACTTCGCCCGTGATCGCACGCGCCACCCAGCGTTGCGCGGTTTCGCGCAGCATGATCGCCTGCGAATCGAACCAGCGGCCCTGATACAGGAGACGCCCGAGACGCCGCCCGTTCTCGCGATATTGCTCGATGGTGTCTTCATTATGAATGCCCGTCACGAGCCGCTCATATGCGATGTGGAGCAGCGCGAGTCC
Source organism: Caballeronia sp. Lep1P3 (assembly GCF_022879595.1). Classification (NCBI taxonomy): domain Bacteria; kingdom Pseudomonadati; phylum Pseudomonadota; class Betaproteobacteria; order Burkholderiales; family Burkholderiaceae; genus Caballeronia; species Caballeronia sp. Lep1P3. The sequence goes on along the minus strand of NZ_CP084268.1, from coordinate 344,886 downwards.
CGGCGCTTCGTAGATACCGCGGCTCTTTGCCTCGATGATGCGGTTCTCGATCTGATCGCTCATGCCGAGACCGTGACGCCCGCCGATGCGGTTCGCTTCCAGCAGCAATTCGACGGCGTCCGTGAACGTCTTGCCGTTCAGCGCGACCGGGCGCCCTTCCTCGAAGCGGATGGTCACTTCCTCGCGGTCGATCTTTACGTCGTCGCGCCAGAACGCGACGCCCATGATCGGGTTCACGATCTTGATGCCCGATTCGAGGCTTTCGAGATCCTTCGCTTCGTGCGTGGCGCCGAGCAGGTTCGAATCGGTCGAATACGCTTTTTCCGCCGACATCTTGTACTCGAAACCCGACTGGCGCATGAATTCCGACATTTCCGCGCGGCCGCCGAGTTCGTCGATGAACTGCTGGTCGAGCCACGGCTTGTAAATCTTGAGATCGGGATTGACGAGCAGGCCGTAGCGGTAGAACCGCTCGATGTCGTTGCCCTTGTACGTGCTGCCGTCGCCCCAGATGTTGACGCCGTCTTCCTTCATCGCGGCGACGAGCATCGTGCCGGTCACGGCGCGGCCGAGCGGCGTCGTGTTGAAGTACGTGACGCCCGCCGTCGAGATGTGGAACGCGCCGCATTGCAGCGCGGCGATGCCTTCCGCCACGAGCTGCGCGCGGCAGTCGACGAGGCGCGCGCCTTCCGCGCCGTATTGCGTCGCGCGGCGGGGAATGGAGTCGTAATCGTCTTCGTCGGGCTGGCCGAGATTGGCCGTGTACGCGTACGGCACCGCACCTTTCAGGCGCATCCAGTGCAGCGCGGCGCTGGTGTCGAGGCCACCTGAGAACGCGATACCGACTTTTTGCCCAGTCGGAAGGCTTTCAAGAATTGTGCTCATTAGCGAAACCGTTAAGTCGACGTGCGGGAAGAGGTGCAACTGTCGAGTATCAACCATGCCCGGTGATATGACAAGTTGGCACGAAAGCCGCAAGTTTAGACCGTGTTTCGCTGCCGGCCGTTAGCGCAGCACGTCCGTCGCCTTGTGCGCGGCATCGACGCCGTCGACGAGAAACACCGTGCCGCGCGCATGCCGCGTGCGCAGCGGCAAGATGCGCCGATACGCGTCCGACTCGTACCAGGCGCGCGCGTGCGCGAGATCGGCGAACGCGATCGCGATGAGATCGCCGCGCCACGCGCCTTCGCGCACGTCGCACCGTCCGCCGTGAATGACGAAACGCCCGCCGAACGGCGCGAGCGTCGCGTCGATGCGCTCCAGATAGGCCACGATCTCCGCGCACATGTCGACTTCTCCCAGATGGCCAATCGCGTAGGCGGTCATGTCGGGCTCCCGTTCGATGATCGGATGCATCGATGTTGCGCGCGTCGCGTGCGGCGCGTCGATTACCCGCGAGGTAAAGCGCGATGACGCGCCGCTCAGCCGTTGCGGAACAGGAAGCTGTACGCGTTCAGTGCGGGCACGCCGCCGAGATGCGCGTAGAGCACCTTCGAGCCTTCGGGAATCTCGCCGCTCTGCACCATCCGGATCATGCCGTCCATCGATTTGCCTTCGTAGACGGGATCGGTCAGCACGCCTTCGAGCCGCGCGCACAGGCGGATCGCCTCGAGCGTGCCTTCGTTCGGCAGGCCGTATTCGGGACCGCCGAAGCGCGTATCGAGGACCACGTCGTCGCGCGTGATGTCCCGGCCGAGATCGACGAGTTCGGCCGTGTGCTTCGCAATCCGCGTGATTTGTTCGTGCGTCTGCTCGGGCTTCGCGGACGCATCGATGCCGATGACGCGGCGCGCGCGCCCGTCCGCCGCGAAGCCGACGACCATGCCGGCCTGCGTGCTGCCCGTCACCGAACACACGACGATGTAGTCGAACTTGAAGCCGAGTTGCGCTTCCTGCTGCCGCACTTCTTCCGCGAAGCCGACGAAGCCGAGCCCGCCCAGCCGATGCTCCGAGCAGCCCGCCGGAATCGCGAACGGTTTGCCGCCCGCCGCGCGCACGCTGTCCATCGCGTCCTGCCAGCTTCTGCGGATGCCGATATCGAAGCCGTCGGGCACGAGCCGCACGTCCGCGCCCATCATCCGCGACAACTGGATATTGCCGACGCGGTCATAGACGGCGTCCGAGTAATTGACCCAGTTTTCCTGCACGAGCACGCATTTCATGCCGAGATGCGCGGCCACCGCCGCGACCTGACGCGTCTGGTTCGACTGGATGCCGCCGATGGACACGAGCGTATCGCAGCCCTGTTCCAGCGCTTCGGGAATCAGATATTCGAGCTTGCGCGTCTTGTTGCCGCCGAACGCGAGGCCGCTGTTGCAGTCCTCGCGCTTCGCATACAACTCGACTTTGCCGCCGAGATGCGCGGAGAGGCGTTTCAACGGCTGTATGGGCGTTGGCCCGAAAGTCAGCGGATAGCGGGCGAAACGTTGCAGGTTCATGTCGGCATCCTCGTCGAAGTGATCGGCCGTCGCGCGAAACCGCGAGGCATGCGGACAATCGTAGTCAAACCGGCTCGCGCGCGCGTTGCGAAAAAAAAAGCCGCCGGCTAATGTCGGGATGCGCTCGCGCCATGCTGCGCACTTTCGTTTCGTCCAGAGGGCTTTTCGTGCAATGAAAAAAACATCGAGTCGTCCAGTGCCGCGCGCATCGGGCGTGGAGATCGATCGCGTGGATCGCGCGATTCTTCGCCAGCTACAGCGCGATGCCTCCATATCCAACGTCGCGCTCGCGGCCAAGGTGCATCTGAGTCCACCCGCATGCCTGCGGCGCGTCGAGCGGCTGCGCGAAGCGGGGTTTATCCGCGCGACAGTCGCGCTGCTCGATCCGAAAGCGCTCGACGCCGGCATGCTCGTCGTAATCGGCGTCGTGCTCGACCGCTCGACGCCGGAGTCGTTCACCGAGTTCGAAAAGGCCGCGCAGAAGGTGCCGGGCTGCATGGAATGTCACGTCGTCACCGGCGAATTCGATTTCTTCATGCTGATCCGCACGCGCGACAGCGAGAGCTTCAACCGGCTGCACGCGGAAAAGCTGCTGTATTTGCCGGGCGTTCGGCAAATCCGCACGTTTGTCGTTCTGCGCGAGATTCTTTCGACGACCGCGTTCCCGCTGTGATTCGCGCGGCGTTCGCCGGCTAGAAGATGGCGATCAGCACGACGCCGATGATCGCCAGTCCCGCGCCGACGAGCCGCAGCGCGCTCGCCGCGCGCACTTCGAATCCCATGAGGCCGAAGTGATCCAGCGCGACCGACGTCACCACAGCCGAAATCACGACGACGGTGGTAAACGTCGCCGAGCCGAGCTTCCTCGTAATGAGCAGCGAGCACATCAGAAAGAGCGCATTGCAGATGCCGCCGATATACGCCCACCACGGCACGCCGCCGAGCCGCGAGAGCGCCGGCCGCACGCCGAAGCCGAAGAATGGCACGCATGCGGCAAGACACGCGGCGCCCACGAGATAGACGACGACCGCCGCCACGATCGGCTCATGAATGCCCTTGAGCAGCGCGGAATTGCTGCCCGACTGAAGCGGGTTGGAGATGCCCGCGAGCACCGCGAAAACCGCGAGGAACCAATGCATGATGTCGCCTCAGTCGGAGAGCCGCGCATCGCGGAAAGCGTCGCGTTGCGCGACGTGCGGCAGTTCCACCGGCCGGTTTTCCGCCGCTGAACGATAGATCGCTTCCATGATCCGCTGATCCTGCAAGCCTTCCTCGCCCGGCGTTGCCGGCTGCCTGCCCGTCAGAATGCACTCGGCCATGTGATCGATTTCCGCTGCGAACTGATTGGCTTCGTCGAGCACATGTTCCTCGCGCAACTCGACGTCCTCGCGCTCGGCCGACCGATGCTGCACCTGAAGGCGCAGTCCCTTGTATGCGAACGCGGGATCGAGCTGCACGGTGCCCCGCTGAAAATGCAGCCGCGCGACACGCGATTCGTGCGCGTCGTAGGCCGCCGAACATCGCGCAACGACGCCGGACGGAAAGCGCATTTGCCACGACACGTTCTCCTCGACTTCGGCGAAGCGCGCATCGCCTGGCGTGCTCCACGTCCACGCCGATACTTCGACCGGCTCCTCGCCGGTCACGAAGCGCGCGAAATTCAGGCAATAGAGGCCGATGTCCGGCAGCGATCCGCCGCCCGCGAGACGCCTGTCGTGCCGCCATTGATCGGCTTCGCCCTGAACCTGGCCGTTGTGCGCCTCGATGATCTTAAGGCCTCCGAACTGATTCGACCGGGCAATGCGCGCGGCCTCGCGATTATGCGGCTCGTATTGCAGGCGATATGCGACCATCAGCATCACGCCCGCATTTGCGCATGCGCGAATCATGTCCTCCGCTTCTGCCGATGTGTTGGTCAACGGCTTCTCGCAAAGCACATGTTTGCCGACGCGCGCAGCCGCGAGCACCTGTTCGTGATGCAGTCCGTTAGGCGTGACGATATACACGGCCTGAACGTCCTCGTTTTCGCCGAGACGCGTCCATTCGTCGTAACCGTACACCGCGTCCTGCGGCGCGCCGTATTGACGCGCGACGCGTTCGCCCTTCGCCTTGTCGCCGGTCATCACGGCCGCGAGCCGCCCGAGTTTCGACGATGCGAGCGCGGGCAAGATCGAATCGAGGCTCAGGCGGCCGAGACCGATCACCGCGAAGCCGATCTTGCGATCGTGAGGAAGCGGCGGCGGCTCGATGGGCGAGCGCCTCTCGGATTCGCCGACGAATGGCGGTCTTGTCTCAGCTTTGTCCTGCCTCGTCGATGCGATGCCTGACATGATGTGCTCCCCTAACGGCGATGCCGTGTCCGCGTTGGCATCAGCATGAGCAACGGCTATTCCTGTCAGGCGCGCTTCATTCGATGATCGCGGGGTCGTCTATCGCCTGCTTCAGCAGTTCGATGAACGCGATGACCGGCTGCGGCAGCGTGCGTCCCGCCATCGTCTGAATCTGCAACGTGCGCTGATGCAGCTCCGGGTTCGATACGGGCACGGCGGCGAAACCGTCTTCGCTCAAACGGCTGCGCACGGTGAGATAGCCGGTGAGCGTGATTGCATCCGTGAGACGCACGAAGGTCTGCAGCGCCATGTGGTAATTGCCGACGAAGACCGGCTCGAAGACGAGTCCTTCGAGACTGCACGCGATGTCGAAGAGTTGTCGAAGCGTCACGCCTTGACTGTGCATCGCGAGCGGCCACGCGAGCAGATCCGCGAGCGACACGCTTTCGCGCGAAGCGAGCGGATGATCGCGGCGCATTAGCGCATAGACCGGCGCGCGCTGCGCGTACTGCACTTGCACGTTTTCTTCGGGCGCCATGCTGAAGCACACGGCGATGTCATGCGTGCCGTCGCGCACGCCCTGCGTCGCCACCGACGGCGGCGATACGTCGAGCAGAAAATGCGCGCGCGGATGCGTCTTCAGGAAATGCGCGAACGCCTGCGGCAGAAAATCGGGCGCGACGCCTTCGGATGCCGCGATGCGTATCGTCGCGCGGCCGCTCGCGGTCAGTCCGCGAATTTCGTCGATCACGCGCTCGTCTTCGAGCTGGGTGCGCCGCGCGTGATTCGCGAGCAGGCGGCCGGCGTCGGTCAGCACCATGCCGCGCGGACGCCGCTCGAAAAGCGGCGTGCCCATCTGTTCCTCGATCTTCGCGATCTGCCGGCTCAACGCCGACACCGCGACGAAGAGCCGCTCCGACGCCTTGCTGAGCGATCCGCTTCGCGCGACTTCGAGGAAATAGCGCAACGCCGTCTGATCCATTTGAACGTTCCTGCTTCCACGAGGTTTGCCGAAACGGCAAAGGTTCCTGTGAAATATTGTAATTGTCCAGAAATATCGTCCGCGTCAGCATGAATCGTCAGGGGCTAAGGCTGCCCTCACAACGACATGGAGACCGATGTGACTCGCGACACCGCACTAGACATTGCCTCGCGCTATTACGATTCCGGCGCGTTTTTCGACGATTTGCAGCGGCGCGTCGCGTATCGCACCGAAAGCCAGGAGGCCGACAGCGGCGCGCGGCTCGCCGCCTACCTGACCGAAGAACTGACGCCGACGCTCGAAGCGTGGGGCTTTCGCTGCCGCGTGGTCGCGAATCCGGCGGGCGCGGGGCCGTTTCTCGTCGCGCACCGGCACGAGGGCGACGATCTGCCGACCGTGCTTAGCTACGGTCACGGCGATGTCGTGCGCGGCTACGACGCGCAGTGGGCCGAACGCTTGTCCCCGTGGCGCGTGACCGTCGACGGCGACCGCTGGTACGGACGCGGCACCGCCGACAACAAGGGCCAGCACAGCATCAACCTCGCCGCGCTGAAAGCCGTGCTCGACGCGCGCGACGGCAAACTCGGCTTCAATCTCAAGCTGTTGTTCGAAACGGGCGAGGAAGTCGGATCGCCGGGACTTTTCGCGATTTGCGAGCAGTTGCGCGACGAACTCGCCGCCGACGTGCTGATCGCCTCCGATGGCCCGCGTCTCGCCGCCGACCGCCCGACGATGTTCCTCGGCTCGCGCGGCGTCATCAATTTCCGGCTCGACGTGAAACTGCGCGACGGCGCGCATCACTCCGGCAACTGGGGCGGCCTCTTGCGCAATCCGGGCATCGTGCTCGCAAACGCGATTGCGTCGATGGTCGATTCGAACGGCAAGATCCTGATCGAAGGGCTGCGCCCGCCGGCGATTCCGGATTCCGTCGTGCGCGCGCTCGCGGATATCAAGGTCGGCGGCAATCCGGGCGAACCGGACGTCGATACGGACTACGGCGAGCCGGGCCTCACGCCCGCCGCGCGCGTGTTCGGCTGGAACAACATCGAAGTGCTCGCGTTTCGCACCGGGAACCCCGAAAAGCCGGTGAACGCGATTCCGGCGAGCGCGTTCGCGCACATGCAGATTCGCTTTGTCGTCGGCACGGACTGGAAGAACCTGCAGCAGATCGTGCGCGCGCATCTCGACGCGCACGGCTTCCCGATGGTCGATGTCGAAGTGGAGCGCGGCATGCCCGCGACGCGCGTCGATCCGGACAATCCGTGGGTGCAATGGGCGCTGCGCTCGCTCACGCAGACGACCGGCGCGCTGCCCGTGCTGCTGCCCAATCTTGGCGGCACGCTGCCGAACGACGTATTCGCCGATGTCCTCGGCATGCCGACGCTGTGGGTGCCGCACTCGTATCCCGGCTGCTCGCAGCATGCGCCGGACGAGCATCTGCTCGGCTCCGTCGCGAGCGAGGGCCTGCGCATCATGGCGGGGCTTTTCTGGGACTTGGGCGCGCGCGAAGGCGGCGCCAGCGACAGCAATCCGGCGGATCATCTGCCGCGCAAGATCAACGGAGCCAACGGAGGCCTTCGCCATGAGCACTGATTCCGCCACGGTGTCCGCGTCGCGCGCGCAGCACGGAACGCAGCGCAGCGTCGCGCGGCTGATCGTCGCGACGTCGATCGGCAATGCGCTCGAGTTCTACGATCTCGTCGTCTACGGCTATTTCGCGGGCACGCTGTCGAGGCTGTTCTTCCCCACGCACGATCACACCGTCTCGCTGCTGCTCACGCTCGGCACGTTCGCGCTGTCGTATCTCGCGCGGCCGGTCGGCGCGCTCGTGCTCGGCTCGTACAGCGACCGGCACGGGCGCAAGGCATCGCTGACGCTGTCCATCGGCATGATGACGCTCGGCACCGGCATGGTCGCGCTGATGCCGACTTACGCGACGATCGGACTCGCCGCGCCCGTGCTCATCTTTCTGTCGAGGCTCTTGCAGGGCTTTTCGGCGGGCGGCGAGTTCGGCAGTTCGACGGCGTTTCTCGTCGAGCATGCGCCCGAGCGCCGCGGTTTCATGTCGAGCTGGCAGTTCTCGAGCCAGGGCGCGAGCACGCTGCTCGCGTCGCTCTTCGGCGCGGTGATGACCGGCATGCTGACGCCCGCGCAGATCGAAGGCTGGGGCTGGCGCATACCGTTTCTCTTCGGCGTGTTGATCGGGCCGATCGGCCTTTATATCCGGCGCCGTATCGACGAAACGCCCGAGTTCGAGCACGCGGAGAAGGTCGCCTCGCCGGTGCGCGAGCTGCTCGCAACGCAGAAAGAACGGCTGCTTGTTTCGATCGGATCGCTCGTGCTCACGACGACCGCGAACTACATGCTGCTCTACATGCCGACGTATGCGGCACGGCAACTGGGGCTCGCGCCTTCGTCCGGCTTCATCGCGACGTTGACGGCGGGCTTCATCATGATGGCGCTCGTGCCGGTGGTCGGGCATCTGTCGGACAAGATCGGCCGCGTGCGCATCATGCTCGTCACGGGCGTCGTGTTCTTTTTGACGGTGTATCCGGCGTTCATGTTCATGAACGCGCATCCGTCGCTGCCGACCTTGCTCGCGGCGGTCATCTGGGTCGCGCTCCTGAAGGCGACGTATTTCGCGCCGATTCCCGCGCTGATGTCCGAGCTCTTCCCGACCGCCACGCGCACGACGGGCATGGCCTTCGGCTACAACATCGGCACGACGATATTCGGCGGATTCACGCCGCTGGCGGTCGCATCGCTCATCGCCATTACGCACAACAACCTTGCGCCGGGGCTTTATCTGATGATCGCCGCGGTCGTGAGCCTGTTCACGCTCGTCTGGGCGAAAAAGCGCCTTCGCGTTCGTTGAACCCTTGAATCGAATCAGGAAGATTTCACATGAATGAAGCATTGCAACGTGCGATCCGCTTTTCGGTCGAGCACGAATCGACGTGGGATCGGCAGGTGCACGGCAACTGGGGCGTGCACGTGAACGACCCGCCGCCGTGGAACCGGCTGCTCGGACCGGTGCACGATCGCGGGCCGGTGTCCGGCGCGCTGGCCGTCGATGGCCGCGTGGTGACGACGTGGGGCGAGCCGGATCGCGCGGATCTGACGTTCAGCATCGCGAAGACGTACCTCGCGCTGCTCGCGGGCGTCGCGCACGATCGCGGCTTGCTGCCCGATCCCGACGAGGCGGTGCGCGCGCGCTTGCCGGGCATCGGCTTCGACGATCCGCACAACGCGCCGATCACGTGGACGCAGCTTCTGCAGCAGACGAGCGAGTGGCAAGGCGAGTGCTTCGGGCTGTCGGATCAGGCGGATCACTATCGCGCGGTGACGTTCGGCGAGCCGCCCAACGGCAAGAAGGGCGATCTTCGTCCGCTGCAGACGCCGGGCACCTATTGGGAATACAACGACGTTCGCATCAACCAGCTTTCGCTCGCGCTGCTTCATCTGTTTCGCGAGCCGCTGCCGGACGTTTTTCGCGCTGCGATTGCGCGTCCGCTCGGTTTGAGCGACGACTGGAAGTGGGCGGGTTATGACAACGCATGGACGGAGATCGACGGGAAGCGGATGCAGTCGGTGCCCGGCGGCACGCATTGGGGTGGCGGGATGTCGATCAGCGCGAACGATCAGCTCAAGATCGCGCAGATGCTGCTCGACGATGGAATCGCGGGCGGAAAGCGCGTGCTTTCGGCGGAGTGGATCGCGCGGATGCGCACGCCCTGCCCTCTTGCTCCGTTCTATGGCTACCTCGTCTGGCTCAATACCGGGCGCAAGATGTTTCCGAGCGTGCCTGAAACGAGCTACTTCGGCGTGGGCGCGGGAAGCTCGTTTATGTGGATCGAGCCGGAATCGCGGATTGCGCTGATCGTGCGGTGGCTTAATTCGGCGCATGCGGGGGAGTTTTTTGGGCTGATGCTCGAGGCTGTGCGGGGGATGTAGTCTGGTGGGGCGCGGGGGCGAGGTTCGCCCCCGCCGTGGGTGTCGTTTAATTAGGTTAGCTAAGTGTATGGTTTGGGTGCTAGCTGGTTCGGTCGCTCGGATCGGGCGTCGTTGTCTGTTGTCTCTGTTCGGCGGAGGTCTCTGGTGGCTATTTACTGCTGCTGGATGACCGATACGTGTTGTTCAGTTCATGATGCTGACGGAACCGACCGTTAGTTGCGAGGCTATTCGACGGTTTCGGAGGTGCGGGCTTCAGAATTCGGGGCAAACGTTCGTTAACGTGGGCAGGTTAACCAACGATAGCCTTATGTCACCCACCATCCCCTTCCGCCGTCCGTTTCAAGGGACCCGCGCCCGTCCCAGCAAAGCGCAACTGCTGCCGATCCCTCGCGCTGTCGCTGAGGAACTTGCGCTTCATGCCCACTTGTCGCTCGGAGTTCTACGCGTCGGCTCCTCCGATATCGCCCCCGCGCAGCAGGTCACTGAGATCATGTTGCTTACGAAGTTCCTCGCGGACGCCGGTCACGGAGACTTCCCCGACGAAGCGTTATTCGAGATCGACCAAGTAATGGCCGCCGTGTTCGATGAAGGTGGCAGGTCGGGCGCATGGCGGATTAGCGCGGAAGCCTTCGAGAAACTCGCGGCAGTCGTGACGCTTTATGACCATCAACTCAAGCGCGCGAGCCTCGCCGCTTTGACTGTTGCAAGCGAGCGGTTGGAACGGGTCAAGGGAGGCGAGGCTTATCAAGGGGCGCAGCGGAAGAGGGCTTGACGGTATCTGGTTCGTTCCCATGAGGGAAATTCTGTATCAGACGATACGTTAGAAGTCTGCGCAGCCCGCTGGTTTGTCTGTCGGTTCGTTTTACTTGCCGCAACGCTGTCTGCACCGCGTGGGCGGCGTGAAACACAAACGCTGAATTTACGCAAGTCTATGATTTCACTGGCTTCGGCGCTCTCTCCGTGCGGGGGACGTTGTTTCACGGCGCATCGCGCGGAGGTTGACCGCAGATTTCGTCTGCCCTTCGCCTTTTCGCAAAGCCGGCTGCTGCTGCAGCGGCGCAGCGAGCTTGCGCTTCGAGCGCGTCCCGCTGAGTCGCATCTCTGCGGATGCTGCTCGGCTGACCGATTCGTCGGGCATTGCGGCGCCGCAATCGCTGCCCCGACCGGCATCGATCGTCAATGGCCTACAGACGACCGCATTCCGTAGAGGCCGACGTCCTTATTGGGTCTCGACTACAAATCGGTGTGGGTCTGGACATCGTTCCAGAGTGGGCTGCGCCCGATACTGGCCGCGGGGTGCAACCCACGCTGCTTCCGACAACGCCGCGCGCAATGGATAGCGTCGTCGCGAACTGTTGAGTCGCCGCGCCCACTCCCACGAGTTGACGAGGAATGACGCAAGAACGCAGGCAGGTTGCTTCTTGGCCGAGTGCCGCAGTTCGTTGACTTATACGCGTAACGCGTGCGTTGCCGTCGGCTCTAGGGAATCAGCACGCGGCTTCCGGCCAGTGCCGTCCAAAGGCTTGGCCTTCTTTCATAGGTCGGAGGCCTCGATGCGAAAGTGTCCGAGTTCGGACGGTCATTGGTTGTCACCGGAAGAGTCGTTCACGGAAACTGCGAGCGCATCCTGCGCCTCGACATACTGGCGGCCTGCCCTTATTCGTCGATGCAGTCGGGCGCGAGCCGCCGACGCCTCTCGGCACGCCACCCCGCGAGCTTCGTCCCTTTGTCGTCGCTCTCTGCGCAAAGGGCGGTGCTTGCGCCGTGTGCGAGCGGCGGGCTATCCGTTGCGATTCTCCCCGAGCGACTCGCCCACAAATGGTGGACGGCATCGTTTCTAACAGTTGATCGATCCGAAGCTCAATCCAGCACAGAGAGCATCGCCGATACTCCGGCGCCCTGCGTCTGCTCCTCACGCGCCCCGACAACGCAGGGATCGATAGCGCTAGGCACCTCGACGATCGGGAGAACCGGTCTCCGGTGTCATGAGCGCCACGGTTCGGCGGGGTTCTGGTTGAGGTGAGTGCGGAACCTTCATCTGCAGCCTTCATCTGGAGCTTTCGTGCGGGGCTTTCGTGCGGGGCTTTCGTGCGGGGCTTTCGGCGGGGACTGCGTTCTCATCGGCGAAACCTCGCGGCTGGACTGGATGGGCCGCACGTCTTGTGCGCGATGCGGAGGTCATGGCAGTTGAAAACAAGGCACTCCGCGGAAGACGCTCCGGAGCCAGCAAGTGTCCGAATTCGGACAGTCAGGCTGTAGAAACGGCGCTTCGATCCGCCGCGGCACAACGTGTCCGAATTCGGACACTTCACGTTTAGCCGAGCGCACCGATATGCCACCACCACAGTGCTACCGCCCGCCAGAGACACGACGCCAAAAAAAACCCGCCGAAGCGGGCCACCCTCATTCAGACCGTATCGAGAACATCTTCCCAATATGCTCCCTTAGCTGATTCTCTTGTTCTTCCGTAACCACCCCTGCCTTGAACTTGAACGTAAGCCCCTTCACGTCCTTGGTGATGCTCCCGGCCTGCACCTTCCCAGCGAAAATCTTCAAAATACTGCGACCACCGGCATCGGTCGCGGGAGCGCCGCGGCTAACTTGCGCATTCAAGCTCGCAGCCAATTTAGTCTGTACAAGATCCCCCGACACGACCTGCGGCCATAATTCCTGCAACGCGCGAAGTCCCGCATCGCCAGACTTCTTGAGCGCGTTCGCGACATCCTGCGCTGAAGAAGCGCCGAGCACCGATGGCGTCAAATCAAGATCGCGTTTGACGAAGTCTGGCAGCGCGTCGAACGCGAGGAAGCGATACAGGTCGCTCCGCGAGATTCCCATCGCCTCCGCAAGCCGGGTCCGATTGGGAAACTCCGCTTCCGCCCGGCGAATCGCAATCGCGACCTCGTAGTCGGACAAGTCATCGCGCGTGACGTTTTCCATCAACGCAAGCGCCGCCATGTCTTGATCGGAACACTCGATCACGACAGCCCGGATTGTGTCCTTGTTAATGAGCTTGTGAGCACGCAGACGGCGCTCACCTGCGACCAGTTGAAACGACTCGCCGATCCGTCGGACCGTCACCGCCTGCAGCAGACCGACCTCATCGATTGAACGGGCCAGTTCTGATAGCTTGCTCTCGTTGAACTGACGCCGCGGCTGCCAGGGGTTCGGCACGATCGCATCGATGCGAATATCGGTTTCAACGCCCTTCGACTCGAGTTCCTGAATCCGTAGCTGAGCCGCAGCCAGCGCACTTGTAATGCCCGGCATCGTCTGCGGACCGCGCGCCGTGCGGTCCTTCTTCGCGTCGCCTTTGAAATCCGCTGGCTTCGGCAGGTTGGCCGTCTTGGCCATGAGTTGTTCACGAATGTTATTGCTCATGCCGCCTCCCTCCAGGATTTCACGAACATGTCGTCGAGCCACTTCGCGTACTGCATCATCGGTTGTCGCACGCGCTGCAGCGATTTCGCCGTCGAATGCGTGCTAACCACATCGAGCGCCGTCGAGAACGAAAGCGCTCCGCCACTCATGACCGAACTGGCGGGAATCTCGAATGGATCGAGCCAGCGACCGTAGGCACTCTGCGCCCACTGACGAACGACCGGCGCCGACGACGTCTTCCCGTAATCCACCTTCGAGAGCAGGATCGAGATGAAGTCGTACACCTTGTCCTCCTCGTAGGGAAGGAAGTCTTCCGCGACGTCGGAGAACAAGCGCCAGAACGCCAGGGAACTGATGAAGTCGAGGTTCTCGGGAATCATCGGCATGACGAGCGCATCGGCCGCCAGCAGCGCGTTCAGGTTCATGTACGACAGCGAGGGCGACGTATCGATCAGAATGTAGTCGTACTGCGCGCGCAGCGGCTCAAGACCCTGCCGAAGCACCGCCCAGAAGCGATAACCCTGAATCGTCTTCTGACGCGCCGGCAGTAGAAATTCCGCTCCATAGAGAAACGTGTGGCCGGGAATGATGTCGAGGCCGTCCCAGTACGTCGATTGCACGCTGGCACCGAGTCCTCCCTCGATGTTCTGATCGTAGATATACGGGAGCACCGTGTCGTCGCCGGATATCTCCTTTTCCGCGTACAAGCCACACAGTTCCGACGCCGACGCCTGCGGATCCAGATCGATCAGGAGGACCTTCCGCCCTAGCAGCGTGAGCGCTTGTGCGAGACAGACGGTCGTTGTAGTCTTCGCCGACCCGCCCTTGAGTTGGGCGGTAGTGAGGACCTTGCCCCGAAACTCGCCGGCGCCGTCATCGAGACGGGTTTGATAGATATCGGACGCCATCTTCACCCACATGCGAACCTCGGGTAGCGTGAACGTCCGGCTGCGACCGTTACCGTTCAGCGTGCCGGCGGGCAAGCCGCCTTCGCCTTTGGTTACCAGATACTGAATCTGCTGACGCGTGAGATTGCACATCTCTGCCAGTTCGCTAATCGTATAGATGGGGGCCGTCTTGCGCGGGCGGGGCGCCAGAATCTGCTCGCGGAGATTGTCCGAAAAGGGTTCGAGGTTATCCGCGAATTCGGCTACTTCGCGAAGGGAGACCTTCCGGTCTTCCATTGGTAGGCTGCCTACGTTGGCCATTCTGCGCTTTCTCCGTGTATTGACGCTGAAGCGCAGAATACACGAATACGCGTAAACAAAGTTACAGAGCGCCGAAATTTGGCAGTTTCAGGCGCAATTTCAGCACGGCGACTCCGATTCCGGCTCCTTAGTCGCACACCTCGGCCACAGGCACTGCTTCCAAACACCGCTCGCTACCACTCGACGGAACGAAGATATTCATCGCGCACAAAAACCGCCCCGAGGCGCTTTTTGTGCGGAGCCGGGAGAGCCCCAAAAAGTCATATCGATTCAATGGTCTAGGTCCGAACAGGTGCCGGGAATCTTTGAACGTCGCCAAGCGTTAGTTATGTTTATTTTGTAAACCTTGACCACCTCACAAACTAACAGCGCCCATGCTTTCCTTATTAATCAACGCGAGTGCCTGTGGATAGGGGCGGTTTTTGTGACGGCTGGGGCGGTTTTTGTGAAGCCGCGATCGCAAATTGTGTAAGCCGGGGCGCTTTTTGGGCGTCGTGGGGTGGAAATTGGGTTTGGTTCTCGAAAGAACGGTCGGTTTTTGTGCGAACGCGTCGCCGAAGTCGGGGGCGGTTTTTGTGTTGACACGGTTTGCTCGGCTGCTAGAGTGCCGGGACCGAGCCGAATCGAAGAATGGAAAACCAAGATCTCACTGTCACGCCTCAGCAGCTTGCGCTGGACATCTACGAAGACATGTCCGGGCAGGGCACGGCCATCTGCGAGGCGACGCGAGACATCGGATTTCTTCGAAACAACATCTTCACTCGCGTGGGCGGCCTCGGCATCGCCGCGCGTCGCGTGCTGGACGCGGCCTACTTCATCGTCGCGACCAAGGCGCCCGATGAGCTCGTCGACGACAAGGTCTACACGTTCACCGCCGACGTCAATTACTTCAAGTGGCTGATGCGCTACGACAGCCGCAATCACAGCCACCTGATTGCGCAGATGCGCGCCGCGGCCCGTGCGCGCGTCGAAATCATGACGGCGCCGTCGATCGAGGAGCTGACCGAGAAAGATTCGTGGGGCACGATAAGCCTGCTCGGTGACTGCTATATCGAACGCAACGTTGTCTGCGTGCTGCTTTCCGGGCGCGTCATCAAGTATCTGATCAGCCCTTACAAGGCGCACTGGCTCAGCTTGCGCGCGTCCACCGCGTTCTCGCTTTCGCTCGCGCGAGCCATCTACGATCGGCTCATCCCGTGCCAAGGGCACGGCGTAACCGAATGGTTCCCGTTCGAAGAAGTGCTCGAATGGCCGGGCAAGGTCGGCGAGTCCAGAAAAGAGGTCAAGGAGTTCAAGAAGCGCTTTCTCGAGCCCGCCATCGACCAGCTCAACGAAGTGTCGGATTTCGACGTCAGTTGGGAAGCGAACGCCGACCGCGTGGGCCGCGACAAGCTCAAGCTGCGTTTTCGCTTCACCAAGAAGCAGGGCGCGGACGCCGCTCGCGCCGGCATTCAGGATTCCATGTACCTGCTGCTTCACAACGAATTTGCATTCGATACACCCGATTTCGAGCGCCTCGCGAAGCATCGGGACGTGTGGACCGACGAGCGGCTCGAGCAGGCGATCGAGTACACGCGCTTCAAGCTGAACGAAGGGAAGGTGACGGTCAGTCCGCGCGGCTATTTGTTCAAGGCGCTGGAGGGCAACTATCGCATCGGCGACGCGGACCGGAAGATGGCGGCGATCAAGGCGCGCCAGCTCGAAGACGACAAGAAAACGCGTCGCGAGCGCGATGCCGCCCAGGCAAAGCTCGAAGCGACCATTCAGGCGCAGAACGATTCGGCCAAGGCCAAGCTCAGCGAGGAAATCAGGGCAGGGCGGCAGTTCTTCGAAGCAGCCGATGCACAACTTCGAAAGGATCTGTGCCACTCGTTCGTCACGCAATTGATACCGCAGCGCCTGATCGAGAAGCAGGGGCTCGCGCGTGAATCCCTAAGTGCGGACAATATCCTGACTGTGAATCGCGTCGTTGCGGACGCGTTCTGTTCGCACGTGTTCATCAAGATGAAGAAGATTCGCCCGAACGTCTGAGCGCGGGCCACCGCACCCGCATTGGATCATCGTCGGACATTCGGTTGTCCGAACGAAGCGGAACGCTCAATGAGCCGCGTCCAGCGGTCTCTGACACGCCGCGAGCGCCGCGCCGAGCGCCAGCATCGCCGCCGAATAGACGAGACCGCGCGTCAGGCCGGCGCTGTCCGATATTCGCCCGATGACGGTCGGCCCGACGATCTGCCCGAGCGCGAACACGATGGTGAATGCGTTGATGCCGCGTCCCCATTGAGGCGCGGGAAGGTTGTGCCGGACGAACGCGGTCGTCGACGCGACCGCCGAAAGAAACGTCGCGCCGAAGAGCACGCCGGATGCGAACGCCGCGAGCGGATGCGCGACCACCGCCGGAACGAGCGTCGCCACGACGAGCAGCGCATTGAGCAACGCAAGCGCCTGGCCACCGCGCATGCGGTCGAGCAGTCCGGACCACAGACGCGCCGATGCCACCGTCGCGACGCCGAGCAGCACGTAGAAGCCGCTCACGACTGCCGCGCTCAACCCCGCGTTGCGCAGCAGCGCCACGATGAACGTCATGTAGCCGATATAGCCGACGCCGAAGCACGCGTATCCCGCGAGCGCGAAGCCGTAGCGCCGGCGGGCGATGGGTGGCTGCGCGACGCCTTGCGCGTGAACGTGCGGCATCGGCTGAACGCCGGGATCGATGCGCCACGCCGCCGCCACCGCGGCGATCGCGCAGGCGGCGCACGCGGCGGCGAGCGCGAGCCAGGCAAATCGCCAGCCGTGCGCGCCCGGCAGCACCGTGAGCGGAACCAGAACCGACGACACCGCGATGCCCCAGCCCGTGCCGCCGTAATACAGCCCGATGATGAACCCCGCTTCCTTCGGCGACAGCGAAGCGAGGCGAGCCGCCAGCACGCCGCCGCTGACGAACACGAGCGCGCTGCCTGCGCCGGTGGCCACGCGAAGTGCGAGCAACGCGTCCGTATCGACCGCGGCGCCGCTCGACGCCATCAGCAGCGTGGTGGCGATGCATCCCCAGAGAAAGAGCGTGCGGGGCGCGGCGTGCCGCGAAAGGCGCGCAAAGGCGAGCGCGCCGAGCAGATACCCGAGCGCGTTGGCGGTGTTCATCGCGCCGGCCTGCGCGAAGTTCCACGCGAGGTCCTGCTTCATCGGCGGCAGGAGCAGCGCATACGAGAATCGCGCGAAGCCGAGCGCGATGGCGCTCCCGAGCGATAGCGACAGCGCCACGATCCGCGCATCGGCGTGGCGGCTTGCGCGCGGCGTGCGCCGGGCGGACGCATCGTCGGAGGAATGGAGGTTGTCGTCGGCTTGCCTCACGCGTCTTTTTATCCCTGTCGATCGTGCGGCCGCGGGCTGGCATCCGCATCGGTGGACGTATGGTAACGCGCGGTCGCGCACGTAGATCCGATGCGCCGCGACGAAGCGCTTGAACGCCGCGTACACCGTTTCATGACGAGGCCGTAGTTGCCTTCCCCGCCGACGGATCGTCATAAAGCTGATAGACCTGGATCGCCTGCAGGTTGTAATTCGAGTCGATGGGCGCTCGCCTGGAAAACGCCCGCGCACACTCATTGCTTGCGCGTGCAGGACGCCACCCACCAGGAGAAACCGATGCCTGACCAACCGACGCAACCGCAGAACCCCGAACCTTCGCAAGCCGACATCGCGAGCGGCACGCCGCCCGCGCGCACGCCGGAGACGCTGCCCGACAACACCGACCTTCAGCCCGACCAGAACCCGGTGCGCGGCACGCCCGACATTCGGAAGCCCGGCGCGGACGGCTGATCCACGCATCGTCGTCCATCGCCGCTCCTGGCACTCGCGATGCTAGATGCACTCAGCACGTTTCCAAGGAGAAAGCGATGGACAAGACTTCCGAGCGGGATTCCAAATCCCTGATGAGCCGCGCCATCGCGTGGCCAGTCCGCACGTTCAAACGCTTCAGCGCCGACCGCTCCGCGCCGATGGCCGCGAGCATCGCGTTCTATTCGGCGTTCTCGCTCGCGCCGACGCTCGTCATGGTGATCGCCATCGCGGGCCTCGTCTTCGGCCAGGAAGCCGCGCGCGGGCAACTCTTCGGCCAGATCAGCGGCATGCTCGGCAAGGACGCGGCGGCGAGCGTGCAGGCGATCGTCGAGCACGCGCATCGCAGCGGCGGGGGCGGCATCGCGGCGATCATTTCGTTCGTGCTGCTGGCGGTCGGCGCATCGGCCACGTTTTCGTCGCTCAATACGGCGCTCTCCGTCATCTGGCCCAAGGACAAGGAGGCGAAGTCCGGGGTCGCCACGATGGTCAAGGTGCGCCTCATTTCCTTCAGCCTCGTGATGGGCGTGGCGTTCCTGCTCATCGTGTCGCTCGTGCTGGACACCGCCGTGCAAGCGGCCGGCAAATGGGTCTTCGGCGATTCGCCGCTCGTCATCATCGGCGATATCGTGCAGTTCGTGCTCGGGCTCGTCATTCTGTCCTGCGCCTTCGCCGCGCTGCTGAAGTATCTGCCCGATGGCCCCGTCGGCTGGCGCGATGCGCTCGTCGGCGGCATCATTTCCGCGGTCCTGTTCTCGGTCGGCAAGAAGCTGTTCGCGCTTTATCTTACGCATGCGGGAACGGCCAACGCGTTCGGCGCGGCCGGTTCGCTCGCCGTGCTCCTGATGTGGCTCTACTTCGCCGCCGCCGTGCTGCTGCTCGGCGCCGAAGCCGCCGCGACGCGCGTCGAGGCGCGCGAAGGGAAGGCCGGGCCGCAGGCCGACGCAAAAGCCGCCGATGCGCCGATGATGCCGACGCCCGCGACGGCCCGCGCCAGCAACGCGCCCGCTGCGGCGAGCGTCGAACATGTGGAAGCTGTGGAACCGGTCGAGCGCATCGTGATTGCAGCGCCGACGGTCACGCGCCCGGCGACGAATCCGTCGTCGGCGTGGGCGAGCGCGGTCGCGAAGGGCGTCGATACGCTCAAGGCCACTCCGGTGCGCCTCGCGATCGCCGCCGCTGGCGCAAGCCTCTTCGTTTTCACGAAGGGATCGCGCAGGACGGATGCGCGGCATCACCGGTCGCTGAAGGCATGATCCAAGCAAAATGGGCGGGCCGACCGCACCCGCCCTTGCATTCCCTCAGAGGGGTGTTCCCGTTTTCCGCCGATGCTCCGGCTCGCTGGCCGCCACTGCCGCGCCGGTCTTGTCGTTCGGCACGTCGCCGTGCTGCCACGTTTGTGCGTCGCCGCCGACCTGACAGTCGCCCTGACTCAGTGACAGCAGCACCGGAATCGACTTGTACGACGGCGTGCCGCTGCGCGGATCGTTGTCCGCGAGCGAGACGAGGCAATTCGCCTCGGGATAGTAAGCGGCGATGGACCCCGGCGCGATGTCGAACGCCACCGCCGTCAGGCCGCAAAAACGCCGCGAGCCGCCCACGCTCACCGTGCTTTCGATCGTCTCCAGATCCACGATGTCGCCGTGCTGGAGCCCGCGCGCCTCCAGGTCGCGCTCGTTCACGAACACCACGTCGCGCCGCCCGGTGATGCCGCGATAACGGTCGTTGAAGCCGTAGATCGTCGTGTTGTACTGATCGTGGCTGCGGATGGTCGCGAGAATCAGCGCGTCGCTGCGGTCCACGCGCGGGTCCATCATCACGCCCTTGTGCGCGATGAAGCGCGCGCGGCCGCCCGGCGTGTCCCAGCGGCGCGCGGCGGCCGCGTTGAAGAGCCTGAAGCCGCCCGGATCCTGAATGCGCTCGTTGTACTTCTCGAACTGCGGGAACACTTTCTCGATGAGATCGCGGATGCGGTTGTAATCGGCGATCCAGCCGTCCCAGTCGAGCGAAGGATCGTCGAGCGTGGCCTTCGCGAGTCCCGCGACGATGGCCGGCTCCGAGCGCAGATGCTCGGAGGCGGGCGGCAACGATCCGCGCGACGCATGCACCATCGACATCGAATCTTCGACGGTCACGGATTGCGGCCCGGTCGCCTGCACGTCGAGTTCGGTGCGCCCGAGACACGGCAGCAGAATGGTTTCCTTCGCGACGAGCAGATGCGAGCGGTTGAGCTTCGTCGCGATATGCACGGCGAGGTCGAGCTTGCGCATCGCTTGGTAGCATGCCTTCGTGTCCGACATCGCGATCGGCAGATTGCCGCCGAGCGCGATCAACGCCTTGGCGCGGCCATCGCGCATCGCTTCGATCGCGTGAATCGCGCCGTGTCCATGCTCGCGGGGCGGCTCGAAACCGAACGCGCGCTGGATCGAATCGAGCATCTCCTGATGCGGAATTTCCGTGATGCCGACAGTGCGGTCGCCCTGCACGTTCGAATGGCCGCGCAGCGGGCAGATGCCCGCGCCGTCGCGTCCGATGTTGCCGCGCAGAAGCAGCAGATTCATGATCTGCTGCACGTTCGCGGTGCCGCTGTGATGCTGCGTGATGCCCATGCCGTAGCACGCAATCACGGCCTTCGAATCCGCATACAGCTTGCCGATCTTCTCGATCTCCGCGCGCTCGATGCCCGACGCGGCAACGATGTCGTTCCACGAGGTCGCATCGACATCCGCGATGAGTTCCTCGATGCCGCTCGTATGCGCGTCGATGAACGCGCGGTCGAGCACGCCTTCGCCGCCTTGCGCGCGGCTCGCGCGGTCGAGCGCGAGCACGGTCTTCATCATGCCCTTGATGAACGCGACGTCACCGCCGATCCTGACCTGAACGTAATCCGTCGCGATGGCGGTCGAGCGGCCCGTCACCATTTCGACGGGGTCTTGCGGCGAAGCGAAGCGTTCGAGCCCGCGTTCGCGCAGCGGATTGAGCACGACGATCTTCGCCCCGCGCCGCGCGGCCTCGCGCAGTGTCGCGAGCATGCGCGGATGGTTCGTGCCGGGATTGTGTCCGATGCAGAAGATGGCATCGCAATGATCGAAGTCGGCGAGCGTCACGGTGCCCTTGCCGACGCCGATGGACTCGGGCAGTCCGACGCTCGTCGGCTCATGACACATGTTCGAGCAGTCGGGGAAATTGTTGGTGCCGAAGCGCCGCGCGAACAGTTGATAAAGAAACGCCGCCTCGTTCGATGCCCGCCCCGATGTATAGAACTCCGCCATGTTCGGATCGGGCAGCGCGCGCAGCGCTTCGCCGATGCGCTGGAACGCTTCGTCCCACGATATCGGCACGTAACGGTCCGATGCCGCGTCGTAGCGCATCGGATGCGTGAGGCGTCCTTCGTCCTCCAGCGCGAAGTCGCTCCATCCCCAAAGCTCGCTCACGCTATGGCGCGCGAAGAACTCGGGCGTGGTGCGCTTGGTCGTCGCTTCCCACGAGACGGCCTTCGCGCCGTTCTCGCAGAATTCGAAGGACGACGTGCTGCGCGGGTCCGGCCACGCGCAGCCGGGACAATCGAAGCCGGCAGGCTGATTCACCTTGAGAAGCATCGTCGCTTCGCGCGCGACGCCCATCTGCTGCTTGAGCGCCCGCG
The DNA here is from genome assembly GCF_022879595.1 of Caballeronia sp. Lep1P3. Taxonomy (NCBI): domain Bacteria; kingdom Pseudomonadati; phylum Pseudomonadota; class Betaproteobacteria; order Burkholderiales; family Burkholderiaceae; genus Caballeronia; species Caballeronia sp. Lep1P3. Next base: position 323,113 of record NZ_CP084268.1, on the reverse strand, counting down.
CGACTGCCTGCAATGCGCCCCATCCACCCGCCGGTCCACCATACGGGCCTACGCCCGGCACTTCACGCTTGCTCATTGCCGCCCTCCGTTATGCGTAGACAGGAGGACAGCAATGGCTATGCCGACGACGCCGCTTCAGTGCTTGTCGGGCAACGCGTAGGCGACCACGTAATCGCCGAGCTTCGTGAGGAACGAGCCGTGGCCGCCCGCAGCGATCAGCACGTACTGCTTGCCGTTCGCCTCGTAGGTCATCGGCGTGGCCTGGCCGCCCGCAGGCAGACGCGCATGCCACAACTCGTCGCCGTTATCGGTGCTGAACGCGCGCAGATAATCGTCCGACGTCGCGCCGATGAAGAACACGTGGCCCGCCGTCGTCATCGGGCCGCCGAGCATCGGCATGCCCATCTTGAACGGAAGCGGAATCGGCGAAGAATCGCGGGTCGTGCCGATGCGCTTCTTCCAGATCACCTTGTTCGTCTGCAGATCGAGCGCCGACACATAGCCCCACGCCGGTTCCTTGCACGGCAGACGCAGCGGCGAGAGGAACGGATTGAGCGTCACGCCGAACGGCACGCCGTACTGCGGCTGAATGCCGGTTTCCGCGCCGGTGCCGGCTTGTCCCGCCTGCGGCGGCTCGATCGGGTTGTTCGGGCCGCGCGGAATCAGCTTCGAGACGAACGGCAGCGCGATCGGATTCGCAATCGCGATGCTGCGGTCCGTATCGACCGCGAGGCCGCCCCATTCGAACATGCCTAGATTGCCCGGGAACACGAGCGTGCCTTGCTCCGACGGCGGCGTGAACGGCCCTTCGTAGCGCAGGCGATGGAAGATGATGCGGCAGGCGAGCTGGTCGTACATCGTCGCGCCCCACATGTCCGCGCCGGTCAGGTTCTTCTGCGGCCGGTAGGTGAGCTGCGAGAACGGCTGCGTCGGCGACAGGCGATCGCCCTGCGCCGCGCCCTGCGGCACGGGCTGCTCGGGCGCGGGCACGATCGGCTTGCCGGTGCGCCGGTCGAGCACGAAGATGTTGCCGGTCTTCGCGGGCGCGTAGATCGCGGGAACGATGTTGCCGTTCGCGTCCTTGATATCCGCGATGGTCGGCTGCGCGGGCAGGTCCATATCCCACAGGTCGTGGTGCACGGTCTGGTAGAACCACGCGAGCTTGCCTGTCGATGCGTTGAGCGCGAGCAGGCCGCTCGCGTAACGCTCTTCTTCCGGCGTGCGGTTGCCGCCCCAGATGTCCGGCGTCGATACGCCCATCGGCAGATAGACGAGATCGAGTTGCGCGTCGTAAGCGGCGGGCGCCCACGAGTTCGGCGAATTCATCGTGTAGCTGTGCTGGTCATCGGGGATCGCGTTCGGATTGCGCGCACCCGGATCGAAGGCCCAGAGCAGCTTGCCGGTGTCGACATCGAAGCCGCGAATCACGCCCGACGGCTCGCGCGTGCCGTAGTTGTCGGTGACGGAACCCGCCATGACGATCACCTTCGACGTGATGATCGGCGGCGAAGTCGGTTCGTACTGACCGGGCGTTTTCACCGGCTGAAGGTGCTGCAAATCGAGCAGACCGTTCGCGGCGAAGCCGGGGCAGCGCTGGCCGGTCGCGGCGTCGAGTTCGAAAAGGCGGCCGTCGTTCACCGGAAGGATCACGCGGCGCGAGCACATCGGCAGCGCGGCGGTGCTCTTCGTCTGACGCGCTTGAGCGGCGGCCGGCGTCTCGTAGTAGGAGACGCCGCGGCAGGTCACGTGCTGAAAGCTCGGGTCGGGCTTGAGTTCGGGATTGAAGCGCCATTTCTCCTTGCCGGTCGCGCCGTCGAGCGCAATGGCGTTCTGGTGCGGCGTGCAGAAGAAAAGCGTGCCGTCGACGGCGATCGGCGTGACTTCATCGGTGATTTCGAGCGGATCGTTCGGGCCTTTCATGTCGCCCGTGCGGAAGGACCACGCTTGCTTCAGATCGCCCACGTTCTTGTCGTTGATCTCGGTCAGCGGCGAATACCGTGTGCCGCGCTGCGAATTGCCGTAGGCGAGCCAGTCGCCGGGGCGTCCGGACGTCGCGGCGGGCGCTGCGGGCGCGCCCGATGCCTGCGCGGAGACCGTGCCGTTCACTTCCTGCGGATCGTTGAACGCCGCATACACCAACGCGATGCCCGTGAGCACGAGCGCGACGACGAGCGCGAACGCGCCGCTTTTCACCCGCCCGGCATAGAGCCGATACGTGAACGGCAGCAACAGCCAGATGCCGACGATGACGAGCACATCGAGACGCGGCGCGAGCGCCCAGAAGTCGAAGCCCGCCTCGACCACGGCCCATATCAGCGTGCCGAGAAGCAGCAGCGCGTAGAGCATGAGCGCGAGCGTATTGCGTCGCCACATGAGCCACGCGATCGCCAGCATGACGATGCCGGCGATCACGTAATAGGGCGATCCGCCGATCGCGACGAGCCAGACGCCGACAGCGCCGAGATAGAGGCCCGATAACGCGAGAAACACGACGGTGATCCATTTCACGACAGGCGATGGCGCGACGACAGGCGATCGCGCGGGCGGAGCATTCGTATTCATTCAGCACCTCAGCTTTTGACGCGGTACGGCTTGACACGACGCAGGCGCTACGCGAGAGAGCGCGCGCATCGTGGACTGGAAGAGGGCGCGGCGATGCTCGACAACGCGCGTATGGCGTCGCCGGGCATTGTCGTGCCGGTTGTCGATGGCTCGGTTGACTCAGTCGTCGGAAGCAGACGACGTGCCACCGCCGTCCTTGGAACCTGGGGCAAGGATGTTCGGCACGACGGGGTTTTCGGGCTGCGTATAGCGCTCCTCGACGGCCTTTCTGATGGCTTCGATGCTTTCCTTCGCCGAAAGGCCCTCGTTGGCTTCGGCGGCCCGCGCTTCGTCGGCGAGCGCGTCATCGCCGATGACATCGCGAAACCACGTCGAATAGTCGCCACGCCGCAGATGGAAAAGCCAGGTCTCCTCATCGACGCCTTCGGCGAGTTCGAGGAAGAGCACGAGATTGTGCGCACGCAGATTCAGCTTGTCTTCTGGCCCGCGAAAGTAAAAGCTGCGCTCGGGAATCAGCATGCCTTCCGCGTACTTGCGCACATGCCGGCGACGCTGCGTTTTGGCAGGCTCGACGCGCACGACGCACGGCGCGCTCCAGCCGTCGTCGCCGGGCTTGCGTCGCCAGACGAGCGCCTCGCCGGTCTTGATGTCGCCGGGCATGTCGGCGGGCGGCTCGATGCGCGCGGCGCGCGCGAATTCCTTAAGCGAAATCTCCGCGCCCGGCCCCGCGCCGATGAATACCGTGACGCGCTCGAGCAGCCGCGACGAAAGCTGCTCGGGATGCACGGTCACAAAGAGCGCGGGCGCGAGCTGATCGGGCAGCACTTCGTCGGCGGGATTGATGCTCGACGGAAAGAAGTGATGCGCCTCGTCGAAGATCATCCAGTGCGGGCGGCCGGTGAGCGCGCGCGATTTCTGCATCTGGGCGAGCACGGCGGCGCAGTGCGCGGGACGGTCCGCGAACGTGACGCGCATCATGTTCACGAGCACCGACTGGCTCGGCTGATGCACGAGCCGCGCGACATCGTCGGCCTTCGGCGCGGTCTGCGCGTCACCGACGGGCAGCGCGTCTTCGAAGGTATCGAAGTCGCCTTCGGGATCGAGCGCGCAGAACTGATAGCCCGATGCCACGAGCCGCTCCATCAGCCCGGTGATGAGCGTGGACTTGCCGCCGCCCGATTGCCCCGCGACGAGCGCGACGGTGTTTTGCGGCGCGAGCGTTTCTTCCACTTGCTGTTCCGCTTCCTCTTGATCCCCGCCGACGCGCTGGCCGAGCAGCAGATTGCGCCGCGTGAGCCGTTCGCTGACGTGGGCGAGATCGTCATCGAGCATCGCGTCGATGAGTTGCGCGACGCCCGCGCCGCATTCGCCATCGAGCACGATGTCGGCGTGCGCCTTCAACGCATCGATCGCGTTGCCGACGGCCGCCGAAATCTCGCAGGCATCGAGAAGCGGGTGGTCGTTCTGCGCATCGCCGACGCCGACCGCGTTGCGCGGCGACAGCGACAGTTGTTCGAGCGCCGTGAGCAGGCCGCTTGCCTTGCTCATGCCGGGCGGCAGGATCATCACCGCGTCGCCGTTATAGACGACATGCAGGTCGAGGCCGAGATCGCGGATGGCGGCGTGCGCCTGTTCGTCGTAAGGCTTCACCGTCGCGACGATGGTCTGGCTCACGCCGAGATGCTTCACGCCGCTCTTTCTCATCGCCTCGACGAATTCGGGCGGCGGCGGCGGCGCGAGCAGCGTGCGCTCGCGCGTGGCGGGCGAATAGATCACGCCGCCGTTTTCCGCGACGATCAGCGTGAAGCGGTCCACGCGGTCGCACAGGCTCAGGAGATCGTCGAGTTCGCGCCCCGTCACGAGGACGAGGTGTCGTCCCGACGCGCGCAGCCGGTCCACCGCTTCCCATGTGGATTCGGCGACGCGCCCCGCATCGGCGAGCGTGCCGTCGTAGTCGCTTGCAAGCACCATGCATCGCATACGGTGGTTCCTCCGTTAGGGATCTTGCGTGACGAGCGACGGCGACGGCTCACAGTCCGACGCGCGGGCATCGCGGGCATCGCGGGCATCGCGCGTTTCGATCACGCGCCGATATACGTCCACGTAATCGCGCGCCATGCGCTCGGCGGTGAAGCGGCGCTCGAACGTCTCGCGGCAGCGCCGGCGGTCGATCTCGCCGAGACGCGCGACGGCCTGCACCGCTTCGTCTTCGTCGCGCACGACGAAGCCGTTCACGCCGTCCTCGATGATCTCCGGCACCGAGCCGCGCCCGAACGCGATGACGGGCGTGCCGCACGCGAGCGCCTCGATCATGACGAGGCCGAACGGCTCGGGCCAGTCGATCGGAAAAAGCAGCGCGCGCGCATTGCCGAGCAGCCGGCGCTTGCCGGCATCGTCCTGTTCGCCGACGAATTCGACGAGCGGCGCCTGAACGAGCGGCGCGACCGCGCTGTCGAAATACGGGCGGTCTGCTTCATCGACCTTCGCGGCGATTCTCAGCGGCACGTTCGCGCGGCGCGCGATGCGGATGGCCGCGTCCGGGCCCTTCGCGGGCGCAATTCTGCCGACGAACGCCAGATGACCGCCCGCGCGCTCATGAAACGGATAGAGCGTCTCCGGCAGGCCGTGATGCACGGTGCCCGCCCACGCGAGCCACGGCAGCGGCGCGCGCTGCGCGTTCGAAATGGAGACGAGCGGAATGTCCGCGAAACGGCGATACATCGGTTCGAGACCGGGGACGTCGAGCCGCCAGTGCAGCGTCGTCACATGCGCGCACTGCATGCGGCGCGCGAACGGAAAGCTCTGGTAGTCCGTATGAAAGTGGACGATGTCGAAGTCTTCCGACGCGGCCACGACATCTTCGAGCATCGCGAAGTGAAAGGCCTGCGGGTCGGCGGTATCTTCGACGAGCCGCACCGCGCAGTCGCTGCCCGCGACGAGCTTCGCGCTCGTGCGCGAGTCCGCGCTTGCGAAGAGCGTGACGTCGTGGCCGAGCCTCACGAGTTCCTCGCTGAGATACGACACGATCCGCTCGATGCCGCCGTAACGCCGCGGCGGAACGCTTTCGTAAAGAGTGGAAACTTGAGCGATACGCATGGCCATCCGTGTTTGCATTCGTTATGCCTGGAGCGCGTCGTCGGTGTCGGCTGCGGCGATGAATGCCTTCGCCGCCGCGCGCTCGTCGATGAGATCGCGATAGACCGCGAGGTAATCGCGCGCCATGCGTTCGGCGGAAAAGCGCTTCTCGAAGCTCTGGCGGCAGCGCGCGGGGTCGATCTCGCCCAGCGCGCGCACGGCATCCACGGCCTGATCGACGTCATCGACGATAAAGCCGTTCACGCCATGCTCGACGACTTCGGGCACCGCGCCGCGCCGGAACGCGATCACCGGCGTGCCGGAGGCCATCGCTTCGATCATCACGAGGCCGAACGGCTCTTCCCAGTCGATCGGAAAAACGAGTGCACGCGCGTTCGCGAAGAGCGCGCGGCGCGTTTCGCCGCCCACTTCGCCGAGATACTCCACGAACGATTGCGAAGCCGTGACAAGCGGCCAGATTTCTTCCTTGAAGTACGCGCGCTCGCCGGGATGGACGGCCGCCGCGATCTTGAGCGGCAGCCCCGCGCGCCGCGCGATCTCGATGGCGCGGTCGATGCGCTTTTCCGGCATCACGCGGCCGACGAAGAGCAGATAGTCGCCGCGAGCGTTCGAATAACGCATCTCGCCGGACGCGAGACCGTGATGCACCGTCGCGCGCCAGTTCGCGTGCGGCGCGCCGTTGCGCTGGCTGTCGGAGATGGAGACGAGCGGAGCGTCCGCGAACGTCTCGAAGAGCGGGCCGTGATCGGCGGGCAAGAGGCGCCCGTGCATCGTCGTGACCGACGGGCATGAGAGAAAGCGCTGCATCGGCAGATGAATCGGCTCGGTGTGAAAGTGGATCACGTCGAATTGCGCGGAGCGGCGGATGACCGCGTCGAGCTGGCGCAGATGATGACTCGTCGTGTCCCACACGCGCTCGTCGCGCCAGAGCGCAGTCGGTGCGCTCGAAACCAGCCGCGCGCGCGTGTGCGAATCGTGCGTGGCGAACAGCGTGACTTCGTGTCCGAGCGCGACGAGCGCTTCTGTCAGATAAGAAATGATGCGCTCCGTGGCGCCATATGCGATAGGAGGGACGCTCTCGTAGAGCGGTGCGACCTGTGCGATTTTCATTATGTGTTCCGCATTGACCCGATGCGGCTCAGCTAGCAATCAGCAGGCCGACCGCCTTGCGGCAACGGCACGCCGCATGCTGCGTTTGCTGCGTTCAAACGTGGCGACATCTCGAGGAGGAAGCCATGACGAAGGTTGCCGAAGTAATGACAAGGGATGTGCAGAGCATCGCGCCGGGCGAGAGCATTCGCCGCGCGGCCGAGTTGATGGACGAACTGAACGTCGGCGCGCTGCCCGTATGCGACGGCGAACGCGTGAAGGGCGTCGTGACGGACCGCGATATCGTCGTGCGCGCGGTGTCGGCCGGAAAGGAGTCGTCGTGCACGGTGCAGGAAGTCGCGAGCGAGCCGGTCGAATGGTGCTTCGAGGACGACGAGATCGAAGACGCGATGCGCCGCATGGAGCAGTTGCAGATTCGCCGCATGCCTGTCGTGGACAGCGAGAAGAAGCTCGTCGGCATGCTCGCGCTCGGCGACATCGCGATTTACTCGGACGGCGAAGTGTCCTCGACGCTGCAGGCCATATCGACGCCATCCGTGCCGGACCGCTGAAACCCCGCGCGCTTACACCGGATTGCCGTCTTCCGGCGTCTTCAGGCGGTCGCTTTCGCTCTGCGTTCCGGGCGGCGTGCCGGGCTTGGTATCGGGCGTCGCATCGGGCGCGCGGTCTTCGGTCGGGCCGCGCTTGGGATCGTCCGACGGATTCGCCGGGATGTTTTCGGTATGGCCGGGAATCGGCTGGCTTTCGATGTGGCCGTTTTCGGGTTGCTGATTCATTGCGATTGCCTCGTCTGCGGAAAAGGTTGTTCTTTGCAGACGAGCAAGCACCGTTCCGAACGTTTCTTTCATGGAGAAAACCACGCTCATGTCCATCGCATACCGCTCTTCGATCTGCGCGCTGCTTCTCGGGGTGGCCGGCATCGTGAACATCGCGCAAGCCGCAACCGACGACAGCGCCGCACGCTTTCTCGGCGATGCCATCCAGGATGGCCGCGCGGAAATCGAAAGCTGCGAGCTTGCGCTGAAGTCAACGCATGACCCCGCGGTAAAGGCGTTCGCGCAACGCATGATCGCCGATCACAAGGCACTCGACGCGCGCATCGCCGCGCTTGCGCAGAAGAAGGGCTATCGCCTGCCGGATGGCACGACCCTCGTCCAGCGCACGACTTACGCCGCGCTCAAGCCGCTGTCGGGCCACGCATTCGATACCGTATTCATGAAGCACAACGTGTCCGATCACGAAGCCGACGTGAAGCACTTCAGCGATCAGGCGGATCACGCGAGCGATCCCGACGTGCGCGCGCTCGCCGCCGACGGCCTCGCTACGTTGCGCGAGCATCTTCAACTCGCGAAGGACACCGACGCCAAACTGCATAAGTAACTCGCGCCTGATTCCCGATGGCATGCGCGTTGCTCGCTGCACGCCTTTGCGCGCATCGCGCTCTCACGAACACACCATCGGGGAATCATGCGTCTATCCAGAAGAAACGAATCGTCAGCGGGGAAGTTACTGGCCGGCGGCGCGGCAGCCGTGTCGCTGGGCGTTGCGGCCTGGGCCGCGTTGAACGCGCGCAAGGCGGAGCGCGAGCATCCGCCCATCGGACAATTCATCGAGGTCGATGGCGTGCGCCTGCATTACATCGACGAAGGCGAGGGGCCGCTCGTCGTGCTGTTGCACGGCAATCTCGTGATGATGCAGGACTATGTCGCGAGCGGACTATTCGACCGGCTCGCCACGCGGCACCGCGTGATCGCGTTCGACCGTCCGGGCTTCGGCTATAGCGAGCGCCCGCGCGACCGCGCATGGACGCCGCAGGCGCAGGCCGAGATCCTTCAGAAGGCGCTGAGGCTCATGGGCCTGACGCGCGCGGTCGTGGTCGGGCAATCGCTTGGCTGTCTCGTGGCGCTTGCGATGGCGCTCGAACCGCGCATCGAAATCGACGGCCTCACGCTCATTTCCGGCTACTTCTATCCGAGCGCGCGCTTCGACGTGCTGATGACCGCGCCGGCGGCGGTTCCCGTCATCGGCGACGTGATGCGCTACACGGTCTCGCCCATCGGCGGGCGGCTGATGTTCCGGCCCAACGTGCGGGCGATGTTCGCGCCGCAATCCGTGCCCGACGCGTTCGACGCGCACATACCGCGCGAGATGGTGCTGCGTCCATCGCAGATGCGCGCAATCAGTGAAGACGCCGCGTTCATGGTGCCCGCCGCGCATCAGTTGTCGCAGCGTTATGGCGAGCTTCGGATTCCGGTGCGTATCTTCGCGGGCGAAGACGATGCGATCGTCGATGCACGGACGCAGTCGGGTCGTCTTTCCGGGGACATCGGGCAGAGCGTGCTTTCGTTGGTGCCGCATCGCGGCCACATGATTCATTACGACGACGCAGGCCGCATCGCAGACGCGATCGACGCAATCGACGCAATCGACGCAATCGCGATCGAATGAGCGTCACGGCGTGCGCGTGTCCGACCAGTCGAGCTTTTCCCACGCGACATCGAGCGGCTTATCGGCGAGCTTAGCGTGCAGGAACGCGGGCGATATCGCCATCGCCATCCAGCGCGCGACGCGGCTCGCAAAGCCGTGCGTTTCGATACGCACGGCCACGCAGCCGCGCATCAAAGCCAGCGCGCAAGCACCGGCACCATCACCGGGACGAGAAACGACGTGAGGATTCCGTTGAGGCCCATGCCGAGGCCGGCGAACGCGCCCATCTCCTGACTGATCTGAAACGCGCGCGCCGTGCCGATGCCGTGCGACGCGACGCCGAGCGCGAAGCCGCGCGCCTGCGGCTCCGTCACGCGCAGCGCGTTGAGAATCACGCGCGCGAACACCGCGCCGAAGATGCCCGTCGAAATGACGAGCACCGCCGTCAAAGACGGAATGCCGCCGATGGACGTGGCCACCGCCATCGCGATGGGCGTGGTCGCGGACTTCGGCGCGAGCGAGGCGACGGTCGCTTTCGATGCGCCGAGCCACGACGCCACCGCGACGGCGGACACGATCGCCGTCATCGATCCCGCGAAGAGCGCGACGATGATCGGCGCGGCGAGCCGTCGAAGATTGCCGAGCTGTCGATAGAGCGGCAGCGCGAGCGCGACGGTCGCCGGCCCGAGCAGAAAGTGCACGAACTGCGCGCCTTCGAAGTAAGTCGGATACGGCGTATGACTGATCTGTAAGAGTGCGACGATGAGCGCCACCGCGATCAGAACGGGATTGGCGAGCGGGTTGAAGCGGCATCGCGCGTAGACGGATTGCGCGACGAGATAGGCGAAGAGCGTGATAGTGAGCCCGAGCAGCGGCGATGCCGCGAGGTAGACCCATATCGCGTTGAGGCGCGGAATCGCGTTCATGACGCCTGGCTTCCGGCTTCGCGGTCCGTCTGCCGGCGCATCAGCGCGCGCATGACGAGCGCGGTCACGGCGATGCCGAGCGTCGTGCTGACGACGATTGCGAGCGCCACCGCGACGAGATCGCCGCGCACCGCGCTCGCCGACGCCATGATGCCGACGCCCGCCGGCACGAAGAGCAGCGACAGATGACGCAGCAGTTCATTCGCGGTCGGCTCGATCGCATCGGCGGCGCGCGGACGCGCAATCAGAAAGGCGAGCAGCAGCAACATGCCGACGACCGGCCCGGGAACGGGCAGCCGGAACATGTACGAGATGCCTTCTCCGAGGCACTGGAAGAGCAGCAGGACGGCAAGAGAAAGCAGCATGAGAGAACCTGTCGGCGTTCGTTGCGCGGGGGCTTGGAAACCTGAGAAGTCAGAACTGCCGATAGCAAGGCGCGGTCCGTCACGCATCGGCTCCGGATGCTGCAATGCCCTCGCGATTTGCTCCTAGAATGAACTGAAACACCGGAGACGACATCATGGCCCATCGCAATGCAGCACGATTCGTCGTGCCGTTGTTCGCTTCGCTCGTCGCGGGCGTGTTCGCGGGCTGCGGCGGCTCGGATCATCACGATGCCTACAACGATGCGCCGAAGATCATCATCGATTCGGATTTCAACACGATGGGCGACGACGGCCAGCTCTTCGCGATGACGAGTCAGTTGATGGGGCAGGGCAAGGTGAACCTGCTCGGCCTGTGCGTCGTGACCGGCAACGACTGGCTGCTGCAGGAAGAGGCCGACGCGCTCAAGGCCGTCGAGCGCATGGGCGTGCAGGATCGCGTCGGCGTGTATGGGGGCGCGAACTATCCGCTGCAATACGATGTCGCGAGCATCCGCGCGCAGCAGGCCGCCAATCCCAACGGCTACTTCGGCGCGTGGATGCGTCCGGAGCCGACGAGCGCATCGCAACTCACCGCACCGCCCGATGGTTTCGCGCAGTCCACGAAGCTGCAGGCGCAGGCCGCCGCCGACTTCATGATCGACAGGATCAAGCGCTATCCGAATCAGGTGACGATCATCGAGGTAGGACCGCCGACGAACCTTGCCACCGCCGTGCAGAAAGCGCCGGAGATCGTGCCGCTCATCAAGCAGATCGTCTATATGGGCGGCGCGATGAACGTGCCCGGCAACGCGAACGCGGTGGGCGAGCTGAACTGGTGGTTCGATCCGGTGGCCGTGCGCACGCTATTGCAGACGAACATCGCGCAGCGCGTGATTCCGCTCGACGTGACCAACACCGTGCCGCTCACCGAGACCGTCTATAACCAGATCGTCAATCCGCCGACCGGACAGACGCCCGTCACCCAGGTCTATGCCGTGGAGAACGCGGGCGCCTTCGCCGACAACACGGATATCTACGACACGCTGACCATCGCGTACTTTCTCGATCCGACTTATGCGACGCAAACGCAGAGCGCGTATCTCGACATCGACACGACGCCCGGCGAAGATCAAGGTCATGTGCGCGTGTATCCGGATGCGCCCGGGCCGGGCGCTTCTCCGCAGAAAATCACCTACGTCACGCGCTACGACAACAACCGCTTCTTCAGCCTCTACGTGAATCTTCTGACGAGTCCGGTGCCGGTCAAGTTTCAGTGATCAGTCCATGCGCGCCTTGGGCGCGATGGCGGCCGCCACCGGCTCCACGCTTCGCGTCAGCGCGCCTTCGAGCGCGCTGCGATACACGTCGAGATAGGCGTTGACCATCGACTCGGGACTGAAGGTATCGGCGTGGCGGCGCAGGTGGTCATGCACGCACGGCGTCTTGAGCAGCTCGATGGCCTCCGCGATCTTGCCGATGAGCGTCTCGGGACGCCCCATGTCGAAGACGAGATTCGAACGCGGCTCGATGACTTCGGGAATCCCGCCCCGATTCGCGCCGACGACCGGCAGGCCATACGAATACGCTTCCACGATCACGCGCCCGAACGGTTCGTGCCAGATGGAAGGCACGATGAGAATGTCGATGCTGTTCAGGAAGTCGCCGGCCTTGACGTGGCCGAGAAACTCCACGCGCGGATCGCGATACTTTGCCCGCAGCGACGCGATGTAGTCCGGGTCGCCGCTGCCGCCGAACGCGAGCGTCCAGTCGAGCGTGCGATCCGCCGACAATTGTTCGAGCACGACTTCCGAGCCCTTGTCCCGCGCAACGCGCCCGAGCACGCCGAGCCGCACGGGACCGCCTTCATAGCGCCGCGTGCGCTTGAACGGCGTTGTCTCTACACTCGGCACGTAGCAGTTATTGATGACAGCCGTGCGCGTGGCTTCGGGAAAATAGCCGCTTTCCAGATGCTTTTGCAACACGAAGCGGCTCACGCCGACGGCCACTTCCACACGCGACGATGCCGCGCGCTTGGGCGCCGAATACAGCGCGCACGAACCGCACTGGCGTTTGCACGGCTCGGCATCGGAGAACATCGTGGTGGCGGGGCAGATCAGATAGTAGTCGCGCGCGGTATGCACGATAGGCACGCCCGCATTGCGGGCGACGCGCCACATGTCCACCGACAGGCACGCGAGATTGCTCGTATGGACCACGTCCGGCTTTTCGCGCGCGATGATCTTCTTGAGCTTGCGCGACATGATGACGTTATGGACATCGATGGCATGCCAGAGCAGCTTGGCGACGCGCGAATGTCTCTTCGGCTGATGCGGCCAATAGAGATTCGCATTGCGCATGCGATAGACCCTCACGCCGTTCAACGCGGTCACGCTGTCGAAGCCCGTACCCGACGCGCACGCGACGCTCACTTCCATGCCCGCCCGCACGAGCCCTTCCGCGAGCAGTTGCGTCGATACTTCGGCGCCCCCGACCTTGTCCGGGTAGTACAGCGTGTTGACGATGAGTATTTTCACGGCGTTAGGACCGATGTCGTTCTTATGAAAAGCACCCTTGGCTGTCGCGCGTGAAGCGGTTTGCTAGGGCGAGGAGTGCAACGCTGTGGTCCACCCGCACGCGGATGGACTCGGAACCACAGATGCAGGATCGCTCGTACTCGGTAAGCGAGAGTTTAGGACAAGGCCAAAATCTTGAGAAGCCATCGAGTGAAACGTAGGGTCATACGAATGTACTTAGTGCAACGAAGTCTTTTCCCTCAGACGGCTGTATCTGCTTTTCACGAGGCTTTCATAGAGAAGAAATTACGGCCGTTTGTAACGCTGGTCACTTGTGCAGCGAGCTGCGCAGCGACGCGACGTCGTTTGTAGTGATGGGCCGCGCGTCGTTGCCCCACGACGCCCGAATGTAAGTGAGCACCTTGGCGATCTGTAAATCTGACAGCCTGCCTGCGAAGCCGGGCATGTCTTGCCGCGGCGGACCTTTTTTCGTCGAAGGGCTGTTGCCGCCCTCGACGAGCAGCCGAATCAGCGATGTCGTGTCTTCACTGATGACCGCCGGATTGCCGACAAGTTTCGGAAACGCATCGGGCACGCCCGCACCGGTATCCATATGACATTGCGCGCAAAAGGTCGCGTACACCGCCGCGCCCTGGCCGGGCGGCACGTCCGGCGCGCGCGTCTTGAGCGTGCCCGGCTTCGCTATGGATGGATCGAAGGTGCCGTCGGATGCGCCCGTCGCGGGCAAGGTCTTGAGGTACGTGCCGATGGCGCGCAGATCTTCATCGGAAAGATATTGCAGGCTGTCCTCGATGGTCTGCACCATGCTGCCCATGGCCATCGTCTTGTCGCCGCCGTGTCCGGTCTTGAGAAACGACGCGATTTCCTCTACGGACAGGCGCCCGAGACCCGAGCCGGGGTCCGAGCGCAGGTTGAGCGCGTACCAGTTGTCGTTGACGCTGCCCGAGAGAAAGCTCTTCGACGATTCGTCATAACCGCGTTCCTGATAAGCGGGACCGCGCGGCGAATGACATGCACCGCAATGTCCGAGCGCCTGCACCAGATATGCGCCGCGATTCCACGTCGCATCGCGTTCGGGGCGCGGCGTGAAGACCTTCTTCGGCGCGAACGCCGCGCGCCACAGGCGCAACGCCCAGCGCTGATTGAACGGGAACGGCACGTCGGTCGGCGGTGGAACGTAGTGGACGGGCGGCACGCCGTGCATCATGAATGCGTAGAGCGCGCGCATGTCCTCATCGCTCATCTTCACGAACGCGGTGTAGGGCATCGCCGGATAAAGCCCCTTGCCACCGGGCGCGACGCCCTCGCGCAACGCCTTCGAGAAATCGTCATAGCTGTATTTGCCGATGCCCGTTTCCCGGTCCGGCGTGATGTTGCTGCTGAAGATGGTGCCGAACGGCGAGTTCACGCCGAGGCCGCCCGCATACGGCGCACTCGGCTTCGGCGAGCGGCCCGTGGGCGCGGTATGGCAGCCGGCGCAATCGCCCGCACGCGCGATGTACTCGCCGCGCGCGATCAGTTCGGCGGATGGCGCATCGGCTTGCGTGGCGGCCGAGGCATCGGCGAAACCCGCCACGACGATCGAGACGAGCGCGAAACATCGCACGATGAGCGGACGCATCTAGGACTCCTCGTGCGCGGGCGCGTTGACGGCGGACGCCGCACGCGCGGTTGAGATGACCGGCGTGAGCTCGCGGGCCGGACGCCGCGACAGCCAGCGCGCGCCGATGAGCAGCCCGCCCACGAGATACGCGAGACCGCCCGGCACCCACATCACGAGACCGCCCAATTGCTGATCCTGTAGCGGATCGAAGCCGAGCGCGAGCGTGCTTTCGATGCACGACGGATACCAGACTTCCGGTGCAAGCGTGAGCAAGGCGCCGAGCGCGGACGTGTGCACCATCGTCGTGAAAAGCGCGAGCATTGCGTGAGCGTTGTGCGCGCGCGAGCCATCGCTGGCGGCGGGACGGAACACGGTCCACCAGAACAAGAGCGCCGAGCCGAGAAAGCTCGTGTGCTGCAACGTGTGAATCCATTCGCTATGCAGCGCGGCTTCGAAGAAACGCGGCGCGTGCCAGCACCATAACGCCGCCGCATGCAAGCCCCACGCGACCGCCGGCGCGGTGAGCCAGCGCCACGGCGACCTGATCCATGCACTGCGCGTCGCCGTGCTGATGCGAAGGCGCGCGCGCGGCGAGAATGCCCATATCCAGACGGCGAGCGGCCTGCCGATGACGAGCAGCGGCGCGGCCACCAGCATGAAGACTTCGTGCTGGAGCATGTGCGCGGAGAAGAGCGCTTCGCTCAACGTGTGCAACGGCGACACCAGCGCAATGACGAGCGCGATCCATCCGATGACGAACGACAGAAGCCGCATCGAGCGATCCGATCGTCCGCGAGACCCGCGCACGCGCAGCTTCGCATAGCCCGCGAGATAAAGCCCGAGGCTTAGTGCGAGACACACGACGACCCACGGCTCGAAGGTCCAGCCGAAGCTCGCGGGGACATCGCTTGCAGCGGGCGCGAGCGCGTGCGCCGAAGCACTATCGGCGAATGCGGCGGCGAGAAGAACCGTCAGTTGAATAAGCACGCGGAGAGCAGCCATTGCGGTAGCGAAATGACGAAGATGCCAAGCGACGACAACGCCCCGACGCCCGTCGCGACGGCTGCGAGAAATCCCGCGCGCGAGCGCAGCGCCGGCGCCGATGGGTCCGCATCGCGCCGCGCGCTGCGCCAGCGGCCGAACGCGAGCGCGGTCACGATGATGCTCGCCGCCAGGCTCGCCGCGCTCACGCCGTTCAGCACGGCGATACTGTGCAGATGGCACGATGGTTCGACGAGCGCGTAGTTCACGCTCAGCAAGCCGAGCAGAACGGACGGAGCGAAGAGAAGGGCGGGCCAGGTGAGCATGATCGCGATGTCAGAAACGGGGCGCCCAGTAGATGACGCCGTAGATAGGCAGCCAGCTCAACACGACGAAGTACCAGTAAAGCGCGTTCTCGCTGACATCGACGAAGCGCTTGCTCTCGAACGGTCCCGTGAAGAGCATGATGGTGAGCACGCCGGTATCGACGGCATCGGTGACGAGGTGAGTCGTATGCAGGCCGAGCAGCAGCCACACGACCGAGCCATACGCGTTCGTGTACCAGCTCACGTTCAGCGCCGCGAACTCAAGGCCGCGCAACACGAGAAAGACGAACGTTGCAAGCAGGCACACGGTCATCCAGAGTTTCGCGGGGCCGCGCTCGTAGCGCTCGGCGGCGCGCTTCGCAAGCTGGTTCGGCAGCATGCTCGCAAGCAGTACCAGCGTATTGAGCGTGCCCCAGCGCAATTCGGGCGCGGCGGCGGCCATCGGCCAGGCGGGCGCGTGCGTGCGCAAGTAGAAGTACATCATCACCGCGATGCCGAAGACCGTGCCTTCGATCAGCATCAGCCCCGCCGTGCTCCACCACATCACGCTGCGATGCCCGAACGCGAACGTCGGCAAGTCGCGCACGTCGAGAAGGAGTTCCGATGCGTGCGCTTCGTCGCGGCGCACGTGCACGCTGGATTCGGCCGCGCTCTTCATGGACGCTGCTCCCTTGCGACCGCGAACGCGTTGCTCGAACGTTTCGGCCAGAACCACGCGATCATCGCGATCGCGACCGGCACCGATCCCCACACGATCGCCCACGGCGTGTAGATCGAGCCGATGAAGAGAATCGTCGTCGCAATGGCGCTGATGAACGGCCATATCGACGGTGAGGGAAGGAGCGGCCGATGATCCGGCTTCGCGTCGAGCACGCTCGTCACCAGCACTTCGCGCGCGTCCGCGGCGAGCCCGCCGACATGGCGCGGTTCGGCCGCCGGCTCCCACAACGGATCGCGGCCATGTACGACGGGAATCGCATCGAAGTTGTGCGGCGGCGGCGGCGACGGCACGCTCCATTCGAGCGTCCCCGCGCCCCACGGATCAGCGGGCGCGGTCTCGCCGCGCCGGAGCGTCACGATCACGTTGACGATGAAGAGCAGCACGCTCACCGCGATGGTCCACGCGCCGATGGTCGCGGCGAGGTTCATGCCGTCCCAGCCGAGACCGGACGGATACGTCCACACGCGGCGCGGCATGCCGTTCAGACCGAGCAGATGCATCGGAAAGAAGGTGACGTTGAAGCCGATGAAGAAGAGCCAGAACTGCCAGCGCCCGAGCCGCTCGGACAACATGCGGCCCGCGAACTTCGGAAACCAGTAGAAGAACGCGCCGAAGAGCGGGAACACGGCGCCGCCGAGCAGCACGTAATGCAGATGCGCGACGACAAAGTACGTGTCGTGCACTTGCAGGTCGAGCGGGACGGAGGCGACCATGATGCCGGTCATGCCGCCCATCACGAGGATGAAGAAGAACGCGAGCACGAAAAGCAGCGGCGTGCGCAGGTTCACGCGCCCGGTCCAGAGCGTGCCGATCCAGCAGAAGATCTGCACGGCCGAGGGAATCGCGATCATCAGGCTCGCGGCGGTGAAGAAGCTCTTGCCGAGTTCGGGGATGTTCGTCGCGAACATGTGATGCACCCACAACCCGAACGAGAGGAACGCGGTGCCGATGAGCGCGAGCACCATCGCGGGATAGCCGAAGACGGGACGGCGGGCGAACGTCGGAATGATCGACGAGATGAAACCGAGCGGCGGAATGAAAATCAGATAGACCTCGGGATGCCCGAAGAACCAGAACAGATGCTGCCAGAGCAGCACGTCGCCGCCCTTCGCGGGGTTATAGAAGTGCGTGCCGACGAGCCGGTCGAGAATGAGTGCGGTGCTGCACAGCATGACCGAAGGCATCGCGAAGATCACCATGAACTGCGTGACGAGCGTCGCCCAGACGAAGAGCGGCATGCGGTTGAGCGACATGCCCGGCGCGCGCATCTTGAAGATCGTGCTGATGAGCACGATCGCTTCGAGCAGGCCCGACAACTCCGTGAACGTAATCATCTGCGCCCAGATGTCGGAGCCCTTGCCCGGCGAATAGTCGGGGCCGGCGAGCGGCACGTAACTGAACCAGCCCGCGGAGGGCGCGTCGTTCACCGCGAGCGATGCGAACAGCAGCAGCCCGCCGAACAGGAACACCCAGTACGCATAGGCGTTCATGCGCGGAAACGCGATGCTGCGCGCGCCGACCATCAGCGGCACGAGATACGCGGCCACCGCCTGCATCACCGGCACGGCGAAGAGGAACATCATCGTCGTGCCGTGCATCGTGAAGAGTTCGTTGTAGAGGTTCGGGCCGATGAGCCGCAGGTTCGGACGCGCGAGCTGCATGCGCATCACGAGCGCGAGCAGGCCGGCGAGCACGAAGAACACGAACGTCGTCACGATGAAGCGCCGCGCGATGGTCTTGTGATTGATCGCCGATAACGCGCCGATGAAGCCGGGCGGATCGCTCCACGTCGCGGCGAGCTTGGCGCGCACGGCGGCGGGTGCGTTGGGACCATCGACCGGGCGCGGACCGTCGTCGCCGGAAGCCGTATAGGAAGAAGAAGCGTGCTCGCTCATTGCAGGGTACCGAGCCAGACGACGAGGGCCTGGAGATCTCCAGGGGCGAGCTGCGTGGCCGGCATCATCACGCCGGGTTTGTATTTGGGCGGATTCGTGATCCACGCGGAAAGGTTGTGCGCGTCGTTGACGAGCGTGCCGGCGGCAATCGTCTGCCGGCTCGCGAGATGCGTGAGGTCGGGGCCGAGCGAGCCGTTCGCCTGTGTGCCGCGCACGGTATGGCAACGCGCGCAGTCGCCGTTCATGAAGACATCGCGTCCGTGCAGGGCGAGCGCATCGGTGGACGAGACCGCGAGTTCGCGCTGCCGCGCGGCCCACGCCGCATATTGCGCGGGCGTATCCGCGATGACCGAGAAGGCCATCAACGCATGTTCGTAACCGCAGAACTCGGCGCATTGCCCGCGATACGCACCCGCCCGATCCGCGCGAAACGCAATGGTCGACTTCTGGCCGGGAATCATGTCCTTCTTCCCGTGTAAATTAGGTACCCAGAATGTATGAATAACATCCGCCGCGACCAGCGAGACCACGACCGGCCGTCCGACCGGCACATGCAGTTCGTTCGCCACGGCGAAGCCATCGGCTCCGCGCTCGGGCGC
Source organism: Caballeronia sp. Lep1P3 (assembly GCF_022879595.1). Taxonomy (NCBI): domain Bacteria; kingdom Pseudomonadati; phylum Pseudomonadota; class Betaproteobacteria; order Burkholderiales; family Burkholderiaceae; genus Caballeronia; species Caballeronia sp. Lep1P3. The sequence continues at coordinate 303,968 of NZ_CP084268.1, read as the reverse complement.
ATAGCGCGCCTGCCACCACCATTGATACCCCGTCACCTCGATATGCAGCGCATCGTCGACGGGAAGGCGCGAGAGCGCGCGGTCCGTGATGACATCCGCGACGACGAGCGAGACAAGCAGCAGCGCCGATATGACCGTCGCCACGATCACCGAGCGGTTGATGCCGCGTTCGGGCCGCTCGTTGCTGCCGATGTCCGCGGGCGTCGAGCGATCGCCGCGCGGCGCGCGCACGAGCGCGATCATGCAGGCGAGCAGCACCGCCGCGAAGACGATGCAGCATACCGTCAGCGTGACGTGCCACAGGTCAAGTACCCGGCTCGCCTGAATCCCTGCTGGGCTAAGTGCGCTCTGCATGGCCGTATGGTTTAAGCGTTCGCGTTATCGTCGTGTACGGCATCGTTGGGGACGATCGTTGCTGCCCTCAAATGCTCCCTGGTGCGCTCCAGAGCAATAGACATTCCATGGACGTGCGTCCCCTTTTGGTGCGGCGATTGCTTATCGCCGTCAACGGAAAGCCGATCGACAGCGGCACCAAGGAGGAGGAAAGCGTGGATATCCCAAGGCAAGTGGTTTCGTTCCTGACTTCCCGTGGCTTGATGCTTGCGACAGCCGAATCGTGCACGGCGGGCTTCATCGCTTCGCTGGTTTCGTCGGTTCCGGGTAGCGGCAGTTGTCTGGACGTCGGCTTCGTCACGTATTCGCCGACGGGCAAGGCGGGCTTTCTCGGCGTGCGCGAGGAGACGATGAAGCAGTACGGCCTGACGAGCGAGGAAGTCGCGCGCGAGATGTCCGAAGGCGCGCTGAGTCAGGAAGCGTGTTGCGCGGACGTGTCGGTGTCGAACACGGGCGTCGCGGACGCTCCGCCCGGCGGCGACGGTCCGCCCGCCGGCACGCAATGCTTCGCGTGGTCATTCAAACTGCGCGACGGCCAGATGATCACCTTCAGCGAAACGAAGGTCTTCGACGGCGCGCGCAACGAGGTTCGGCACGCGGCGGCCGAGTACGCGCTGTCGCGCATCGAGCATTACTTCAACCGTCTGCCGAGACACTGAGCGAACGAATGGGAGGCGAGCATGGATCAGAGCATGAACGACTGGCGGCAATGGCGAGAGCAGGTCAGCCGCGAACTGGGCGTTCGCGAAGACTTCGATGTCGATGCCGAGCGCGAGCGCCGCATCGCCTTCCTGTCGGACTATCTCACTTCGCAGGGCTTGCGCACCTATGTGCTCGGCATCAGCGGCGGCGTGGATTCGTCGACGGCGGGACGGCTCGCGCAACTCGCCGTCGAGCGCCTTCGCGCGCGCGGCTACGAGGCGCATTTCGTCGCGGTGCGCCTGCCTTACGGCACGCAGCGCGATGAAGACGACGCGCAGCTCGCGCTGCAATTCGTGCGTCCCGACGAAGCGTTCACGGTGAACGTGAAGGGCGCATCCGACGAAATGATAGCCGCGCTCAAGGAAGGCGGCGCGCAATACGCGGACGATTTCCAGGAAGACTTCGTGCTGGGCAACATCAAGGCGCGCGAGCGCATGATCGCGCAATACGCGATCGCGGGCGCGCGGCGCGGCGTGGTCATCGGCACGGATCACGCGGCGGAATCGCTGATGGGCTTCTTCACGAAGTACGGCGACGGCGGCGCGGACATCCTGCCGCTTTCGGGCCTCACCAAGCGCCGCGTGCGCGCGCTCGCGCGTTCGATGGGCGCGGAGGACCGCCTCGTGATGAAGGTGCCGACCGCGGATCTCGAGACGCTCACGCCGCAGCGTCCGGACGAAGACAGCTACGGCATCAGCTACGAGAACATCGACGACTTTCTCGAAGGCAAGGAAGTCAGCGACGAAGTGCTCACGACGATACGCCGCTTCTACATGGCGACGCGTCACAAGCGCGCGCTGCCGCTGGAAATGCCGCGCGACTGACAGCGCCGGCAGTGGAACGGCGATTGCGTTTCCGATGTGGCGCGCCTGGCCGCCTGGCCGGTGCGAACCTACTGACCCTTGAACGGAGGCATCGATGGCATCGAAGACTATGCAGGACCTGTTCATCCACGCACTGTCCGACGTGTATAGCGCAGAGAAGCAACTGACGAAGGCGCTGCCGAAGCTGGCGCGCGCAAGCACCAACGAACAGCTCAAGCAGGCCTTTACGCAGCATCTGGAAGAAACGAACGGTCAGATCGAACGGATCGACAAGGTCGTCGAAGTGTGCGGCATCAGGCTCAAGCGCATCAAGTGCGTGGCGATGGAAGGCCTCGTCGAGGAAGGACAGGAACAGATCGAAGACTTCGAGCAAGGCCCCATCCGCGATGCGGCGCTGATCGCGGCGGCGCAAAAGGTCGAGCACTACGAGATCGCGACGTATGGCACGCTTGCGACCCTTGCCAAGCAGCTTGGTCAGGAACAGGCGATGAACCTTCTGCTCGAAACGTTGCAGGAAGAAAAATCCACCGACGAAAAGCTCACGGAGCTCGCCAAGACGCAACTCGCGCAGGAAACAAAGGCGGCAGGGTAACAGGACACAAGAAGAAAAAGCTAACGGGCACCCCCTCGCCCGTTGTCGCGACCGACGCGCCGGAGGCCCCCGGCGCGTCTTTTTTTGCCTGGCCGTATGCACCATGAAAGGGAACACTGCTTGCTGCGTCCCCAATCAAACACAACGCAAAAAGGCGAGGCAGACATGGCCGAATCAGACAGCGGCGCTCGCAAGAGCGAGGCGTATCCCTTTTCGTCCGGTGGATGGGGCTCGCTCAAGGCGGTCACCACCATACTCGTTCAGGAAAAAGTGCCGCTCAGGGACAGCGCGGTGCTGCTCAAACAGAACAAGAAAGACGGCTTCGCGTGCGTGAGCTGCTCATGGGCGAAACCGGCCGATCCGCACGTCTTCGAGTTCTGCGAAAGCGGCGCGAAGGCGACGGCCTGGGACCTCACCGCCAAGCGCATGACGCCGCAGTTCTTCGAGCTTCATACCGTGACGCAGCTTGGCGCATGGCATGACCACGATCTCGAGGAAGCGGGCCGCTTGACCGCGCCGCTGCGCTACGATCCCGCCACCGACAAATACGTGGCCGTGAGCTGGGAAGAAGCCTTCGAAGACATCGGGCGCGAGTTGCGCGCGCTCGATCCGAAGAGCGTCGTGTTTTACGCATCGGGCCGGGCGTCGCTCGAAACGTCGTACATGTACCAGCTTTTCGCGCGCATGTACGGCACCAACAACCTGCCCGACAGCTCGAACATGTGTCACGAGAGCACGAGCGTCGGACTGAAGGAAGCGATAGGCGTGGGCGTCGGCACCATCAAGCTCGACGACTTCGAGAAGACCGACCTCATGTTCTTCTTCGGACAGAACGTCGGCACGAATAGCCCGCGCATGCTGCATCAGTTGCAGGAAGCGAGAAAGCGCGGCGTGCCGATCATCACGTTCAATCCGCTTCGCGAGCCGGGGCTGTTGCAGTTCGTCAATCCGCAATCGCCGGTCGAAATGATGACGCCCGCGCATACGGTCATCAGCACGCAATATCATCAGGTGAAGACAGGCGGCGACACGGCGGCGATGCTCGGCATGTGCAAGGCCGTGATCGACGCCGACGACCGCGCGAAGGCACGCGGCGAGCCGCGCATTCTCGATGTCGATTTCATCGGAGAGCACACCGTCGGCTTCGAGAAGTTCGCGGACTACGTGCGCGCCGCGTTGTGGGACGACATCGAGCGCGTATCGGCGCTGCCGCGCGCGGACCTCGAAGCCGCAGCCGACGAATACATGCGCGCCAACGCGGTGATGGCGCACTACGGCATGGGCCTCACGCAGCACCGGCAAGGCGTTCAGAACGTGCGCATGCTGTGCAACCTGCTCTTTTTGCGCGGCAACATCGGCAAGCCGGGCGCGGGGCCATCGCCCGTGCGCGGGCATTCGAACGTGCAAGGGCAGCGCACCGTCGGCATCACGGAGAAGCCCGAACTCGCGCCGCTCGA